>NZ_JABUMU010000013.1:0-270388 GCF_013336625.1 Myxococcus sp. CA033 | reverse complement strand
GGGAGAACGTGAAGCGCTACGCGAAGTCGAAGGCGGTGACGGAGTACGTGGAGCTCAAGGGCCGCTCGCACTACACCGTGGCGCAGCCGGGCTGGGAGGCCGTCGCGGACCTCGCCCTCAACTGGGCCACCGAGCACGCCACCGTCCGGAGCTGAGTCGTTGTTTCGATATCGCGCAACTGGGGAGGCTCAGGACGACGCGAAGAGCGCGTCCCAGTCCGGGCCACCCAGTCGGGACACGAGCGCCTCCATGTTCGCGCGAGTCGTCTCGGCCAGCACGTAGTCGAACCTGAAGCCACAGGCTCCGAAGTCACAGGGCTCCAGGTCCTGGATTCGAGTCGGGCATCCTCGAGACCCGGTGCAGGTCGACTGGCGCGCGGGACAGAGCGCTCGCTTCGACAGCACCGCCATCCGGAGGAAGGTCTTGAAGTCCTCGGGTGAGCGGAACACCTGGCGGGCCTCGCCGCCCGGCCCTCCGACTCCGGGTGGATGGAAGCCCGCGCCACTCGTCGTGCCGAGCGTGACGAGCACGGACTCCGCCGTCAGTCGCAGCGTCCTCGGCGGAGACGACGGGGGTGTCTTGAAGACACACCGCAGGCCCGACTTCATCGGAGCCGTCTCGTCCTCCACGACTTCCAGATGAGACAGCACGTTGCCTTGTGCCGTGAAGTCCTGCGTCTCCGTCCCGTTTGCATCTTCCAAACGGAGACACCGCTCCTGTGCTTCGAGCCTCGCCTTGAACGCCTCGAAGACTGACACGGCCTGGCGCTTCCGGTGCTCGGCCACTCGCGCGGCATCGGTCCGTGACTGGGGCTCCGTCACCGACACGTCCGCATCGTTCAGCGCGGGCCCCGCCTGAGACTTCCTCGTCGCGGTGTCCTTCTCGAGGAAGCCCACTCGAATCACCTCGTCTGTTTCCTGGTCGTGTGCCGCCTGCGCGGACTTCAACAACTCAGCGATGAGGTGACGCCTTCTCACGGGTATCGCGTCCTCGGAGAGTCGCAGCACGGGCGACGCCGCATCTTCCTCATGCAGCGCGACTCGGTTGGACTGGTTCTTCTTCTCGGGAGGCGCGTCGTCAGAGCGTCTCGGTGCGGGAGAGGACTCCGCTCCCTCCTCGTGCGGTGCGATTCGGAAGTGCGCGTTGTAGAGCCCCGGCGCTATCGCGCTCAGGTGAAGGGACTTCGTTCCCCGCGCGGCCTCTTCCGGAGAGTGGCCTGTCTCCGTGCTGAGGGGGAACATCGCCACGCGCCAGTGCTTGCACTTCGGACAGGACACATCCACGCCCGGAAATGGCCAGTCCCTCGGTGGCACGTGCACGCGGTCCTCCAGCACCGCGTCCACATACGCCTGCGCGTCCTCCAGGTTCTCCTCGCGCAAGCCCTCCGCATCGAGCAGGGGCCGCTCCGCATCCACGAGCAGCGCCGGGTCATAGAGCACGAGCAGCAGGTCCTCGAACCCCGGGGCCACGCCGCGCTCCCGACGCAGTCCCACGAGCTGAAGCGCCAGGGGCGTCGTCCGCGAGAACTCCAGCGCCTCGTCACCCTTCAAGTGGAACCGTCGGTTCCCCGGGTCCGCCTTCCCCTGCCTGCGCAGGCTCGCACTCACGTACTGCCGCAGCAGTCCCACCGCGCAGTCCGTACACTGCGCTTCTCTCAGCGTCGCGTGGTGCGCCTCTCGCTCCGGCGCCGTCGCCACCGCGACCTTCTTCGGAGATTCCGCTTCCGCCCCGCCCCGCCTCTTCGCCGCCTTCGCCGTCATGCCTCAGCTCCCGTGCAACGCTTCGAGCCTTGTCGACGTCTCCGCGTCCAACCGACCCGTGACGGCCAGGCCATTGCGGTGCTGGAAGGCTCGAAGCGCGCTGCGCAGCTCCAGCGTCATCCGCCCCGTCGGCGCCAGCGCGTACCCCAGGTTGATGAGCCGGGCCTCCGCCCCCGCGACACCGTCATCCGGCACGTCGTGCATGGGACGCAGCGTGCCCAGCTCCAGCTCCCACCACTGGTCCTCACACTCCAGCTCGGCACGACTCGCGCTGAGCGGAACACGCTGCACCAGGAGGCCGTTTCCGTCCGTCTCCCCCTCCACCACCCGGGGACCGAACAACAACAGATAAGGCCTGCTCGCGAGCGGTGCGCCCACGTCGTCTCGCAACTCGAGCCGCAGATAGCGGGCACTCGCATTGACAGTGAGAGAGCGCGGCAACCCTTCACAGAGCGGCATCAACGAGGGGCGCGGCTCCGGGATGAACACCGTGTCCCCGGGATAGAGCACGCTCGGATTGGGCCGCTTGCGACGCAGCTCCGCATTGGCCGGATGCTCGTAGACCTGCCGGTAGTCCAGGATTCCGTAGCGCCGTGCGACCAGCAACATGCACTCGCCACGTCGAATGACATGGGTGGTGGACATGGTCTTCCCCCTCGTCGATGAAAGAGCCCCAACTCCCTCACCGTCCAGGAACGCTAGTCGAGGCTCCGCATTTCGCGGCATGCACCTCAGGGCATAGCGGCTTCCCCTTCCTTCCACTCGGCCGTCACCGGTTCGCCGCGCCGCGCCAGAGTGTCCGTCGCGCGCTACTTCTTCGCGTCGCTCAGCCTCGCCGCCTGTGTCAGCAGATAGTTCCGCTCCGGCAGACTCGTGGTGCGCGCCGCGGCCTTCCGGTAGTGCTCCACCGCCGCCTCGTGCTTCCCCGCTCGCTCCAACAGGTGCGCGCGGACCGCATCGAGCCGATGGCTCCCCTCCAGCCGCCCCTCCTCATCCAGCCCCTTCACCAGCACCAACCCCGCCTCCGGCCCCAGCACCATCGCCGTCGCGATGGCGTGGTTGAGCGCCACCACCGGGTTGTCGGACAGGCGCATCAACACGCCGTAGAGCGCCAGCACTTGCGGCCAGTCCGTGTCCTCCGCGCGCGCCGCTTCGTCATGCACGGCCGCGATGGCCGCCTGCACCTGGTACATCCCCAGCGAGCCCTTCGACAGCGTCGCGGAGATGAGCGCGATTCCCTCGGTAATCATCCTCGCGTCCCACAGCGTCCGGTCCTGCACGTCGAGCGGAATCAACTCACCCGCCGCCCCCGTCCTCGCCTTCCGGCGCGCGTCCGTGAGCAGCATCAACGCGAGGAGCCCCGCCACCTCGCCGTCCTCGGGCAGCAGCGTGTGCAACAAGCGCGTCAGGCGAATCGCCTCGCCCGACAGGTCCGTGCGATGCAGCTCCGGACCGGACGTCGCCGTGTAGCCCTCGTTGAAGATGAGGTAGAGCACGTGCAGCACCGTGCCCAATCGCTGCGCGGTCTCTTCCGGCGTGGGCTTCTGGAACGGCACCCCTGAGCTCTTGATGGTCTGCTTGGCGCGGCTGATTCGCTGCGCCATCGTCGATTCGGGGACGAGGAACGCCTTGGCGATTTCGGCCGTCGTCAAGCCGCCCACCGCGCGCAACGTCAGCGCAATCGCGGACGTCGTCGACAGCGCCGGGTGACAGCACATGAACAGCAACACGAGCGCATCGTCCCGCCCCAGCGCCTCGTCGCTGTCCAGCGAGAGCACGAGCTGCAGCTCCGGCGGCACCAGGCTGACGACCAGCTCCTCGCGGTGGCGACGTGCCGCCTCCGCACGCACATGGTCTGTGATGCGCCGCGAGGCGACCTGAATCAGCCACGCGCGCGGGTCGTCCGGCACGCCCTCGCGAGGCCACTGCAGGGCCGCCGCGAGCAGCGCTTCCTGGACCGCGTCCTCCGAGGCTCCGAAGTCTCGAAACCGCCGGATGACCGCGCCCAGCACCCGCGGCGCATGCTCGCGCAGCAGGTGCTCGATTTGGACGTGCTCCGCGACCCCCATCACGCGATGTCGGGAGGGGGACCGCTCATCACCTGCCGCACTTCAATCGACAGGTTGAGCGGCTTGCCACCAGGTCCGGGCGCGGCGGAGGCCTCGGCGGCGATGGCATAGGCGCGCTCGGGGTTCTCCACCTCGACAATCCAGTAGCCCGCGAGGAACTCCTTTGACTCCGGGAACACGCCATCGGTGATGGGCTTGCCATCCGCCCCGGCCCGCACGCTCTTCGCCTGGTCGGGTCCGGCGAGGCCCTCGGCGCCCAGCAGCTCGCCCGAGGCGCCGAGCTTCTTCGCGAAGCCCTTCATGAACGCGATGTGCGCCTGGAGGTCCTTCTGCGGCCAGCTGGCGACCTGGTACGCCCCGCCGGTCGGGGTGTTCATCATGAGCATGTACTTCATGGGTGGCTCCCTCTTTCTCTTGGCACCGCGCCCCTCCATTGGAGCGCGTTCATCGAAATGTCGGAGCCAGGAGCGAGGTCTCGACATCGTCGATGACGATATTCGACCGACCTCCCGGGTCGGCGAACAACCGTGCGCGATTCCACGGGAAATGCGCGGCGCGTCGAAGGCCCACGCGCCGCGCGAGGCGTGGTGATTCAGAGCACCTTGCCGGGGTTGAGGATGCCCAGTGGATCCATCGCCCCCTTGATGCGGCGGTGCAGCCGCAGCCCCTCCTCCCCCAGCTGCCGGCCCAGGAAGGGCTGCTTCAGCGCGCCCACTCCGTGCTCGCCGGTGATGGTGCCGCCCAAATCGAGCGCCGCGCCGAGGATGTCGTCGAACGCCCCGCGCGCCCGCTCCAGCGCCGCCGCGTCCTGGCGGTCGAAGACGACGGTGGGGTGCATGTTCCCATCACCCGCGTGACCGAAGGTGCCGACGAGGACACCCCGGTCGGCGGCGATGCGCTCGACGGCGGCGAACAGCTCCGGGATTCGCGACAGCGGCACGCCCACGTCATCCAGCAGCGTGGCGCCCTGCCGCTCCAGCGCCGGGTACGCGAGGCGGCGCGCGGTGAGGAGCAGCTCCCCCTCGGCTTCATCCGAGGTGTGCATGACGAAGGTCGCCCCGGTGGCCTCGCAGCAGCTCGCCATGGCCTCGATTTCCGCCACGCCCTGCTCGCCGCCCGCGTCCGAGCGCGCGAGGAGGAACGCCGCCGCGTCCACGTCCAGACCCAGGGGTTTGTAGGCCTCCACGGCGCGGCACGTGGCCTGGTCCATCAGCTCCAGCATCGACGGACGCGTGCGCGCCATGATGTCCGTGACGGCCGCGCCCGCGCTCGCGAGCGTGGGGAAGGTGGCCACCAGCGTCGTCGCCTTGGGCGGCTTGGGGCGCAGCTTGAGCGTCGCCTCGGTGATGACGCCCAGCGTGCCTTCCGAGCCGACGAACAGACGCGTCAGGTCATAGCCCGCGACGTTCTTCACCGTGCGCCCGCCTGTGCGCACCAAGGAGCCATCCGCGAGGACGACCTCGAGTCCGAGCACCGCGTCCCCCGTCACGCCGTACTTCACGCAGCACAGTCCGCCCGCGTTGGTGGCGAGGTTGCCGCCCAGGCTGGAGAACTCCCAGCTCGCCGGGTCCGGCGAGTACCAGAGCCCGTGCGCGGCGGCGGCGGCCTTCACCTCCGCGTTCAGCACACCGGGCTGCACGACGGCGAGCATCCCCTTCGCGTCGACCTCCAGCACGCGGTTCATCCGCATCAACGACAGGACGATGCACCCATCGAGCGCGTTCGCTCCGCCAGACAGCCCCGAGCCCGCGCCCCGAGGCACCACGGGGACTCGACGTGCCGAGGCGATGCGCAGCACCGCGCGCACATCCTCCGTGCACGTCGCGCGCACGAGGACCTGGGGCATGCCCGCGGGGGCCCACTCAGCCTGGTCCCTCCGGTGCGCGTCGAGCACGTCCGCGTCCGTGACGAGCGCCTCGGCGGGAAGCACCGCCGCCAACTCTCGCAGCAAGGCTCCGTTCCCACCGGTCGTCATGGGGCAACCTCCTGGAGTGGGGACGTGAGCGCGCGTCCTCGCGAGGCAATCTCGGCACTCATGAGGCTGCCCTCACGGCGATGAGTTGACTGACGCAGCGAGGTTGCCTTCCCACCGGTCGTCATGGGGCAACCGCCTGGCGCGGCGTGGGCGTGAAATCACACGCGCCCTGGCCGCTCATCGCGCGGCCTCCGCCGGCACCGAGACGGACGCGCGGTAGAACCCCACGATGTGCTCGCGCAGCAGCGCCGCCGCGCCCGCCGCGTCACCTCGCTCCACCGCGTCGAGCATCGTCGCGTGCTCATCCGCGAGCCGCTGGAGCACTCCCGGTCCCTCCGTCCCCAACGCGTCGAGCAGGTGCCTCGCCATCGCGTCGCGCAGCGCGAGCATCACCAGGTGCATGGCCCGATTGCCCGACGCCGCCACCAGCTCCACGTGGAAGCGCACGTCGGCCTCATGGAAGGACTCCGCGGTGACACCCGGCCGCCGCATCTCCTCCAGCGCCGCTCTCGCGGCCTCCAGGTGCGTCCGGTCCGCCCGCCGCGCCGCCCGCTCCAGCGCCGCCGCCTCCAATACACACCGCAGGTCGACCAGATCCTCCAGTGACGCCAGCCGCAGCCGCACCACGTGCGTCAGCGCCTCGCTCAGCAGGCCGCTCGCCGCCCGAGCCACCAGCGCCTTCCCCCGCCCCACCACCAACCCCTGCGCCTGGAGCGCCCGGAGCGCCTCGCGCACCGAGGCCCGGCTCACCCCGAACTGCTCCGCCAGCTCCCGCTCCGGGGGCAGCGCGTCCCCAGGCGGCATCCCTCCACTGAGGATGGCCTCCCGAATCCGCTCCGCCACCTGGAGATACAAGGGGTTACGAACCACCGCCTGGAACGTCCGTCCGGAAACCATGACGGACAGACTACCTGATTGACTGATGGTCAGACCAGCGGAGACGATGGAGCGGTCGTTCGTTGAGACCCCAATGGAGGTGACACCCATGGCCAAGGTCCTGATGCTCGCAGGCGACGCGGCGGAGTCCCTGGAGGTGATGTACCCGTACCAGCGACTGCTGGAGGAGGGTTACGAGGTCCACCTCGCGGCCCCGTCGAAGAAGAAGCTCCAGTTCGTGGTGCATGACTTCGTGGACGGCTTCGACACGTACACGGAGAAGCCCGGCTACACGTGGCAGGCGGACCTGGCCTTCTCCGAGGTGAAGCCGGCCGACTATGTCGCGCTCGTCATCCCCGGCGGCCGAGCCCCCGAGTACATCCGCAACGACGCCGATTGTCAGCGCATCGTCCGGCACTTCTTCGACAAGAACCAACCCGTGGCCCACATCTGCCACGGCCCGCTGCTGCTCACCGCGGCCGGCGTCCTCAAGGGCCGCAAGAGCGCCGCGTACCCCGCACTGAAGCTCGACGTGCGGGACGCCGGCGCGGAGTTCATCGACTCCGCCGCCGTCGTCGACGGGAACATGGTCTCCGCCCGCGCCTGGCCGGACCATCCGGCCTGGATGCGCGAGTTCATGAAGATTCTGCGCGCCAAGGCCCCCGCGGCCTGATCCGCCGTCCACGCGTGGCCCCTGAAGCGAAGCCGCCTGGCGGGTAGCGCGTGAAGGCCTCCACAGTGGGGGCCTTCTTTGTTTGAGGAGGGCGGGTGAACCGGACACGGCCGCTCTCTCATCAAGCATCCGTCGTAATTATTTCTTGTCTGAACCGGCTTTTTCTAACGATTTCGACAGAAAATAACGCAGTCATGGGCTAAAGCCCTCGGAACTATCGAGCTCCGCAGTGCGCCTGTCCTGCAATCAAGTGCAGGCAACAGGCCCTCAAACCGAGGAGAGAGGGACAGGAGGGGTCCGCGATGTTGCCGGGAAAAGGCAGCCCCATCGGGTACGCGAAGGTCATCGCGGATCATGATCTCGAGGTGCTACCGCCCCATCAGCTTTCATCCTGCGCGGCGGTCGCGGGCAAGCAAATGCAGAGCAGCGATGGGCGCGAGTTCGTCACCTACCCGAACCCGTACAATCCAGGGCCCGCGATTTGCGACCAACTGGAGTTCGCGCTCAAACACGAAGGCATCTCCCTGGAGATTCTCGCCGCGTTGTTCCGAGCGGTGAAGCAGGGGCCTTTCGAGGACGAGCTGACCTACCACATCCAGGCACGCCCCACGGGGCAGAACACCCGGCGACTGTGGTTCCTCTATGAGTTCCTCACGGAGCGGCGTCTTCCCCTGGAGGATGTGAGCCAGGGCAACTACGTCGAACTGCTCGACCCCAAGCGCTACTACACCGCCCGGCCCATCAACAGCCGGCGACATCGCGTGCGCGACAACCTGCTGGGCGACGTGAACTTCTGTCCCTTGGTGCGGCGAACCTCCGTCCTCCAAGAGTTCGAGGCGAAACAGCTCGCGAGCGAGGCCGTGCGCATCGTGGAGTCCTACGACGAGGACGCGCTCCATCGTGCTGTCGACTACCTCTACACCAAGGAGACCCGCTCCTCTTTCGACATCGAGCGGGAGGAACCCAGCCAGAAGCGCGCCGCGCGGTTTGTCTCCCTCTTGCGTGAGATTCCCTCCTGGGACTCCCTGAGCAAGGCCGCGCTGGTCCAGATGCAGAACGTGATTGTGGAGGACCGCTTCGGGGAGCGGAGTTACCGCGCGGAGCAGAACTATGTGGGTGAGTCCGTCGGCGTGGGACTGCGTCAACACGTCCACTTCGTTCCGCCACAGCCCAAGATGGTCCCCCGACTGATGCGAGGACTGCTCTCCTCATTGGAGCGGATGACGGATTCCGCAGTGGACCCCATCGTTCATGCGGCCGCCATCTCCTTTGGCTTCGTCTTCATCCACCCCTTCGAGGATGGCAACGGACGACTCCATAGACTGCTCATCCACTACATCCTCTCCCGGGCGGAGTTCACTCCCAAGGGGCTCATCTTCCCCATCTCCGCGATCATGTTGCAGAGGCGAGGGCAGTACGACGCCTGCCTTGAGTCCTTCTCCAAACCCCTCATGAAGCTCGTCGACTACACCGTGGACGAGATGGGGCGCCTCTCCGTGAAAGGAAAGACAAGCGGCTTCTACCGCTACGTCGACTTCACGCGCATGGCGGAGGACCTCTACCGGTGGACTGAAGAAACCATCCGCACGGAGTTCCGCGACGAACTGGACTTCATCGTCCGCTACCGTGAAGCCCGCGAAAAGCTCGATGGCATCGTCGAACTGCCGGACACGGCGCGCAATCGCTTCGTCCAGTTCTGCCTCCAGAATGGAGGCCACTTGTCCAAAGGCAAGCGGACCAAATACTTCAGTGCCTTGAGTGACGACGAAGTACGGGCACTGGAGAAGGTCGTTCAGAAACACCTCATGCCTCGCACGAGGACCCGCCCGGGTTGAGCACCTGGTGAAGGTTCGCGTGCACCCCAGAGGGCATCGAGTCACTCCACCCGAACGGCTAGCGCGACTGTCCGTCGTGCTTCTGGCGATGGATGCGGCGGTTGAGCTGGTTCTGCTCGCGCTGGATGCTCGCGCGCTCCCGGACATCGAGGCGGCCGTCATCCGCTCGCGCCGCACGGATGTCCCGCCGGAGCTCGCGGTGCTGGGACTGGAGCCGCACCGCCTCGCGGCCCGTGAGTTCTCCACTCTTCACGCCCTGGACGATGCGCGCCTGCTGGCGCACCTGCCGACGGTCCGCCTTCGCCGCGCTCGCGGGCAGCGCCAACAACAACCCCAGCACCAGCGTCCCCACGGTCCACACGTTCCGCTTCATGGCTCATCTCCAGCGTCAGGCCGGTCAGGCCGGCTCATCGGGTCTGGAGGTACGAACCCGGGTCCCCGCGAAAAGTCGCGGGGCACCTCGGCACGGCCTTGCTCTCACGAGTGCTACCCTCGCCCGCCCCAGCCATGGCCGAGGACTCACCCAGCCCGCCCGCGCGGCGAGATTCGTCATCCGACGACGACCTCCACATCTCCCTCCCCCGACTCCTCGTCATCCGCGTCTGGAGCCTGGGCCTGGAAGGGGTGAACCGGCTGGGGGATTTTCTCGTGCTCGCGTGGCGCCCCCGGCTCCTGCTCGCCTGGCTGCGACTGTGGCTGCGCGAGGTGCTCGTCTCGCCCTACCGCCCGCGTCGCTCCTTCGAGTTGATCCGCGTCCTGCGCGCAAGCCACCAGGACTTCCACGAGCTGATGTACGGCGAGACGCCCGTGCACACCGCGCTGTCGCTCTTCCGGAAAGCCGGGCTGACGAAGGGCTCCCGGCTGGTGGACGTGGGCGCGGGACGCGGGCGGGCCCTGCTCGCCGCGCGCTGGCTGGGCGCGGAGGCCCTGGGCCTCGAACTGCTCGAACAACACGTCGCGCTCGCCTCGGGGCCCCTGGCCAGGACGGGCGCGGTGCTGCGGCAGGCGGACGCCACCCAGGCGGACCTTTCGCTCGGCGACGCCACCCACGTCTTCATCAACTGGACGGCCTTCTCTCCAGACACCCGGGCCCGGCTCGGCACCCGCCTGCTCGCCTGCCGCCCCGGCACCCGCGTCCTCACCGTCACCCGCCCCGTGGAGGCCAAGGGCTTCACCGTCCTCTCCCGCCACCGCGCCCTCTTCACCTGGGGCCTCGAGTCCGTGTGGATTCACGAAGTCCAAGGAGCTGGCACTGCGGGGCCCGGCGCCGCGCTTTGAGATGCAAACACTCCCTCCCCCAGCGTGAGCGCATCCGACGCAACGGTGGCTTCCGCTCGTGACGGCTCCATGCCTAGGCTCGCCGGCTCGATGCCGGTGGGACGGGTGGGCTCCTCCGGCCCCTTCCCCTCACCGAATGAATCAAGTCCCCAGGCCCTCGGGCCCGGGGCACAGAGGAGCAGACTCACATGAAGGCATGGATGGCCGTGGCGATGCTGGCGGTGGTTCCCCTCGTCGGATGCGGTGGTTCGCGCGAGCTGAACCGCGCGAAAGTCGAAGTGAACGTGCTGCGCAAGGACAAGGAGACGCTGAGCGCGGAGAACGAGGCGCTCAAGACGAAGGTCGGCGAGTTGGAGGGTGAGCTGGCCAACGTGTCGAAGGAGCGCGACGAGCTGAAGGTCGCCGCCGAGCAGGCCGCGGCCGCCGCCCCCGCCGCCGTCCCCGCGTCCGGCAAGAAGCGCAAGAAGTAGCCCTGAAGGTGATGCCGATGACCGGGACGCGCACCACGGCGGTCCATGTGCACGAAGGCTGTGACGTGTACGTGGGCCGGGCCTTCCGCGCGTGGGCGAAGCCGAGCCCCACCAACCCCGTGCCCGGTCGTTTCGGCAACCCGTTCAAACCCGGAGGCGTCGGCACTCCGGGCGCCATGCTGAAGAAGTACTTCGTCCCCTGGCTCGGCGCGCTGCCGGAGACCGAGCAGCAGCAGGTCCGCGAAGAGGCCCTGCGTCGCATGGGCCCGGACGTGGACGCGTTCGAGTCCTTCCGCTGGTACCTGGACTTGCGCACCCGTCACGACGCCGCCTGGCGCGAGGACGTGCTCGCGCTGCGGGGCCAGCGGCTGGGCTGCTGGTGCAAGCCCGGCCCTTGTCACGCCGACGTGCTGGTGTCCTGGCTGGACTCGCGGCGCTGACGGCCAGAGGCACTCAGAACAAAGAGCGCAGCCACGCGCGCCAGCCCACCACCGCGCGCACCCGGGCCACCGCGTCGCGATGCGCCCTGCGCGCCAACGCATGCGAGTGGAAGCCCTCCATGCCCTGCTCGGCCATAGCCAACGCAGCGCGCGCCGCGCGGGCCCCCGACTTCCGCGCGGTTTGCACCGTCCTGGCCAGCCCGAGGGCGAGCTTGAGCAGGCCATCCGTGGGCACGTGCGTCACGTCCAGCAGCGCCGCGTCCAACAAGGCTTCGGGGTCATCCCGCAGCGACGTGAAGAAGGCATGCCACACCTTCATGTGCCCGCTCGTGGGCTCCTCCGGCAGCGCCAATCCCAAAGCCAGTGCCGCCTCGGCGTCCTCGCGGCGTCCGTGCTCGTAGCAGGCCACCAGCACGTTCATCATCATCCAGGGACGCAGCTCGTCGGCGGGCTGCTCGCGCCAGTCGCGCAGCCAACGCCATGCCCGCGCCCGGCGCTGCTGCTTCATCAGCGCATAACCCACGGCGCCCCAGGTTCGCGAATGCGAGCGCAGCGGGGTTGCGTACAGGAAGACGAACAGCGCCAGCAGGACGGTGCGCCCCAGCTCACCCAGTCGCTCCACGTACACCGCCAGGGCCTCGACGCCCACGGCGCTCTCCGAGGCCAGCGTGTGCAGTCTTCCCCACACCCTCCAGGTCCACGTCCGCTCCGCGTGCTGGAGACTCCAGGCTCGCGCGAGCACCTCCGAGGTCTCGCCTCCACGCGCCGCCATCGCCGCGTCCACCGCGCGCTCCATCACCGAGCCCCAGCCTCGTGAGCGCATGGCCTCCGTGCAGCGCTCCATCGCCCAGGTGCTGTCCCCCACCACCGCCAACGTCTGCTCCACATGGCGCGCGGCCGCCTTCGCGTCGCCCCGGGCACACGCCAGCCGCACCTCGCGCGCGGCCACCAACACTTCCGGGGCATGTCCCCGCGCCGCCTCCAGCGCCCGCGCCGCCTCGTCCAGCTGGCCCTGCTCCAGTCGCACGTCGAAGAGGTGCGTCGCGGCATAGGCGTAGTCCGGCGCCAGCTCCAGCGCGCGCTCCCATCCGGCGATGGCGCTCTTCAAATCGCCCGCCTTCGCGCGCACGTCGGCCAGCCGCGCGTGCGCCACCGGGTCCTCGGGGCCCAGCTCCACCAGTGCCTCCCGCGCCTTCGTGAGGAGGGCGTCGTCCTCGAGCGACTGCGCCCACTCGCCCAGCGTCTGCCAACCCCAGCCGTAGCGAGGCGCCTCCGCGAGCACGGCCTCCATCGCCGTCACCGCGTCACGCTGCGCGCCCTTCTCGAAGAGCACCCACGCGGCCCGGCCACGCAGCGCCAAGGGAGGCTCGCCGCCGTAGGCCGCCGGAGCGCAGGCCGCCAGCGCATCGTCCAGTCGCCCCGCCTCGACGAGCATCCGTGCCCGCGCGTCGTGCGCGTCATCCATGCGAGGGGAAGACTCCAGCGCTCCGTCGAGCAGCGCCAATCGCTCCTCGCGCGTGGCCTCCCCTGCTTCCTCCAGCAGCTCCGCGAGCGCCAGCCGCGCCATGGGGTCCGGCAGGGGGCCCTCGCAGAGCTCCCGCGCGAAGGCCACCGCGTCCGCCTGCCGCTCCAGTTCCTCCGACCACTCCTGCAGCCGCGCCCAGCCCCACCCGTACGTCGGGTCCAACCGCAGCGATTCGAAGAGGCGCTCCAGCGCCAGGTCATGCTCCTCCGAGCGCCACAGCAGGTCCGCCAGGAACCCCCGCGTCATGCCATCACGCGGATTCTCGCGGCCCACGCGCTCCAGCACCTCGCGCGCCTGGGCCACCTCGCCCACGCGCTCCAGCAGCTCCGACAGCTCGCACGCCGGACGCGTCCAGCCCGGCGAGTGCCGACACGCCGCCTCCAGCGCCTCACGCTCACCCGCGTCGTCCTCGCGTGCCCGGTGGACCAGCGCGCGCTCCAGCCACACCGGCGCCAGCATCGCGAAGCGCGTGGTGGCCTGCTCCGCCACGCGCGCCGCCTCGTCCAGGTCCCGCGCGCGCAGCAACTGACGCAGCCGCGCCACCCACGCCTCCCAGCAGTCGGGGTGGCGCTGGAGCAGGCCCTCCAGACAGGCCCCCAGCTCCTCGGTCGACAGCACGTCGCCCGCCACCTTCTCGAAGGCCAGCACCGAGTCATCGAGCTGCGCCATGCCCTCCAGCGACTCGCGCACGAAGGCCAGCGAGGCTCGCCGCGCCTCGGGCGTCGTCGCCAGTGCCATCAGCGCGTGCATCCCGGGCCGGGAGGGTTGAATCCTCAGGGACTCGCGGTAGGCGACCTCCGCCTCGGCGTTGCGTCCACACGCCTCCAGAATCTGTCCTCGGCAGTAGTGCAGCGACGGGTGGCGCGGCTCCAGCGCCTCCGCGCGCACCAGCTCCTCCAGCGCCTCCTCGCGGCGTCCCTGGTCCGACAACATCGACGCGCGCTCGCGCCGGGCCCACGCGTCCTCCGGGTGCGCGGACAGGAAGGCCTCCAGTGCATCGAAGGCCGCCGACGGCGCGTGCTCCCGAGTCCACGCGACGCGCAGTTGCAGCAGGCCCGCGTGAAGAGGGAAGCGCGCGCACACCGCATCCAGGTGCGCCTTCGCCTCCGGAGCACGGCCCAGGTCGGTGAGCAACCGCACCCGCTCCCGGTGCGCATCCGAGGGCAGCGGCTCGCGTGCGAGCACCTGCTCCCAATGCCCCAGCGACACCGCGAGCTCTCCGCGCGCGGACGAAAGGATGGCGGCGGCACGGTGCCACGCCACGTCCCGCACCCGGCCCTCCGCCGAGCGCAGGTGACGCGACGCCGCCTCCTCGTTGCCCAGGCGCGAGTGCATCTCCGCGGCGAAGAGGGCCAGCTCTCCATCCTCGGGCCGCAGCGAGCACGCCTGCTCCAGCAACTCGAGCGCCTCCAGCGGCCGGCTCAGCTCCTCCAGCGCGCGGCACAGCGTGCGCGCGGGCGCGGCGTTGCGCGCACCGAAGCGCTGGAAGCGGTCCGTCACGAAGTCCAGCGCGCGCGCCGTCTCTCCTCGCGCCTGGGCCGCCACGAAATAGCTCCAGGCATACCCTTCACTCAGCTTCTCCAGGCACGCCGCCGCGCGGTACAGCCGCAGCGCCTGGTCCCGACGGAGCTGGGAGTCACGCAGCTGTGCCAGCGAGCGATACGTGGGCGCGAAGGTGGGGTGCATGCGCAAGGTGCGAGCCAGCAGTCGCTCCGCCTCGGCCTCCTCGCGCGCGTCTGTCATCAGCTCGGCCGCCAGCGCATGCCACAGGATGGGGTGCGCCTTCTTCTCCCGAGCGCGCTCGCGCAGCACGCCAAGCAGCTCCTCGCGGCGGCCCAGTTCGTTCAGGCAGCCCAGCCACGACATCAGGTAGTTGAGGTTGTCGGGGTACGCCTCGCGCAGCCCGCTCAGCGCCGCCAGCGCGTCCAGCGTGCTGTCGTCGTAGCCGGCCAGCGCGCGCTTCGCCTGCCACGTCAGCCGGTGCCCGGGCGCGTCGCGCTCCATCGACTCCAGCACGCCCGTCGCCGCCGTCCGGTCATTCGCCACCAGCGCCGCGTCCATCTGGTGGAGCGCGTCGTACAGCGAGGCCTCCGGCAGCTCCACCGCGTCCAGCCGCGCGGTCTGCGCCACGGGCACCAGCGCCATGCCGCGCGGGCCGCAGGAGGCGTAGTGCGCCAGCGCCTTCTCCGTGTCGAACTCCACGAGGTGGCGCGTGGACGGGTCTCTCACCAGCAGCGTGCCCCGGCGCTCGTCGTAGCCCACCACGGCCTGCAGGTGGCTGTTGCCCGGCTCCTGCGTGGTGAGCGTGAAGGCGATGCCCTGGTCCAGGAGCGCGCGGGCGCTGTCCCAGGTGACGCGGAACTCGCGCACGTGCCAGCCCGTGGTCGCCGCCCAGTGGCGCTCCTGGTACGCGGGCGTCCCGTCGTAGCAGATGGACTCCGCCACCTGCAGGTGCTCCACCGGCACGTCCCACAGCGCCGCCACCGAGGCCAACGTCGCGGGCGCACACGTCTTGTGATGCTGCCGCACGAAGCGCACGGGCAACAGCCGCCGACGGCCCTCCGTGCTCGCCGCCATCCGCTCCGCCACCTGGGCGTGGAAGGGAGAGCCACTCAATTGGGCCAGGTCGATGGCCCGTTGCACATCCCCGCGCAGGTAGGCCGTGTCCGAGCACATGGACATCAGCATCGAGAAGTTCTTCGACTCCAGCCTCGGCGCCAGCAGCAACGCGCGCTCCCAGCTCGCCCAGGCATCGTCGTACAGGCCCAGCTCTTCCTGGAGCCGCGCGAGCTGTCCCGACACCGCCGAGCACTCCAGCCGCTGTGACGCCGTCGACAGCAACTCCAGCGCCTCCGCGTCCTGCCCCAGGTGGGTGAGGAGGCTCCCCGCCGAGTGCACGGCCGGGCGATAGAAGGGGTGCAGCGAGAGCGAATACCGCACCGCCTCGAGCGCCTCTTCACGCCGGTCCTGTTCCTCCAGGAGCGATGCGCGCACCACGTGGACCCAGGGATGTTCGGGGACGAGGGTGAGCGCTTCCTTCACCCAGCGCTCGGCGTCCTCGAAGTCGCGCAGGACGACGAGCGCCTCCGCGCGGGCGAGCAGCAGATCCGCGCGCTGCTCCAGCGAAGCGGACTCCAGGTCCACCGCGCCCTCCAGGAAGTCCAGCACGGCCAGCGGGCCCTTGCGGCGCGCGAGCAGCGCCGAGAAGTAGTAGCGGGCCTCCGCGTGATTCGGCGACTCGCGGAAGGCGCGCGTCCACTGGAGACAGGCCGCGCGCGAGGCGCCGAGCTGGTGCAACAGTCGCCCCGCCAGCACCCGCGCCCGAGGCCCCGTCCACTGCTCCAGGGGCACGCCCGCTTCGGTCAGCCGGTGCGCCTGGACATAGAGGCCCTGCTCGTAGAGGTCCCGCACCCGCGCATACAGGTCGGGCGTCACGGACTCGATGGGCGGATTCGAGAGGAAGAGAGGGGCCGGCGAGAGGACGGAGGACGGAGATGGATCAGGGCGCATCGGCGGGTCAGGACGCCGCGAGGATGACCGCCTGACAGCGACCTCCCAACCCTCCCAGCGCCCTCGACATCCTAGCCCCGTCCGTCATGTCGGGGGGCATGGCCCGACCTGTCGGAAGCCATGTCGGAGGCCCCATCGCCCGAGGATTCCCTGGGAATCCAGGCGCCATCCCACACCCGACGTCACACCGGGATGTCCTTCCACGGCCGGATGGACAGCGAGGCGCGGAACGTCTCGATGATGAGGTTCATCTCCCACGGCGTGCGCGTGTCCTTCAGCGCATCCAGGTACAGACAGCGCCGCGCCACGGGCGTCAAATCGAACGCCCAGTACATGCTCATCAGCGGGTTGATCCACAGCGTGCTGCCCTGGGTGCGCTGCGTGCGATGCACGTCGCCATAGTCCCCCTCCAGCGCCGACACCACGGAGAGCGAGACGATGCTCGGCGAGCGGGACATCTGCTCACAGACGTAGCCCACGGCTTCCTTGTACAGCGCCACCTCCGGCATCGCCTCCAGGAGCGCGGTGACACCCAGGTAGCCACCCTCCTTGCTCAGCGCCGCCACCGCCTCCAGGAAGTGCGCATGGCAGACGCCATGGTGGGTATCCACCCCGAAGCCCAGGCACACCACCAGCTTGTCGCGCACCGGCAGCGCATGCACCGCCCCCAGGCTCGCGATGTCCTCCTGCGGCGTGCCCAGGCCGACCTCGTCCCCGCGCATCAGGATGTCCGTGCCCCCATCCACCAGCACCACCGCATCGAACCCCAGGTGCGCGTGCAGCGTGGCATACGCCTCCCGCAGCGGCGCCATCCCGGTCTGCTCGAAGCAATAGAGGGGCACCTGCTCACCCCGGCGCTCGAACCAGCGCGCCAGCCACCCCTCGGGGAAGTAGTACCCCCGCCCCTCGGTGGAGGCGTCCACCCGGAACACGCCGGGCACCGGCCGCGCACACTCCAGCTCCTCCAGCCGCGTGAAGCTGAGGTTCGCCAGCGTCACCTTCTTCCCCAGCGCGCGCAGCCGGAAGTACAGCGGCAGCCCGCTGAACACGTCGAAGCCACCCCCACCGCCCGCGATGAGCACGTGACGGGCCGACGCGAGCCGCTCCAACAGGGGCGAAGTGAACAAGTCCATGGGGCGAAGTCCTTTCCCGAAGCACCGCCAATACCGCGCTTACGGCGCCATCCCGGCCGCTCCGGTATATAGCGCCGCCATGTCCACCCTCATCCTCAGCGCGAAAGAGCTGCGCGGCCTCTACACCGTCGAGCTCGGCCTGGACGCCGTCGAGCGGGCCTTCCGGGCCCACGGTCGTGGCGAGTCGCTCATGCCTCCCAAGGTGTACCTCTCCCTGCCGCAGTACGACGGCGACTTCCGCGCCATGCCGGCGTTCCTCGACGGCGCCGCGGGCGTGAAGTGGGTCAACGCCCATCCCCAGAACCCCAAGAAGCACGGCCTGCCCACCGTGCGCGCCCTCTACATCCTCAGCGACCCGGACACCGCGTCCCCGCTCGCCATCCTCGACGGCACGCTGCTCACCGCCTGGCGCACCGGCGCCGCTGGCGGCGTCGCATCCAAGTTCCTCGCGAAGCCCAAGCCCCGCACCCTCGGCCTCGTCGGCTGTGGCGTGCAGGCCCGCGTCCTCATCGACGCGCACCGCGCCATCTTCGGCGAGCTGGAGCTGCTCCTGGCCGACGTCTCGGAGGTCTCCGCCAAGGCCCTCCAGGCCGAGAAGGGTGGCCGCGTGGTCAGCCTCCAGGAAGCCTCCGGCGCGGACATCGTCTGCACCTCCACGCCCTCGCGCACCCCCGTGGTGAAGCGCGAGTGGCTCAAGCCCGGCGCGCACATCAACGCGATGGGCGCGGATGCCCCCGGCAAGCAGGAGCTGGATCCGCGCATCCTCACCGAGGGCCGCGTCTTCATCGACGACACCGACCAGGCCCTCCACTCCGGCGAGGTCAACGTCCCCCTGCATGACGGCCTGCTGCGCGCCGAGCAGATCGCCGGCACCCTCGGAGAGGTCGTCGCCGGCAAGAAGCCCGGCCGCGCCGGAGACGAAGTCACCATCTTCGACTCCACCGGCCTCGCGCTCCAGGACGTCGCCCTCGCCCGCGCCCTCTACGACGTCGCGCGGACCCGAGGCGTCGGCCAGACGCTCGACATCGTCGGCGGCTGAGCCTCGACCGACTCACGGCCCCCTGCGCGCGAGCCTCTGCATCCAGGCTCGCTTCCGCGGGCTCGCGGCGCGGGGCGGCTGGGATGACGCCCGGCTCGGGCTGAACACCCGCCCCACCGTCGGCGCCACCCTCGCCTTCGGCCTGGGACAACCCCACCAGACGCCCGAGTCACCCGCCTCCCACGCTCCCGGGTCTTTCACGACCACAGGCGATGCACGGCCCTCTCATAGAGGGTGGGTGTCACTCAAAACCCCGTTATCACTGGGACTGTCCGAATTTCGGCTACTGGACAATTTCAGCAACCTTGCAGTATTTCACGAATACGCGCTGCCTGTGGGGGGGCCACTCACTCTTTGGACACACCCGTTCGGACAGGAACCCTGGAGGGATTCCGGCTCCGGAACGGCACGGCCACGTCCCAGAGCCCCGAAAGGTGTCGCGCACGGCGCCAATGGCTGGCGCCAGCCATCCACCTCTTCGGAGCACCATGTCTTCCCTTGCTACCTCGTCGCGGCGTCCCGCGCGGCGGCCGGCCCTGTTGGGCCTGCTGACGCTCGTCGTCGCCTTCTTGTCCGCGCCCGCGTCGGCGCAGACGCAGACCAACACCCAGTCCACCCAGCGCGCCATCAACTTCCTGAGCGCGGACGTGTCCAACTGGGTCACCGCCAACGGCTGCGCGGCCTGTCACCGCGTGGGCGCCACGACGTTCGGCATCGCCGCGGCGCGCGCCAACGGCTACGACATGAACGTCGTCGCCTCCAACGGCCGGACGAACCAGTTCAACCTGGAGTTCCTCGGCCAGCGCATCAAGAACGAGCAGCTCGCCAACGGCTCGTGGATTCACGAGGGCGCCTCGTTCCGCAACGAGAAGACGTCCTACGCCACGTTCGGCCTGGCCGGGTATGACCAGAACGTCTCCACGCAGTACAGCGCGACGCTGGTGGCCGCGGCCAACTGGGCGCTCGCCACGCAGGAGGCCAGTGGCCGGTGGGCGTCTGACCACGCCAGCTTCCCGGTGGACCACGGCAGCCTGCCCACCACCGCGCGCATCATGACGGGCATCGCCCAGGCGAAGCAGCGCGTGGACCCGGCCAGGGCCGCCGCATACCAGGCCGCGCTGGACCGCTCCGCCGCGTACATCCGGGCCAACCTGGACAACGGCGACACGTCCGCCACCGGCAACGGCATGCCGTACACCTTCCAGGTCGCCTGGGCCGTGGTGGGCCTGAAGGCCGCGGGCCCCGGCCCGGCCAACGCGAACGTCACCGCCATCAACACCCTGGCCAACCGGCTGCTCACCCGCGTCTCGCCCGGCAACCCGGGCTGGGGAGACTTGCCCAACGCCGCCGCCAACGACGTGGCCACCGGCAGCGCCATCTACGCGCTGTGCCTCGCCGGCCGCGAGCCCGCCACGGACCCGCGCGTGCGCAGCAGCATCGAGTGGCTGAAGACGCGCCAGTCCGCCGACGGCAGCTGGCGCACCGGCTCCGCGACGTTCGACATCCCCACCACCTTCGCGTCGCTGGGTCTGTCCTGCTACGGCGACTTCAGCGTGCACGTCACCGTGGTGGGCGCGGCCCGCAAGGAGCTGGTCATCGGCTCGCAGCAGGCACAGCAGGTCACCTTCACGTTCAACGTGAAGAACCACGGCTATCAGGCGGACACCTATACGCTGAGCACCACGGGCGGCCTGCCCGGCTGGACGTCGTTCCCCACGCCCGTCAGCCTGTTCCTGGCTGCGGGTGACGAGAGCACCGTCACCGTCACCGTCACCGCGCCCGCGGGCCTGATTCCCGCGCTCACGTCGGAGTTCACGCTGGTCGCCGCCTCGGGTGGCGCGCCGGGCGTGTCCGGTTCGGCCCGCGTCAACGCGTACACCCCGCCGCTGCCTCCCGTCACCGGCCTGCCCACCGTCACCACCATCCAGGCGCCCGCCGTCAACGCGCACATCACCATTGGCACGGGCAATGTGCTGTCCGCGCGCGTGCGTGACTCGAACAACCTGCCCGTCGTCGGTCCCAACCGCGGCGTCGTCACCTTCTACGTCGCGGGCGTGCCCGTGGGCGGAGACGCGGACGTGGATGGCGATGGACTCTTCACCTTCAACTGGGTGCCGCCCACCGACACGTGGACGGTGACGGGCTCGCAGGACTTCCGCGCGGTGTACTCGGGCGTGGAGCTGGCGCCGCCCCTGGCCAACCTGCTGGGCAGCACCGACGCGCGCACCGTCATCATCGACGCGTTCCCGCATGACACGCCGTCGGTCACCATCGGCAACCCGCCGGCCTTCACGCAGGAGACGACGCTGGACATCTGGGGCTATGCCACGCCGCGCGCGCCCGGCGCCGTCATCACCTACGCCGCCTTCATCATCAACGGCGCGACGACCATCCCCCTCACGCCCGGCAACGGTGGCCTCATCTACACCACCATCACCCTGACCGAAGGCCCCAACATCATCCAGCTCACCGCGCGCGACAGCTTCGGTGGCGTCACCACCAAGCAGGTCAACCTCACGGTGGACCGCGTGCCGCCCGTCCTCACCATCCTGGCGCCCACCAACGGCGCGGCGCTCAGCGGACTGAACGTCACGGTGACGTCGTCGGTTCAGGACCAGACGCCGGTGCGCGTGGAGACGCAGTGGGTGGCCACGTCGCTCCTGGAGTTCGGCAACGGCACGGTGGAGCACACGGTGCCGATGAACTACGGCGACCAGGTCATCCTGGTGCGCGCCACGGACAGCGCCTTCAACGTGACGGAGAAGCTGGTGTTCATCTGGGTGGACCCGGGCTCGCCCGTGGTGAGCACCAACCCGGCGGACAACCAGCTCTACGGCCCGCTGGCGAACAACGCCCTGACGTACACCGTCAACGTCCAGTCGCTCTCCGCGACGACGGTGCGCATCAACGGCGGCGCGCCCATCGCGGTGGGACGCGGCGGCGGAGCGGTGCAGACGACGCTCACCCTCAGCCCGGGCGTCAACAACCTCTCCATCGTCACCCTGAGCGAGACGGGCGTCTCCTCCACCCTCACGCGTCGGGTGAACTACGACGTGCAGGCCCCCACCGCCACGCTGCTCGCGCCCACCACGGGCAGCACCGTCAGCGGCACCATCACCCTGCGCGCTCGCGTCACCGACAACTTCGGCCCGGTGTCCAACATCGGCTTCAGCCGCGACATGTCCGGCATCCGCCAGGGCACGCTCCAGCCGGACGGCAACTGGACGGCGCTGCTCGACACCACGGAGTTGCTGGACGGCGCGCACACCATCGACGTGTGGATGAGCGACGGCGTGGGCAACTCCACCGTCCAGCGCTTCAACTTCTTCGTCGACAACTGATGCACCTCCCCGCGCTCGGGGTGGCCTCGAAGGACGGAGGCCCTCCCGGGCGACGGGGTCGTCGTTTCACCCCCTCAGGCCAACAGGTCGGCCAGCGCCGTGTGGCCCTTCTGACGGGCCCGCGTCCCGTTGGAAGCGCGCATGCACTCCTCGCGCTCCCGGAAACCCGAGGACATTCGCCCGGGTGCGCGTGCTCCGCATCCAGGTTCGCGAGAACCCGAGAACCTCTGGGGACAAGAGGACAGGCGGCCCGCCTCGAGTGATGGGCAGACGAGTCCACGGGCGCGGAGCCTGGACGCCAGGGTGCCTAGGTTGGACACGCGTGGGCCCTCCGCGCGACACCCCGCCAGACCCCGAGGTTGGACCTCCCGGCGTGAACGTCACGCGCAAGTTCCACCACTCCGTCGCGGACTACCTGCGCGACCTCACCCGGGTGGAGAAGCGCTTCTGGGTGCTGGTGGTGGCGGTGGGTCTCATCGCGGGGCTGGGCGCGGTGGGGTTGCTCAAGGTGCTGCGCTTCACCCAGGAGCTCTTCTGGCGGAGCGCATCGGAGGACTTCCTGTCCGGAGTCGCGGCGGCGCCCACGTGGCGGCGTCTGCTCATTCCCGTGCTCGGCGGCGCGCTGGTGACGTTGTTGTCGCTCCTCGTCGGCCAGCCGCTGCGGGGCCATGGCACCGCGGGCATCATCGAGTCCATCTGGGTGCGCTCGGGACGACTGCCCCTGCCGCGCGCGCTGTTGCGCGGGTTCGTCTCCATCCTCGCCGTGGCCATGGGTGCGCCCCTGGGCCGTGAGGGCGCGCTGCTGTCCACGGGCGCGGCGAGCGGCTCGTCGCTCGCCCGGTGGCTCCGGTTGGGTCCGGGACAGGCTCGCCTGCTGGTGGCGTGCGGGGCTTCGGCCGGCATGGCCTCCGCGTACAACGTGCCCATCGGCGCGGCCCTCTTCGGGCTGGAGGTGCTGCTGGGCAGCTTCGCGCTGGAGCTGTTCGGCCCCATCGTCGTCTCCTGCGTGGTGGCCACGCTCGTCTCGCGCCTGCTCATCGCGGACCACCCCAGCTACGTCATCCCCGACTATGCGCTCCTGCACCCGCGCGAGCTGCTCCTGGCGGTGGTGCTGGGCGCGGTGCTCGGCGTCGCCTCCGCGTTCTACGTGCGGGGCGTCAACGTGATGTCGGATTTGCTGGACCGCGCCGCGTCGTGGCTCGCGCCGTTCCTGCCGCTGCTGGCGATGACGTTCGTGGGAATCACAGCGGTGTGGCTGCCCCAGTTGCTGGGAAACGGCTACGACGCGGTGAACTCGGCGCTGCTGGGGCGACTGCCCTTCGCGCTGCTGCTCGTGTTGCCCCTGGCGAAGCTCGCGCTGACGTCGCTGTGCGCGGGCGCGGGGGTGCCAGGCGGACTCTTCACGCCGTCGCTGTTCTACGGCGCGCTGCTGGGCGGCGCCTTCGGGATGATGGCCGAGCGGCTGCTTCCCGGCGGTGCCCCCAGTGGGGCGTATGCGCTGCTGGGCATGGGGGCGGTGCTGGCGGGGACGACGCATGCGTCGGTGTCCGCGGTGCTGCTCATCTTCGAGATGACCGGTGACTATCCGCTGGTGTTGCCGCTGATGCTCAGCGCGGTGGTGGCCGCCGCCGTCAGCCGGCGACTGGAGCCCGAGTCGCTCTACACATCCGTGCTCAACCGTCGCAACGTGCGCATGCCGGCCACCATCCCCCATTGGCTGCGACAGGAGGGCGCGCGGGCGTTGCTGAAGCCCGTGAGCCAGCGCGTATCGCCCTCGGCGCCGTTCCAGGAAGTGGTCGCGTTGCTGCTGGAGGCACCCGCGGGGGAGGACCTCTACGTCACGGATGAAGAGGGCCGGTACCGGGGCATGCTGGTGCTGGATGCACTCAAGGGGCATGTGCCGGACCACGCGCTGCTCCAGGCGACCATCGCCGAGGACGTCATGGACACGCAGGTGCAGCCCATCACACCCGAGCTGTCGCTGGGAGAGGTGGCCTCCCGGTTCGCGCGGACGGCGCTCGAGCGGCTGCCCGTGGTGGACGGCGGCCGTCGGCTGCTCGGAACCATCTCCAAGAGAGACGTGTTGAGCCAGGGTACTTTCTGAGGTCGAGGGCCCCCCGTGGACGAGCCAAAGGGACTGCGCGGACCCGCACGCGCGTGGAGCATCGTCGTGATGTCCCTGCTGTGCATCGTGCTGGGCACCGTGTTGCTGCGCGAGCCCACGCCCGCCGCGCCCCGGAACGCACCCCGCGTCGAGGAGCCCACCGAGGCACCGCCCCCGCTCACGCCCGAGGAGCGCCGCTCCATGTACCGCGCATGGCCCCTGTTCGAGGGCTGGCCGCTGCCCCAGCTTCCGGCCGGCGACCTGGAGCCGGAGCAGCCGTCGCGGCCCGCGCCACGTGAGGACGAGTCACCCGCTCGAAAGACCGGGGAATGACGGAGCCTCGCGAGCCGAAACGAAAGCCGCTCCAACTCCACGCGAGGGAGAAGCAGCTCGCCCGCTCTCCGACCCTGGCGCCGAGCCCAGGGCCTAGGGCTCGTTTCACAATGACTGTCATTCGGGATTCCACGGACTCGATGACACGACTCGTGGATTCCTCTCTCCAGCCCCGGCGCTGACACTCCTTCCTGTTTTCAGACATGCGTCATCCACGCTCTGAGCACGGCGCGACTTCACGTTCCGCCCTCTCGCGCGGAGGGGCGCGGACACTCGTGTGGCTTTGTTTGTGATGAGGCCCGCACGCGCGATGATTCATCTCAGGCGCCAAGGCACCTGGGCGTGAAACACGCGCGGTCCGGCCCATGGGTACACACGTCCGATGCTCTTCCGCGCGCTCTCGCTTCGTCCTGTCTCGTCCGCCTCGCTGGGGCTCGTGCTCATGCTGCTGTTGTCCGTCACGTCGGCGCGCGCGGCCACCAACGCGGAGGCGGCGCAGAAGGCGCTCGACTTCGTCAGCGCGGACGCGGTGGGGTGGTCGGGCATCTTCGGCTGCACCGCCTGTCACCGGCATGGCGCGGCCCTCTACGGCCTGGCCCACGCGGGCGCCTCTGGCTTCGACCTGGAGGCCGTCACGCGCAACGGCCGCACCAACCGCGAGAACATGGAGACGATGGCGCGGGACCTCCAGGCGCAGCAGGAGCCCGACGGCTCGTGGATTCACGAGCGCATCCACTACCGCAACGCGCGCTCCAGCTACTCGGCCTTCGGGCTCGCCGGCTACGACGCGAAGGTGGGCACGCGCTACACGGAGGCGCTGGTGCGCGCGGCCGACTGGGCGGTGAGCACCCAGGAGCTGAGTGGCCGGTGGGTGGAGGACTTCCCCTTCGAGCCCGTGGGTGCCTCCAACATGGGCATCACCGCGCGGCTGATGACCGCCGTGGCCCAGGCTCGCGAGCGCGTGGACCCGGCCAGGGCCGCGCGCTACCAGGAGTCGCTGCAACGCGCCGCCGCGTACATCCGCGCGCACCTGGACGACATGACCGACGGGCCGCTGGAGGACAGCCAGCGCTACACGTTCCAGGTGGCCTGGGCCGCCGTGGGCATGAAGGTCGCCGGCCCTGGTGAGCAGGGCGAGAACACCGCCGCGCTCGACTCGCTGGCCTCGCGACTGCGCGCGACGAGGGCCCTGGGTGATGCACCGGGCTGGGGCAACCTGGACGGCGCACCCGCGGACGAGACGTCCACCAGTCTGGCGCTGTACGCGCTGTGCCTCGCGGGCCGCAAACCGGGCGCGGATGGACGGATGACCCAGGCGCTCGACTGGCTCAAGTCGCGACAGGCCGAGGACGGGAGCTGGGGCGTGGGCACGCGCTATCCGGACATCCCCACCACCTTCGGCGCGCTCGCGCTCGCGTGCTTCGGGGACTACAGCGTCAGCGTCGCCGTGGACGGCGCTCCGAGCAGGCCACTGGAGCAGGACCTGCCGCGAGTCCAGAGCGCCACGTACACGCTCACCGTGCGCAACCATGGCTACAAGGCGGACACGTACACGCTCGACACGCAGGGTGGGCTGACGGGGTGGACGGCGACGATTGACCCCACCACGTTGGAGCTGGGCCCCGACGCCGAGGCCACCGTCACGCTCACCGTGTCCGCGCCTCCGGGGCTCGCGCCGTCCCTCTCGTCGGGCGTCATGGTGGTGGCCGCGTCGGACAGCACGCACGGCGTGAAGGGCTCCGTGCTCGTCACCACGTACACGAATCCGCCGCCGCCCACGCAGGGCCTGCCGACCACCACCACCGTGGAGTCACCCGTGGACGGACAGCTCACGGTGGCGCTGGACAACGTGCTCTCCGCGCGAGTGACAGGTGAGGACGGCTGGGAGGCGCGAGGCCCGGGTCTGGGTGTGGTGAGTTTCATGGTGGCGGGTGTCACCGTGGGCGCGGACAACGACGCGGATGGAGACGGCGTGTACTCGCTCGTGTGGCGACCGCGTGCGACGTGGGACGTGCTGGGGGCCTCAGATGTGCGCGCGGTGTACTCGGGCGTGACGCTCCAGCCGATGCGGGACAACCGACTGGGCAGCTCCTCCTCGCGCGCGGTGGAGATTCTGCCGTCGCCCTATCCGAGGCCCTCGGTGACGCTGTGCGGACTGCCTGGCTTCACGAGTGATACCTCCGTGGGCGTGTGTGGCTTCGTGACGGCCCTGGCCCCGGGTGCCTCCATCGAGTCCGCGGCCTTCCTCCTCCACGGCGAGCGATACCCGGTGGTGCCGGACTTCAGCGGCGGCTTCGTGTGGACCGAGCTTCCGCTGCGCGACGGAGCGAACGTCATCCGGCTGGTCGCCATGGACACGCTGGGCGGACAGGCGAGCCAGGAGGCAACGGTGATGGTGGATGCCACCGCGCCCGAAATCACGGTGCTCTCGCCCGAGGAGGACTCGACGCTGGCGGACGGACAGGTGGAGGTCCGCGTGGTGGTGCGTGACTGGTCGCCGGTGCGCGTGGAGACGAACTGGATTCACGTCACCGACCTTCCCGCGGGCGGTGGCGCGGTGACGCACACGGTGGGGCTCGCTCAGGGGGCGAATGACGTCCTGATTCGCGCGACGGACGCGGTGGGCCATGTGACGGAGCGAGTGGTGCGCGTCTGGGTGGATGCGCAGGCGCCGTGGGTGGCCACGGGACTTCCGGACGGGTGGCTCGTGGGGCCGCAGCCCGATGACGTCCTGGCCTACGACCTCGGCGTGTACGCGGAGTCGGCGACCCAGGTGGAGGTGAGCCCTGGTGGAGGCATGTACTCGTTGCCGCGCGGGGGTGGCGGAGTGCGGGCGCTGCTGCCCCTGAGGCAGGGTGACAACGTGTTCACGCTGACCGTGACGAACGAGGCGGGCCTGCGCACGACGCTCACTCGCACGGTGCGCTACGACAACGCGCCTCCCGTGGCGGAGCTGCTGATTCCCCAGGCGGAGGGGACGTACAGCGGCGTGGTGACGTTGACGGCGAGCGTGACGGACGCGGTCAGCGGCGTGCGGAGCGTGGCCTTCACACGAGACGGCTCGGGCATTCGCGGCGCGACGCTGAACGCGGAGGGCCTGTGGACCGCGGAGCTGGACACGCGCGAGCTGATGGACGGCGCGCACACCGTGGAGGTCTGGCTGGAGGACCCCGCGGGGAACTTCGCCCTCCAGACGTTCCCCCTCTTCACGCACAACGCGCCATAACGCACGAGCACATGGCTAGGGACGGGTCCGAGACAGCCGGCGCATCAGCTCCGAGTGCGCGGGGTGCTCGGACACCAGCGACTCCGGGGTCGGCATCTCCCAGTCGGAGAAGTCGAAGCCCGGGGCCACCGTGCAGCCCACCAGCGAGTACGCGCCCCGAGACTCCCCTGCCTGCAACACGCCCGCGGGGACGACGACTTGAGGCTGCTCGCCCTTCGTCACGTCGCGCCCCAGCACCACTGTCTCCAGCCGTCCGTCCTCGCCCACGAGGTACAGCGCGAGCGGCGCTCCTTCGTAGAAGTGCCACACCTCGTCGGAGGTGACGCTGTGCCAGGCGGCGAAGGTATCCTGCGTCAGCAGGTAGTAGATGGCCGTGCCCGCGGAGCGAGTCCCCCGAGGGGTCTCCACCTTCAGCGCCGCGCGGTACGTCTCCTTGTAGAAACCACCCTCGGGATGCGGCACGAGGCCCAGCCCGCGAATCAGCTCGTCGACCATGGGCGCAGTCTACGCGCCGTCAGCGAGGCAGCGGGGTGGCGACGTAGTCCGTCCCGTTGGCCGCGTGGCATCCATGACAGGTGTCGTGTCCCCGGCCGTAGTAATTGTCGTCGTAGTCCGGCCCGAAGCCCTCGTAGAAGACCCAGGTGTTCTTGCCCGAGCCCTCGGACACCTTCACGTCGAGCGCGTGCCCTCGCACCGTCTTCCCGTCGGACTCGAAGAGCTCCTTCACCGTGATGCTGCCCACCGGGTGCGTGGGGTTCCCCGCCTCCATCGACTGCGCCAGCATCGGGTTGAAGAACACGCGGACCTTGTCCCCGTGGGAGTTCACGGACTTGCGCGGCGCGGGCTCGGCGAGCCACTCCCGGTAGAGCCCCTGCCGCACGAAGGCGGTGATGCCCGCCTCCGACGTGTCCAGTTCCCCGACCACGCCCAGCCCTTCATCCACGGAGGAGGACGGACCACAGGCGGTCAGCAGCAGGAGCACGGCGCACGGCGCGAAGCACAGTCGCACAGGGGGACCTCGTCACGTGATGGCGGGCCATGGGCCCACCCGATGGGTGTCGTTCCCCGCTACGTCGGCGCGCGTCCCGTGGTTACAGCCCGGAGGTGCATGGATTCCAGGAGGGTCCTCCGTCCCCCAAGCGCGAGACCCTACCTGTTCCATCTTCCAACGTGGGGTCACCCTGTTAGGTTGTAACCCAGGAGGTCGTCACCCATTGTTCCAACCCAACCCCCGGGTCCTGTCGATGATTGCCCCCTTCTCCCGCCTCGCGTGCCCTCACCTGGAACGGTCGATGCGTCCGCTGTGCGACGCGTCCGCCAGGAGGACTCTCGCGAGGCACGGATGCACCCACGAGCACACCGCGTCGAGGGATGACGTGGACGCGTCCCTCACGAGGCACGACCGGAGCGCGGGGTCCAGGCGTCTCGGACGCACCACCGTCACGGTGCTCCGGGGGTCGCCATGATGACGGGCCATCCGCTCGCGCTGCGTCCGGGGATGAAGGTGGGCCCCTGGCGTGTCCTCGCTCGGCTCGGCCAGGGCTCCTTCGGCGCGGTGTTCCAGGTGGAGCACGGCGGGCGACTGCATGCGCTCAAGTTCGCGCTGCGCGGGCCGGGCAGTGACGACCTGGACCGCACGGACGCACGGGCCATCCGGGAGCTGGCGTGTCTGCTCCATGCCGTGCACCCCCATGTCGTGCGCGTCTGGGCCCACGGGCGCTGGCCAGATGCGCGGACGGGCTACCACTACGTCGTCCTCGACTACGTGGAGGGCGCCACGCTGGCCGCCTGGGTGAAGCGCGAGGCCCCCTCCGCGCGCCGCGTGGCGCGCCTGTTCTCCCGACTCGCACTGACGCTCCAGGAACTCCACGCGCGCAGCGTCTTCCACCGCGACCTCAAGCCGTCCAACATCCTGGTGCGCGCCATCGATGACTCCCCGGTCCTGGTGGACTTCGGCAGCGCGAACCACGCCGAGTCCCTGCCACTCACCGAAGGTCCCCTCCCTCCAGGCACGCCCCAGTACCGCAGCCCGGAAGCCCTGCGCTTCCACCGCGAGCACCACTCCCAGAAGAGCGCTCGCTATGCCTTCCGCGCCACGGATGACCTCTACGCCCTGGGCGTGACGCTCCACGAGGTCCTCACGGGAACACCCGCCTTCTCGCTCACGCTCCCACGCGAGGTGCTGGCCGAGCACATCGAGACGCGCATGCCGCCACCGGCCTCCACGCTGAACGAGCACGTCCCCCTCGCACTGGAGGCCATCACCCAGCGGCTGCTCCGCAAGCGTCCCGAAGAACGGTTCCCGGATGGCGGCGCGCTGCACGATGCGCTCGAAACGGCGCTGCGCGCGGCGACGCTCGACTGGGACAGGCCCCTGTTCTCACGACCACCTCCCGAGAAGAACGCGACGGACTCCCGACGCGCCCCGGGTGATTCCTCCACCCTTGGCCCCTGGCCCACACCCCTGATCCACAGGCCCCCGAGGAGGCTGACACCTCCAGGAGGCTCCCGTTCCCAGGCGAGGCCCACGTCCTCATCCGGAGGAGGCGCGCGGGCGCATCCCCGGGAGGCCCTGCCCCGCAAGGCACGCCGAGAACTCCGCATCACGCTGAGCCCCTGGATGGTGGGCGCGTGGGTCGTGTTGATCCTCCTGCTGGGGTGGGCGCTCTCGGCCCTGCGCTGCGCACCGGAGGCCGCCCTCTCTGGGACGATGAGCCCCGACAAGGTGCTCGTGGCATCACCCGTCCCGAGGTGAGTCACCCCAGCGGGCACGTCGGTGGATCCTCCGCACGAACCGGTCGGATCCACACGGACTCCAGCGGACCTCCGAACCTCGCGGCCCACGAGCCCAGGACACAGCCCCCGCGCTCACGGCGCCGGGGCCCGGTGCCTCACTTCTTCTTCTGCTGCATCGCCGAGGCGACCAGGTTCATCAGCTTGAGCTGCACCGGGGACAGCTTGCGCAGGTTGCGCATCAGCCGCCGCATCTCCGGCGTGTCATCCTCGCGAGACTTGCTGCCCGCCTTGTCCTTCGCGGGCGGCGGCGCGGCCAGGTCATCACCCAACCCCAGCAGTTGGTGGGGCGGCACATTCAGCACCACGCACAGTCGCCGCAGGTTCTGCACGCTGGGGAGCATGTGACCTCGCTCCAGGCGGCCGTACACCTCCGACGCCATCCCAATCCGCTCCGCCACATCGGCCTGCGTCAGGCCCATCCGCACCCGGGCAGCCCTCGCCGCCGCGCCCAGCATGCTCGCCAGTTCTGTGTCCATGCGTGTGTCAGTCGTCCACGAAAGGAGGGCCCCGCTCCAGGCGCCTCGGAAGCCCCTAGATAACCCTGAAGGTCGGGTACTTTCACCATACCTTCAGCGTTTTTTCAAACGCGCGCCACGCCTCGCGCGCGCCTCTCGCGGCCTCCGCTTCACTCGCACGTCACGGTGATGAAGACGCGCTCTCCGCCACGTCCATCAGCGCGCGGCGTCGCTCCGCCGCGGTGAAGAGCAACGCCAACGGCAACCCGAGGAACACGGCGTGCAACACGATTTGGGGGAACTGCGGCACGTCGAGGAACCACGGGTAGTAGCCCCGCGCGATGAACTGGAAGTCCACCAGCCACACCGCGATGCCGAACAACATTCCCACCGCGGCCTGGAACTCCCAGCGTCCCCGTCCATCCACCGGAAGCATGGCGTCGAGGAACGAATAGAACACGCCCACCAGCGCGGACACCGCCAGGTGGAGGCCCACGCCCACCAGCACCATCGTCCCCATGGGGAAGCCTTCGCCAAAGACTCGAGGCCCCAGCACCATGCCCGCGGACATGCGCACCGGCCGCATGGGACTGTCACCCGCGGCCAGGGCCATCACCACCTCCGCCAACCCCAACACCACGCCCGCGATGACGCCGAACAGCAGCCCGTTCGTGGCAGACCAGGGGGTGTATCTGCGCCGTGCCGCCATGGCTTCTCCTTGTCCGGGGCCACGTGCCTCCCCGTGTGTCGAAACGTGAGCACGCGGGCCGCGAGCGGGCAGCCAGGGCACGACGACGGCTCGGGGTGCCGCCTCCCCCCCGGCCACCCGGGCGGGCTCGTCCTCTTCTCGGGCGAGGGCACGGCGAGGCTGATCCCCCGCCCTCCTTCCGAGCGGAGGACCCCTCGTCACCTGTCGTTTCTTCCGGCCTCTTTTGCTTCCTCCTGTAACTCCTTCAGCTTCGAACCATCTCCCCCGCACCCAGAGGGGAAGAACGGGGTGGATCCGCGCGGGCACGGGATTGGCAAGGGAGTCCCCCTGGAAAGGAACGTCGACGCCAGGACATGCCGCAGCTCCGCCACCGCCCACCCGGACCGCACCGCATCCACTACTCGCCCCAGGCGTGGCGAGAGGTGGGGCGTATGAGCGCGGAGGCCTTCGGGGCGCTGCAGGGCGCGCTGGAGCGGCTGGGGGACACCACGGTGCGGGGTCCGCTGCCCGAAGGCGGCGGCCTGGGTCGACACGTGCTGGCGCACCATGGGCTCGCCCTGGGCTACTCGTGGGACGAGCGCTCGCGCACGTTGACGTTGCTCTCCGTGGAGCGCGAGCCGTGAGCACCGGCCCCCCGCCACTCAGGCGGCGATGGGCAACATGCTGCGCACCGCCTCCAGCAGCTCCTCCACGGAGAAGGGCTTGCGCAGGAGCGCATTGGCGCCGGGTGGAATGTCGGTGGTGACGGCGGTGAGCACCATCACCGGAACGTTTCGCAACCGGGGGATGGTCTGCCGCCGCGCGAGGAACTCATGCCCGTTCATCTCCGGCATCATCAAGTCCAGCAGGATGAGCCGGGGCACGTAGCGCACGTCGGAGAGCTCCTCCATCGCCTCGCGCCCATTGGTCGCGATGGTGACGTCGTAGCCCTCGCTCTCCAGAATCTCCGCGATGGCGGCACGGATGTCGTCCTCGTCCTCCACGACGAGCACGGAGCTGTGCTTCGCGACGCTGGCCATGGTGGACAGCATAGAGGTCCCCTCCCCCTCACGGCGACCCTGGGGGCGAGTCTACGCGGCGAAAGTGGACAGAATCGTGCGCCCGCGCGTCGGGCGCCACGCATCCTGACGGGGAGGACGGGCTCGCTCACGACGCGCGGGAAACACGCGAGGCGCGAGGCGATGTCACGGGTGGAGTGCCAGCGAGGTGTCGCAGCATCGGCCAGGTCGGCCGCCCCCCACGGAAACGTACATTCCCGCACGGGGACCTGCGGCCGAGGGGCCCGGGACTTACCCTCACGCCGTTCCACGCCCTAGCTTGAGGCGCCATGTCCCGCACGACGGACAGCTCGACGACACGACAGCCAGGCAGTGCACCGGGAAGGGCTTGGAAGGCGCGGGCCTGGGCCGAGCTGGAGGCCGCACGCGCCCGCGTGCTGCGCATGCTCGCCGGACTTCCGGAGCACGTGCTGATGAACCAGCACTCGCCGTTGATGTCACCGCTCATCTGGGACGTCGCGCACGTCGCCAACTACGAGGAGCAGTGGCTGCTGCGAGCGCTCGGCGCACCGGCGCTGACGGACCCGGCCTTCGACGCCATCTACGACGCCTTCCAGCACCCCCGGAACACGCGCGCCCTGCTGCCGCTGCTGTCCCCTGAGTCCGCGTTCGCCTACGCCGCGCGCGTGCGTCAAGCCGTGCGCGCGCACCTGTCGGACCACGTGCCCGAGGACAGCGAGGCCCCGCTGCTGGTGGGCGGGTACGTCTTCGGCATGGTGGCGCAGCACGAGCAGCAGCACGCGGAGACGCTCGCCGCCACGCTCCAGTTGATGACGGACGTGGAGTACCGCATCAGCTCGCCGCGTCCGCATCCGAGCCCCGTTCCCATCACCCGCCAGCCCGTCTTCATCCCCGGCGGCACGGTGCGCCTGGGCAGCGAGTCACCGTGGGCGTACGACAACGAGCGGCCCGCGCACGCGCGCGAGGTCGCGCCCTTCCTCATGGATGCGCACCCCGTCACCAACGGGGACTACGTCGCCTTCGTCGAATCGGGGGGCTACGACGACGCGCGCTGGTGGCATCCCAAGGGCTGGGACTTCGTGCGCGCGGAGCAACTGCGCCACCCGCAGTTCTGGCTGCCCCAGCAGGGCGGGCACTGGCTGCGCAGGCGCTTCGGACAGGTGGAGCCGCTGCCCTCGAACGAGCCGGTCCAGCACGTGTGCTGGTACGAAGCGGACGCGTACGCGCGCTGGGCGGGGAAGCGGCTGCCCACGGAAGCCGAATGGGAGACAGCGGCGCGCGGCTCGGACGGCGTCGCGCGCGAGCACCCGTGGGGCGACGACGCGCCCACGCCCGCGCACGCCAACCTGGGCGGTGACGCGTGGGGCCCCGCGCGAGTGGGCAGTCATCCCCAGGGCGTCAGCAGCGAGGGCGTCTGGGGCCTGTTGGGAGATGTCTGGGAATGGACGGCGAGCGACTTCCATCCCTATGCGGGCTTTCGCGCATATCCCTATCGCGAGTACTCGGAGGTGTTCTTCGGCGACGACTACAAGGTGCTTCGAGGCGGGGCCTGGGCGAGCGCGCCCGTGGCGGTACGCAATGGCTTTCGCAACTGGGACTACCCCATCCGGCGGCAGATTTTCGCCGGCTTCCGTTGTGCGTCAGAGGTGAGGTGAATCAATGAGGTCGACAGTGCAGCCGGTGGAGACGACTTCGGGCGAGGGGACGCGGGCCGTCCCCGGGGTGAAGGTGGAGGTGTACGTGAAGCCGGGCGACGCGAAGCGCGCCCTGCGACAGGAAGTGCTCCAGGGGCTGTGCGGCTCGCCCAAGGAGCTGTCACCCCGGTGGCTCTATGACGAGCGGGGCAGCCAGCTCTTCGACGACATCACCCGCCTGCCGGAGTACTACCCCACGCGGCGTGAGCGGGAAATCCTGCTGGCCCATGCAGGAGACGTGGCGAGGCTGAGCGGCGCGACGACGCTCATCGAACTGGGCAGTGGCACCAGCGAGAAGACGCGCCTGCTCCTGGATGCGATGGAGGAGGCGGGACAGCTGTCGCGCTTCGTTCCGTTCGACGTGAGCGAGGCGTTCCTCCGGCGCGCGGCGGCGTCCCTGGCGCGCGAGTACCCGGGCATCACCGTGCACGCGGTGGTGGGCGACTTCGAGCACCACCTGTCGCGCCTGCCCGGAGGCGGACGGCGACTGGTGGCGTTCCTGGGCGGCACCATCGGCAACCTGAAGCCGACCGAGCGAGCGCGCTTCCTGCGCGAGCTGTCCTCGGGCCTGCAACCCGGTGACGGCCTGCTCCTGGGCACCGACCTCATCAAGGACCGCGCGCGGCTGTTCGCCGCCTACAACGACAGCGCCGGGGTGACGGCCGAGTTCAACCGCAACGTGCTGCGCGTGCTCAACCGCGAGCTGGGCGCGGACTTCGACCCGGAGGCGTTCGAGCACGTCGCGCCCTTCGACGAGCACAACGCCTGGGTGGAGATGCGCCTGGTGTCGCAGCGCACGCAGTCCGTCTGGCTGTCCTCCCTGAAGCGCCGGGTGGACTTCGCCGAGGGCGAGGTGCTGCGCACGGAGGTGAGCTGCAAGTTCGAGCAGGCACGCGTCGAGGCGGAGCTGGACGCGGCGGGGCTGGGACTGGCGGCGTGGTGGACGGACGGAGCGGGTGACTTCGCCCTGTCCCTCGCGCTCAAGCGCGGCTGAGTTCCAAGGGCTCGGACCTGGGGTCGGGCATCACCCGGCCACCAGGTCCGGCGTCCTCCGACGACTAACGTCGGGGGTTGCGACGGGACTGCACGCGCACGGGCACGGGCTGCGGCATGGGCCGAGTCCAGGCAAACCACAGCGCGGCGAGGACGGTGACGGCGAGCCCTCCAGCGGCGAACAGCCGCTCCCCCACGGGGCTGAGGTCCACGGTGGCAAGGTGAAGGGGGAGCATTCCGGTGAACGACATGCGGGGAACTCCTTGCGGGGCGCTGCGTGGAGGTCCGGAGGATGGGCTGGGGTGTTGACCCACCACGGGCCGGGGGAACGACAAGGTTAGGGACTCGCGAAAGAATCTGGAAGTCCCCGTGCGACGATGGCGACGCGGCGTGCACGGAAGTGCACCCCTCGTCCCAAGCTCGGAGCCATCCGGTTCATCTTCTCATCCATAATCGGATGGACGCCCGGCGCTCGCTGAATGTTCAGCACCGCGCCACGCCTGCCTGCTCTCGGGCGTCAGACAGGGAGCGCGCCACCAGGTTGGCGCTCCTGGAGCAGCCGCATCAGCTCCACCTTCATGCACCGGTCCTGGACCACGCGGATGCCGGCACGGGCCAGCTTCTCCGCCGCCGCGTCATTGCGGATGCCCAGCTGGAACCACACCGCGCGCGGCTTCTTGGCGAGCAGGTCCGGCACGTGCGCGTCGATGTCCTCCGGGCGACGGAACACCTGCACCAGGTCCACGTCCCCCGGGATGTCCGCCACGGCGGAGTACACGGGCCGGCCGAGGATGGGCTCCTTCTCGCCGTGCACCGACACCGGGACGATGTCGTAGCCGTGTTTCTGGAGGAACGCCGGCACCGAGTACGCCGGCTTGTGCGCCTGCGCCTCCGAGCGGATGCCCAGCACCGCCACCCTCCGCGAGTGCTCCAGCACTTCCCTCACGCCCGCGTCGTCCTCGACGAGATTCGCTCTCCAGTCCATGACCACCTCCTGGAGCCAACCTTGCCATGCTCGCTCCCGGTGACGACCCGTCCGACGCCGAAACGGCGCGTTCGTTCCGCGGAAGGCAACTGGACCCTGGAGGTCCAGTGCTCGGGAGCGCGCGCCTCTTCGTGAGCGGGGACGTGGGCCGGGCCAGGGGCTCGGTGGCTCGGTGGCTCGGTGGCTCGCTCGCGGGGCGAGGAGGCACCGGCCCGTCATCGCAAGGCCGCGCGGCTACTTGGACTGGGAGGACTGGACTTCGATTTCGCGGCACGCCTCGGTGGCCAGCCGGACATCTTCCGGTGAGGCGCCGGGCAGCGTCGCGCAGAGGAACAGGTCGTTGCCCACGCGGCGGGCACCGAAGAGCGCGGGAGCCTGGAGGCCAATGCCACCGTCCGCGAGCTTCGGCGCCATCGTCACGCGCAAGAGCGAGTAGGTGTCCTTGGACTCTTCCTGGTCCAGCGACACCTCGAAGTTCTTCGACTCCTCGCGCACGCGCTCCGCCAGCGCGTCCACGGTGGGCAGTTGCTCACCCTGGCCTCGGCGCAGGTCCACTCGAAGCACCGGGCGGCCGGGCGGGCCCGCCTGGAAGCTGTCGTCGGGAGCGACCTGCGCGGACCAACCGTCCGGCAGTGGAACCTTCACACCGGAACGAGGGGTCTGCGCGGCGCCGTCCGGAGAGAGGGCGCCGGAGTCAGCACCCTCGTCCTTGCAGCCCTTGCAGCCGGACAGCAGCGACAGCGCCAGCACCAGGGCTGGCGCGATGTGCGCGCGCTGACGCACCTTACTTCTTCGACTCGCCGCCAGGAGGAGGAGGACGCGCCGAGGCGGCGTTGCCACCCAGGTTCTCCATCTTCAGCGTGCCCTCGAAGACGACGCCACGGTCCATGGACAGCGACGGCGTCTCTAGATTTCCCTTCACGCGGCCCGGAGTCTTGAGCTCGATGATCTGGGTGGCCTTCACGTTGCCTTCGACCTGACCGTTGATGATGACGGTGCCGGCCTGGATTTCGGCATTGACCTTGGCGCCATCCCCAATGACGAGCACGTCCTTGGTGATGATCTGCCCCTGGAACTTGCCGTCGATGCGGACCTGCCCCTCGAAGGTAAGCTTCCCCTCAAACTCGCTTCCCTTGCCCAGAAGCGTATGAACCTCACCAGAGCGCTGCGACACGGATTCCTCCTCCCGCTTGAACAGGGGCTTGCTGGGTGCTTCGTCTTTCTTCCCGCCAAGGAGCGCCACGCGCTACTCCTTCCTGAGCAGCTTCAACAGCCGGTCCAGGTCATCGTAGGAGAAGAAGTCCACCTCGATGGTGCCCTTTCCGGGGCTTCGTTCGGTCAACCGGACCTTCGTCCCCAAACGACGTTGGAGCTCTTCCACCAAGGACTTCACCTGCGGGCTCTGTTTCGGCGGCGTCTTGCCCGCATCCTTCTTGCCGTGGGTGCGACTCTGCTGGACCAGCCGCTCCGTGTCACGCACGGACAGCTTCTTGTCGGCCACTTGCTTGGCCAGGTTTTGCAGCTCGGGCAGTCGGGGGACGCCCAACAGGGCGCGCGCGTGTCCCATGCTCAACGAGCCGTCCGCCACCATCAGCTTCACGTCCGCGGGCAGCGCGAGCAGGCGCAGCGCGTTGGCCACCGTGGAGCGCTCCTTGCCCACGCGCTGGCTGACCTGTTCCTGCGTGAGGCGGAACTCGTCCGTCAGGCGCTTGTAGCCCTCCGCCTCTTCAATGGGGTTGAGGTCCGCGCGCTGGAGGTTCTCCACGAGGGCCAGCTCGAAGGCCTGGACCTCGGTGACGTCCTTGATGATGGCGGGCACTTCCTTGAGGCCCGCGGCCTGGGAGGCGCGCCACCGGCGCTCACCGGCGATGAGCTTGTAGCCGCCGTCCCCGTCCTTGCGCACGAGGATGGGCTGGAGGATGCCCTGCGTCTTGATGGACTCGGTGAGCTCCTTGAGCTTCTCCTCGTCGAAGTAGCGCCGGGGCTGGTCCTTGTCCCGGTGGATGGCCTCAATCGGGAGCTTGAGGACGCCGGCCTTGAGGGCGGCCTGTTCGGCGGCCTTGCCGGGAGCGGCCTGGGGGATGAGTGCGGAGAGCCCACGACCGAGGGCGCGCTTCTGCGTGTCTGCTTTCACCAAGTCAGGACTCCAGCGCCGCGAGGAGACTCACGACGGGCATGGGCGACGCAAAGGCTCGCGGAGGGCTTCAGGCGACCCGCCGGCGGGGCGTCTTGGGAGTGTCGCGCTTCATCAGTTCGCGGCCGAGGGCGAGGTAGCTCTCGCAGCCCTTGGACTTGATGTCATAGAGGATGATGGGCTTGCCGAAGGACGGGCACTCGGACAGGCGCACGTTGCGCGGGACGACGACCTGGAAGACCTGTTCCTTGAAGTAGCCGCGCACCTCGTCCACGACCTGGTGGGCGATGTTGGCGCGAGCGTCGAACATGGTGAGGAGGATGCCCTCCATCTTCAGGTCGGGGTTGAGGCCCTGCTTCACCAGGTCGATGGTGTGCGTGAGCTGGGAGAGACCCTCGAGCGCGTAGTACTCGCACTGCAGCGGGATGAGGACGGAGTCCGCGGCGGACAGGGCGTTGAGGGTGAGCAGGCCGAGCGAGGGCGGGCAGTCGATGATGATGTAGTCGAACTCGGAGGCCAGGGGGCGCAGGGCGTCGCGGAGGCGGAACTCGCGGTTCTCCAGGTTGACGAGTTCGACTTCGGCGCCGGTGAGGTCGGGCGTGGCGGGGACGACCTGGAGGTAGCGCAGCTCGGTCGGGTGGAAGAGCTCCTTCATGGGGCGGCCATTGAGGAGCGCGTCGTAGATGGTGCCGTGGAGCTTGTCCTGCTTGAGGCCCAGGCCGCTGCCGGCGTTGCCCTGCGGGTCCATGTCAACCAGGAGCGTGCGGCGCTCGGCGGAGGCGAGGCTCGCGGCGAGGTTGATGGCGGTGGTCGTCTTACCCACGCCACCCTTCTGATTGGAGATGCAGATGATTCGACCCACGAGCCCCATCCTCTCTCTTGCCCGGCGAGAGCCGGGCGCCGTGCGTGATGCGGTGCACGACTGCACGCTGATCCGCTGCTAGCACGCGATTCGGTGTTGGATCAAATTCACGGCGCTCCCAGCGTGACGACTCTTTTCGAGGGCTTCCAAGCAAGCCGGAAGGCCTGATTCCGGAGACTTGGAGCACGGTTTCCTACGTCCAGAACCCGGCCGACCGGGCGTTCGCATCCTGGATTCGGGCGGTGTGGGGAGACTGCTCGGATGCCCTCCTTATAAGGGGGCACGCGGGTGACGGGGGTCGGTGTCACCGCTCAAGTCCGTCCGCTCACGCGTTCCATATGGAACGGGCCTGCTCGACTCGCGACCTCCGTGCACCGTTCAAATGGGTTGGGTGACGTGGAAGCGCTGGGCAATCTCGCCGGACGATGAGGCCCACCCAGGCAGCATCGGAAGTGCCGGTTCGTACCGGCTCGCAACCTTCATCGCATGTCCGCCATGAAGCGCACTGCGGTTGCCCTGCGATGGTGCGCACCCTCCATGCGCTGTCACGAGCCCTCGCGTGAGCCACCTCTTCGCCCGTGACTCGTTCGACATGAAGTGCGCTTCGACTGTCTTCCGCGGTGGCAGTTGTTCATCGCTGCGCTGTTGGTCGCCTTCGCATGAGCCGGACCACCATGGCGCTCGTCCGTTCAACATGAAGTCGCCTCGGGGTCATCGGAGGTGACGGCTGTTCATCGCTGCGTTGTTGGTCGCCCTCGCGTGAGTCGGCTCACCACGGCTCTTGTCCGTTCAACACGGCACCGTGCGGCAACCCGATGCATTGTCGGAAGCACCAATATGAACCGGGCCGTCACTGCTCATGCCTGTTCGTCATGAGGTGCGGTTCGGCCACCGTCCGATGCGTCATCATCGAGCGCCCTCGCACGGGCAGGTCCGCCATCTCCATCCATCGCTCGTTGGACTTGAGGCATGGGTCGACCACCGTCCGATGCAGCGCTCCTCAATGCTCATCGGCGAGAGCCTGCGCATGAGCGAGCTCGGCACCTCCATCGCGCGTTCGACCTGAGACGTGGGTCGACCACCGTTCAGTTCATTGAGGCGTCATCATCGAGACCTCCGCATGCGCCACTTCGCCACCTCCATCACCCATCCGGTGTGAAGCGCTGCACGACCCCGTCCGATGCGTCACCACCAAGAGCCTCCGCATGAACCGGTTCGCCACCTCCCCCGCTCATCCGGCGTGAGGCACGGCACGCCCTCCAATGCGTCGCCCGTCGAGGTCTCCTCATCGAGAGCCACCGCGCGAGCCGGTTCGCCCACTCCATCACCCAGCCAACGCGAGGTGCGGTTTGGCCACAGCCCCATGTGGCAACCCTCGCGCCTCATCAACGAGCCTCCGCAGGAACGAGTTCGCTACCGCCAGCCGCCGGTCGACGTGAGGTGTGGTTCGACCACCATCCAGTCCGGCGCCCATCGCTGACTCAGCATCGGAAGCCTCCACGTGAGCGCGCTCACCACTCCCAGCACCCGTTCGACGCGAGGTGCAGTTCGGCCACTGGCCGGTGCGGCGCCCATCGCTGACTCATCATCGGAAGCCTCCACATGAGCGCGCTCACGACTCCCGACAGCCGTTCGACGTGAGGAGTGGCGCGACCACCATCCGGTCCAGCGCCCATCGCTGACTCATCATCGGACGCCTCCACCTGAACGAGTTCGCTACCGCCAGCACCCGTTCGACATGAGGAGTGGCGCGACCACCATCCGGTCCGGAGCCCATCGCTGCCGCATCATCGAAAGCCTCCACATGAACGAGTTCGCTACCGCCAGCACCCGTTCGACATGAGGCATCGCGCGAACACTCTTCGCTGGTTCCAACTGACGCGGCGCGAACCGGCTCGCGACCTCCATCGACCATTCGACATGAAGCGAGGTGCAGCCTCGTTCAGCGATGAGCCCCGCCATCCGAGAGCTTTCAGCGGCGCCGCCTGAACTACCCTACTGGCTCAACGGCCAGTTCGACACGCCATCCGTGCCGCGAGCACCACGCTGGCATGAACCAGCTCCCTCCATCGCCACTCCACATGCGGCGATGCGCGCGGCCGGCGGTGCTTGCCGAAACCCAGCTGCCGTTCGGCACCATCTGGACACGGGGCCGCGGACCGCACCTCCGTTTCACGCGGGCCACGGCGCGCGCGGCATCGAACTGGCCAACTCGCGCCAGACATCCTCCGCATCGATCGATTCAGCGTGAGGCTCTGCTTCGTTCCATCTGGTGCGCGCCGCGACCCTCACTCGATGCCGTGAAGTCATCGAAGCGTTGTCCGGCCTCCAGTGCGCGACCACCGTCCATCACACAGCTCGCTTCACGCTGAAGCCAGCAAGGATGAGCACACGGCATCGCCACAACCGGGGACGGACCCGACACGCGAACCACGTGGAGCCTGGGTCGGCACCCGGCCTCGCGAGTCCTCATCCCCACCCCCAGGACTCAGCGCGGTCACTTCACCTGCTCCGCGTGGAAGGCGACACGCGTTCGTCGCCGCCTCAGCACGCATCACCACCACGGCGTTCCACATGGAACACGGCGGCGGCAACGCGGGCCCAAGTGGCTCACCGTGTTCACACGATGCCCGTTGTCCGCACCCATCGAACACGACACCCGTTCCCGCGTGGGACACGCCACGCTGAAGCGCGCTTCGGATGAACACCCGCGCACCGCATCGGCGCGCGCGTTCCACGTGGAACAGCCTCAAAGGCCACGGCGACATCGGAACTCGCGCGCGACGCGCCGGCACCAGGCATCTGCCTGTCCGCGACATCGGCTCGAAGCGAGGGCACGTTGTCTTCGCGGATGAAGTCCGCCCTTCCGACTCGTGTCCGCGTTCCATGTGGAACACGGCACGAGGGCCTTCAGACCATCGCGAAAGCGCAGCGTGTGAACACCTTCTCATCGGTCTTCAACACCACGTCGATGAGGCCGAGCACCCGTCACCACCCTGGCTGCTTCCGCGTTCCACATGGAACACGGCACCGGCGTTCCACCACTGCTCCGCCCCCATCACCGTTTCACGTGAACCACGGCTCGCTCGCATCAACTGCTCGCGACAGCGTCACGCAGGTCCGCGCCGTTGCGCATCACCAGCCAAGGCCCAACACCACGTCGATGAGGTGAACGGCACGTAGCGCGCGCCACCACGTGAACGGCTTCTGCGTTCCACGTGGAACACGAACCGCTCGCGACAGCGTCATGCAGGACGGCACCGCTGAGCCTCGCTGGGCCAAGGTCCAACACCACGTTGATGAAGTGAACGGCGCGCGGCGCGAACCACCTCGCGAACGGCTTCCGCGTTCCACGTGGAACACGACCCGCGTCGTCTCAACTGCTCGCGACAGCGTCACGCAGGCCAGCGCCGTTGCGCATCATCGGCCAAGGCCCAACACCACGTTGATGAGGTGAAGGGCACGTCGCACGCGCCACCTCGTGAACGGCTTCTGCGTTCCACATGGAACACGGGAGCACGCGGCTCCGCTACCAGCACGACTCCTTGAGACCGGTTCAGGCGTTACCTCGTTCCACGTGGAACACGGCATCGCGTGAGCACGGGTTTCGACCGCTCGTGCGGACCGCTTTCGTGTTCCACGTGGAACACGATTCGCGCCGCATCGACCTCGCATGACCTCACGCATGGCGGCATGCGGACATCATCGAGAACTCGCTCACGACCCTTTCTCGGCGAAGGCATCGACGCATCCCGAGCGCTGTCTCTCCGCCGTTCCACGTGGAACACGAAAGCGCGTGCATGGGCCGCACGGCACCAGCAACTGGACGGTCCACACCAGTCCACGCACCACCGCGTTCCACGTGGAACACGGCACACGTCGCGCATCAGGAAGTGGGTTCGCCATCTGCTCGGTTCGCGGCAACACGTGGTGACGGCGGCCTCACGTGAGGCCCTTACCGCCAGCCCCAGCATCTCGTTGAAGAGGTGGTGAAGCGCGTGATGCGTTCCACGTGGAACACGGATGCTCACCAGAACACCTGCACGCGAAGGCGTCACACGCGTCGCCAGGCCGAGCATCACGGCTCACCTCCTTCACGCATCGATGCCGGTGCCCGGGCACGTGGAGCGGTGCTCATGCCCGCATCGGTTCCACGTGGAACACCGCACACGAACCATCAGGCGTCGTCACCACGAAGCGGCTTCTCAGCCACCTCATCAGCAAGGTGAGGAAGACAACGCGGCGCTCATCCGGACCCCTTCTTCGTTCCACGTGGAACACGGCGCACGGCATCGCGGGATGGCAGCGGCTTCATGCGAGTTCGCCAGCACCAACACCGTGAAGAAGCTTCGCGGCGGTCTCTTCAACCAGGTGAGGCCAGCACGCGACGGCCATCTGGACCTCTTCTTCGTTCCACGTGGAACACGGCATCGCCGGTTGGTGGAGGCATCACGCAAGTCGCCGCGCATGGCATCGCGAAGCACCTCCTTCAACCGGGCGCGACCTCAACGAGGCCCTCATCCCGGACCTCATCAGGGTTCCACGTGGAACACGGCATCGCTGATTGGCGGGGCTTCGCACGAGTCGCCGTGCACGGCATCACGAAGCCTCTGCTTCAACCAGGCGCGGCCTCAACGAGGAACTCACCCAAGGCCCCGTCACCGTTCCACGTGGAACACGGCATCGATGGTTGGCGGGGCTTCGCACGAGTCGCCGTTCACGGCATCACGAAGCCACTGGTTCAACCAGGCGCGGCCTCAACGAGCAACTCACCCAAGGCCCCGTCACCGTTCCACGTGGAACACGGCATCGCTGGTTGGCGGGGGCTTCGCACGAGTCGCCGTGCACGGCATCGCGAAGCGACTGCCTGAACCAGTTCAGGACCCGTGCCCCACCCTGGTCCCTTCACCGTTCCACGCGGAGCACGGCATCGCTGGTTGGCAGAGACTTCAGGCGAGTCCGCCGGCACGGCATCGCGAAGCGACTCCTTGAGCTGCTGAGGACGAACTCACCCAAGGCCCCTCCACCGTTCCACGTGGAACACGACATCGCCGGTTGGTGGAGGCACCACGCGCGTCGCCGTACCCGGCATCCCGAAGCACCTGCTCCAACCGGGCGCGGACTCGACGAGGAACTCACCCAAGGCTCCGTCACCGTTCCACGTGGAACGCGGCGCGTGGCAACGCTGGATGACCGGGACCTCACGCACGCCGGTGCGCACGCCTTCGCGAAGCGGCTGCTTCAACCGGGTGAAGAAACCCAGAGGACTCACCCTCGACCCCGTCACCGCTCCACATGGGGCGCGGCGCGTGGAAACCGCTGGCTGGCCGAGCCCTGCCTCACGTGATTCGGCGCGCGGCATCGAGAAGCCACGACTTCAACCGGGTGAAGCCACCAAGAGAACTCGCCCTGCCCCCCGCCACCTTCTGGGTGGAGCACGGCGCATGGCAACCGCTGGCTGACTGAGGCCCGCCTCACGTGATTCGGCGCACCATCGAGAAGCACCGCCATCAACCAGGTGAAGCCCCACCAAGAGAACTCGCCCTGGCTCCCGCCACGTTCCACGATGGAACACGGTGCGCGGCAACGCTGGCAGCGGCTTCACCGCGTCGGCATGCACGACCTCCAGAAGCGGCCCCTTCAACCAGGTGCAGCCAGCACGCGGCGCCCATCCCTCTTCGCCGTTCCACGTGGAACCTGACGCGCGGCAAGGCGTGATGGTTCGGACTTCACGCGAGTCGATAGCCACCGAAACCCTGAAGGGACTTCTCGGCGTCCTCACTAGAAAGAGGACGACCGCGGCACCCAAGCCGTGAACCACGGGGACCCGCACCACGACGCCTCGATGGCTGAGCGACCTCGCCAGCGAGAAGCAACCCGAGCGGGACTGCATGACGTCGCGCACCGATGAACGGGGCACCACGGGTGCGCGACCTCTCAAGAAAGCCAGGGTCTCCCTCACCGCATGGACTCGTCTCCGTTCCCGGGGTGCGCGGCTGAACGAGACCTCTCACGCGTCCTCATGGTCGGGCACCACCGAGACACGGCTTCTCGGGGTGACGGTGCAGGCGGCTCCGCACTCCGCCAACAACTGGCGCCCCCTCCCCCACCCACCAGGCAGCCTCTTCCCTTCACTCGAATCACGCCGTCCGCTGCACGCCGTTGCAGCGAAAGCGGCGCGAGTCGACTCCTCGCTTCGGGTTCCACATGGAACCTCACCGCGCTCCCCTTCTCGTTGAAGCAGGCTCAGCACGGGCCAGTCGCGTGGGTCTTCACTTCACGCCACCAGCAGGACCCTGTGCTCGGCATCCCTCACGGGGCAGCAACTCCGGAGAACGGTCCGACAGCCGAGAGCACTCGCTGACTCCAGAGTTCGCGCCATGTGGTGCAGGGCAGAAGTGACGGACGGCATCCCCTCCCCTCTCCCATCCGCGCCCCGTCTCGAAGGTCCACGAACGAGCACCTCGAAGAACCCTCACTCGTACGGACACCCGATGCGCCCCCACCTGGCTCGCTCGCATCCTCACTGCCGTGCGAGTTCCCTTGTCGCGCCCGTCCTGTCAGAGCCAGCAGTCGCCGCGAAGGGTCGGTCCCACTGCCGCGACGCAAGCACCCCGCCGCCATCACACGCGACACCTCGCCGTGCAGAGGTTCGCGCTTCACAACCAGACCACCACCAACCTGCCCTCACCGATTCGGCTCAAGTGGGTCTGGGGTTCGCGAAGAATCCGGAGGCCCCACCGAAAAGAGTCTGCGTACGGCCCATCACCTGCGCCGGTGCGCATGGCGTCCGAACCGTGGGCACGAACCTCCAGGGATACACACGTCGAACGGCCCTCATGTCCACGCGTCACGAACGATGGAGCTCACCGACGTGTGGTTCGAAGGGCTGGCCTGCATCACCACGGGCTGCAGGAACTTCAGCCACGAGCGGCAAACTCACGCGAGGTCCGTTCGAAGCCATCGCTTCACGATGACGCCTCCGTCCTCACGGTCGGAGCCCGCGCTGACTTGGACCCGACTCACCCTGTTCCACGTGGAACGAGCAGTAGCCGCGGGCTCAGAACCCGCGCAACAGGGCCTGCGGGCACCTGCTTGGACGCTCGCATCAAGTCATGACAACCGTGCAGGGCTGAGCACGCAGGAATGCTCCTCCTCCAACCTCGTGACGCGACTCCATCCGCGGCACCTCGCCTGAGTACGCCATGGGCTCGAACGGAGTCACTCGCGAACAGTCCTGGCGTCACGCGTCCGCTTCGAGAGCAGTCGCCCCGATGCCACACGCGCCGAAAGACTCCCGCGCGATGAGTGGCAGCACAGCCGCGTGCAACGGAGTTCGCGCCGTGGTCCAAAGCTCGCTCACCTCTCGCCTCGCGAGCAGACAAGCCCACCACTAGACCTCTCGCTGGTCGAGTGAACGGCCCATCGAGCGTGTGCTCTCGCACTCAGCTTCACGCCAGACCAGGCAGGCGTGTTCCCCGACTGAAGGAACCGTCCGCTCGCACTCCCCTCCCCTGCCCCGAGCCAGCATCCGCGCGAGTGCCTGGTCACATCCTGAGCTGGCAACCACAGCGCTCGAACCCTTGCGATACTCCGCGAGACACAGGACCCATCGCGGGCATCGTCCGCGGCGACACGCCGACACCTCCACTCGCAAGGCTCACTCCGTGCTCCCGCTTCAACGCTGGTTGTCTCCCGAGGAAGCCGCCGAGGTGCTCCGTCCCTACGCGGCCTTCAAGCAACGAAGCGCCGGCAACGGCATGGACGTGGACGCCCTCGTCCTCTCCGACGGCTTCTTCAGCGGCGCCGGGCTGTTCACAGGCGGGCGCGTCTCATCACTCAGGCTGGAGAACACCCGAGGCTCGACGTTCATCGACGGCGACCTGGTCGTCGATGGCTGGCTCGAAAACCCAGGCGGACTCGTCTTCGTGCGCGGCAACCTCATCGCGCACACCGTCTACACCTCCGAGTACCTCGTCATCCTCGGGGACCTTCGAGTCCGCCGCCTGTTCGGCGAAGACGAACCCCTGGGCACCTGCGTCTTCGGCGATGCCCATGTCGAGAGCGCCATCTTCTCCCACAACCATCAATTCAACGTCTGGGGCACCGCCCACCTGGGCGAAGAAGTCCATGACGAGGTCCACGGACGCGAGGCCTTGCGGAAACGACTCGTCGACTGGGGCCTTCTCTCCGACCCGCGACAGGAAGCACCGCTCGACGTGGTCCGACTCGGGCTGCGCGGACTCGCCGAATCATGGGGTCCGCTCTCCGATGAACTGGCCTCGCTTCGATACACGCCGAAGCCCTCGGACCTCATCGCGGAGCCTCCGGTTCGACCACCCCGTCCCGACATCATCCTCGAGCTGGAGCAATGGTTCGCATCGACACCCCTCCCCCAGCGACAACAACTCGAAGCACTGCGCACGCAGTGGCTCGCTCGACTCAGTGACTCAACGGTCCGCGCGGAGGCGGAGCGCGTGATTCGCAAACACCTCAATTCGAAGAAGCTCATCACGGACCGCGACGCGCTCCTGCGCGACCTGGGGTAACAACGCCCAACGCAAACCCAGGGTTCGCGAGACCTCGCGCCTCGACACAACTCAGCGCGTCCACTCTCCCTGGTAGAGCACGACGCGATATCCATCCGGGTCCTCGAAGGTCTTCCCGTACACGTCCCAGTAAGGGTTGTGTGAGCGCACCGGATGGAAGCCCGCTTGCACCATGCGCCGCACCCGCGCGTCCCACTCCTCGCGCCGCGACACATAGAGAACCAGCAGATGGTCCGGCGAAGGAGCGCGAGGCGCCTCGTGTCCGCGTTCCACCGTGAACTCCAAGTGGTACGGCGTCCCGACCTGGCCGAGCATCACCCCATCGAAGCCCGCATGGTCCTCGAAGCCTCCCACGAGCTCGAAGCCAAGCCCCTCTCGATAGAACCGCACCACCGTCGCCAGGCTCCGCGTCGGTCGAGCGACTCGCAGCTTGCACATCTCCATCCCAGGTCCGTCCTCACCACGAACGAACCCGGTGAAGGTTCGCGCGTCTCACGGTCGTGACGCGTGCGCACTCAATGACGAGCAGTGCGCGGTGCACGATGAAGTCGCGGAAGCATCGCGCCATCTCCGGCGCGCGTGTCCGCACACGGCAAGGCAATGGCAGAAGGCCAACGCGTCAGCGCCGTGGGCCGACGCCTCACGGATTCGGAGGAGACACGGGCTCCACGAAGTACGCCTGTTTGTGCCGAGGCTCGGAGTCGTACGCGGCGGCCAGCTCCCGCGCGCGCCGCTCGGTCCGAAACACGGCCACCTCCGCCCGGTTGCCGTGCTCATCCTGCCGAATCACAGCCCAACCCTGACGCGGACGGGACTGCCTCACGGGCGGTGTTCCACGCTGCTCCACGGCGTACCACTGCTTGTGCGCCCGAGCCTCCATCCGACGCGCCAGGCACTCCGCATGTCCTCGGCTCGTCATCACACAGACATCATGGCGATGACCCGTGTCGTCCTGCCGGTACACCGCCCAGCCATCCGTCAGCGGCGGCGCTCCAGGGTTGGCCCGCCACACCACTTCATCGCGCCACCAGTCGAGATGCGCGAGCGCATGGCTCAGCTCCTCCTCCGAGGTCATGACATGGAAATCGTCCGTGGCCTGCAGATAGAAGACGAAGAACTGGAAGCCGCAGTCCGCGCGCCAACCCCAGTAGTCAGTGGGTCCGAGTCCATCACCTTCCACGTCTCGGAAGTGCGGAGGTCCCCAGCGTTGCTCGAAGTCGGCGCGGGACGCTCGGGCCACCGCGACTTCAGACTCATGGGGCTCGTCGTCACCCCAGACCACCGGTCGGTCCGTCGGAATCGGCTGCATGCGAGGTACCTCCGCTTTGAAGCTAACGCGGCCCCTCCTCGCATGCCTGCCCCCTCACTCCCACGCCACGTCCACAACTGACAATGGATAGCAGTTGTCCGCATGGCGCCACGCGCGCACCTCCACCGTGCACGCGCGGGCCCGCCCTCCCCTGCCCTACTCCTTCGCGAACACCGCGACCTGACGCTCCGCGCCGGAGAACGGCAGCCGGTACGCCCTCGCGGAGACCACTCGCAGGTGTCGCTCCGCGGCGCGCGACGCCAGCTCCGCGTCCGTCTGCGACTTGCCGAGCATCGCCACCACGCGCCCGCCCGGCTCCACATACGCCGGCGCCAACGCCAGCCAGTCCGGCAGGTCCATGAACGCGCGCGCAATCAACAACTCCGCGCGCGGAATCCCTTCCGTCTCCGGCTGTCCCTCGGCGCGCGCGTGCAACCCGCGCACGCCCTGCAACCCGAGGCTCGCCGACGCGGCCTTGATGAACGCGACCTTCTTGCCCACCGTGTCCACCAGCGTCACGCCGAGCGCTGGCAACGCAATCTTCAACGGCAGTCCCGGGAAGCCCGCACCCGCGCCCAAATCCAACAACGACGCCGCGCCCGTCACCTCCGGCAGCACCGCGAGCGAGTCCAGGAAGTGCTTCTCCAGCACCTCCTCCGGCGCCGTAATCGCCGTGAGATTCACCTTCGCGTTCCACTTCAGCAGCTCCGCCATCAGCCGCTGCAACCGGGGGCCCACGTCCTCCCCCACCGACACGCCCAGCGCCTGGCAGCCGGATGCCAGCAGATCTACGAACCTCGTGTTATCCACAGCACCTCCACAGCGCGGAGGGGCATAACCCTCCGGAATCATTCAGGGGATTTCTATCCCCAAAGTTGTCCACACGTTGTCCACACCCCCTGTTCTGATCACTCCAGGGGTGTTTCGCCGCCGCCCGAGGGGCCCGAGACGCGCTTGAGCGCGACCAGGAGCAGCGACACCGCCGTGGGCGTCAGGCCTGGAATCCTCCGCGCCTGTCCCACCGTCGAAGGCCGGTGCGCGCCGAGCTTCTCCGCCGCCTCCTTGCTCAGCCCCCGCACCTCCGTGAAGCGAAAGCCTTCCGGAATCCGCCACCGGTCCGTCGCCTCCGACTCGCGCGCCGCCGCTCGCGCCGCCTGGGCGATGTAGCCCTCGTACTTCACCTCCACCTCCACCTCCTCGGCCACATCCTCCGCCACCACGGGCCAGTCCACCCTCCCCTCCCCCAGCTGCCCGTACGTGACTTCGGGCCGCTTCAGCCGCGCCGCCAGACCCGTGCGCTTGAGCCGCGTCACTTCGTCCGTCACCGCGCGCTGCCGCGCCTCCGCCCGCTCCAACGCCTCGCGCGGCAACAGCCCCACCCGGTGCCCGTGACGCGCCAGCCGCAGGTCCGCGTTGCCCTCGCGCAGCCGGAGCCGGTGCTCGGAGCGACTGGTGAACATGCGGAACGGCTCGTCCACGCCCTTGGTCACCAGGTCATCCACCAGCACCGCGCCATGGGCTTCGTCGCGGCCGAGCAGCAGCGGCGGCTCGCCCTTCACCATGAGGCCCGCGTTGAGCCCGGCCCACAGGCCCTGGAAGGCGGCCTCCTCGTAGCCCGAGGTGCCGTTGAGCTGGCCCGCGAAGAACAGGCCCGCGACGGCCTTCGTCTCCAGCGTGGGCTTGAGCTGCGTGGGCGGCGCGTAGTCGTACTCCACCGCGTAGCCGTAGCGGATGACCTCCACCCGCTCCAGTCCGGGGATGGTGCGCAGGAAGTCGAGCTGCACGTCCGCGGGCAGGCTGGTGGACAGGCCCGCCGGATACACCAGCGGCGAGTCGGGGCCCTCGGGCTCCAGGAACACCTGGTGCCGCTCGCGCTCCGCGAAGCGCACGACCTTGTCCTCCAGCGACGGGCAGTAGCGCGGCCCCCGGCCGACAATCTCCCCCTGGTACAGCGGCGAGCGGTGGAGGTTGTCGCGCAGCACGCGGTGCGTCTGGAGCGTGGTGGCCGTGATGCCGCACGTCACCGAGGGCTGCCGCGGAAACGGCACTCCCGAGGCCGACTCCGCGCGCGTGCGCCAGGAGAGCGGACGCGGCGGGAAGTCGCCGTGCTGCGGCTGCACCGCGTCCCAGTCGATGCTCGCGCGCGCGAGCCGCGCCGGAGTGCCCGTCTTGAAGCGGCCCAGCGTGAAGCCAAGCGCGCGCAGCGAATCGGACAGGCCTCGCGCCGCGTCGTCACCCAATCGTCCGCCGACTTCCTTCTTCTCGCCCACGTGCATCAGCGCCTGGAGGAAGGTGCCCGTGGTGAGCAGCACCGCCGACGCGGACACCTGTGTGCCGTCGCCGAGCAGCACGCCCGTCACCCTCCCCTCCTCGACCACCAGCGTGGAGACCTCGCCCTCGCGCACGGTGAGGTTCGGCTCGTTGAAGAGGACCGACTGCATCAGGGCGGAGTACTGCTCGCGGTCGCACAACACGCGAGTCGCCTGGACGGCGGGGCCCTTGGAGGCGTTGAGCGTCTTGAAGTGCGTGCCGGCGAGGTCCGCCACGCGCCCCATCTGTCCCCCGAGCGCGTCCAGCTCCCGCACCAGGTGTCCCTTGGCGGTGCCACCCACGGCGGGGTTGCAGCTCATCACCGCGGAGCGCTCGCGCTTGAGCGTGATTCCCAGCGTGGCCAGGCCCAGGCGCGCGCAGGCCAGCGCCGCCTCACAGCCCGCATGGCCCAGGCCCACCACGATGACGTCGTACCGGAGTCCCATTGCTCACGAGGGTCGCCGGAGGGTTTCGGGACCTGACGTGGCGCCCGCTCCGTCATGGCACCGAGCACCCTCGCTCCGCGCGCCGCGACCTGTGAGGTCCCCTATGTCTCCGGTGCGCCCCCTTGGCAAGCAAAGGGAAGGTTTACGGGAGCGCGCGAGGCGGGCAGTGGGAGGGGTTGAGGAGCTGCCTGCCTCGCGCGCACCGGCCATCCTCCGGAAGGACAAGTCCCGTGCGACGGGCTTGCCCTCCGGCGTGGATGGCGATTCAAGAATGTCGGGCGAGCCCGAAGGCGTCGCCGGTACCTCATGGGGCCCGCGCTTCCCGAGCGCGGCGCCCCATCCCCCTGCGCGCGAGAGATGGCCCCTGCCTCCTCGCGTGCTTCGTCTTCATGGTGTCGCACACACGGAGGGCGAACCTGGGACCGTGGCGGTGAGGGCGCGACGGTAAACTCGAGCTCGAGACTCCGAAGGGTCCTGCACCCCCGTGTGCGCGACGGGGAAAGGAATAACCGGAGGGTCTGACATGCCGGCCTTCGCCCGGCCGGCCCCTCCGAGGGTGAGTTGGCGTGGAGGTGGGACCCGGCCACTCCCCTCCCCCGCATGCGGCTGCTTCATCCTGAAGACGCGCGGAGGCAGGACTTGTGACGCCCGCCGGGGACAGGCGTGGGGATTGTTCCGTGCGTGGAACACTGCGTGGAACCTCGTGTCGCTGGTCAGCCAGGGTCCGCGCCGCTAATCCAGCGTCGACGATGATGATGAAGCTCCGGAGAACCTCCCAGGGAGTCGCCACCGCGTTGCTCGCGAGCGGCCCGCCGAGAGGTCGCCTGCTCGGCATCCAGAGCCCTGCACGAACTCGCGCGCGCGGCGGTGCGCGCCTCACGCCTGGGATGGCATGAACACCCTCACGAAGAAGTCGCCCCCATCGGGCACCCTGTCGCTGGAGCTGCTGCTGGGAGCGCTCACCGCGTTCGCGCCGCTGTCCATCGACATGTACCTGCCCGCGCTGCCACGCATCGCGCAGGACTTGCAGTCGACCCAGTCCGTCATCCAGCTCACGCTCGCGTCGTGCTTCGCGGGGCTGGCGTTGGGGCAGCTCTTCACCGGGCCACTCATTGACCGGTTCGGACGGACGCGGCCGTTGTACGCGGGGCTGGCGGTGTATGTGCTGGGCTCGCTCGGCTGTGCGCTCGCGCCCACGGCGACGGCGCTGGTGGCGATGCGCTTCTTCCAGGCGCTGGGCGGCGCGGTGGCGTTGGTGGCACCGCGCGCGGTGGTGCGGGACTTGTGGTCCGGCGCGGACGCGGCGAGGACGATGTCGCGCTTGATGCTCGTGGTGGGCGTGGCGCCCGTGCTCGCGCCGTTGCTGGGCGGCTTCGTGCTCCAGCACATGAGCTGGCGGGTCATCTTCGTGTTGCTCGCGGGCATTGGCGCGGTGGCGCTGGTCGCCACGTGGAGGGTGTTGCCGGAGACCGCGCCCGAGCACTCGAAGACGAAGAGCATGCGCGCGCGCTTGGGGGAGCTGCTGCGGGACGCGGACTTCGTCGGCCCGGCGCTCGCGGGTGGCTTCGCGTACGCGGGAATGTTCGCGTACATCGCGGGCGCGCCGTTCGTGTTCATCACGCTGCATGGCGTGAAGGAGCAGGACTTCGGCTGGTTCTTCGGTGCGAACGCGGTGGGGCTGGTGGCGCTGGCTCAGCTCAATCGCAAGCTGCTGCGCCACATCCCGTTGCACCGGCTGCTGCGTCTGGCATTGGCGCTGTATGTGGTGACGGCGGCGGGGGTGATGGCAGTCACGTGGAGTGGGGTAGGGGGCTTCTGGGGGATTGCCGCCGCGCTGTTCCTGTTCGTGCCGACGCTGGGATTGGTGGGACCCAACTCCGCGGCCATCGCGCTGGAGCGACACGCCGCGCACGCGGGGCTCGCGTCCGCGGTGCTGGGCGCGCTCCAGTTCACCGCCGCGGCCTCCGCGTCCTGGGCGGTGAGCGTGCTCAATGACAACACCGCGAAGCCGATGGGCGGCGTGGTGTTGGCGGCGGCCGTGCTGGCGTGGCTGTCTGGCTTCCTGGGCCACCGGGCGCGCTCGCGAACCGCGAGCACGGAGCCCACGATGACCGGGGCGTCACGTGTTGGCGAAACGTGATGTGTGAAATGTGACGTCGAGCCTGTCGCCCGCGGGTGCCCCCCGAGAGAATGCCTCTCATGAAAAGGCTATCTTCTCGTGTGGACCATCGGGTTCCCGCACCGACGTGGGTCTTCTCCTCCATCCGCCTCGCGGGAAGAGGTGCCACCGCATGGACAAGAAGGAACGGTTCGACCGCTCGTGGTTGCCAGAGGGCGTCTCATTCGACCGGAAGGAGGGGCTCTACGCGGAGCTCGGTCCAGACGGACTGGTGGTGCATCTGGGTGTCTACGAGGACGGTGAGCGCAAGCCTGACAGTTGGGCCCTGAATGTGGCGCCGGATGGGAGCTGGGCCCGCCTTGAAAAAACCATGGTCCTCGAATGGCGGGCCGACCTGGTCCGCTCCGAGGACGCGGAGAGAGCACTGGCGTATTGGAGTTCTCTGTGGTTCGACAAGATCGCCGACGCCACGCGGAAATTCGACCCCGGCATCAACGTCCAATGCTCATTCTGCGAGAAGTACCAGCGCGAGGTGAGAAAGCTCATCGCGGGCCCGAACGTCTTCATCTGCGACGAATGCGTCGGCCTGTGCAACGACGTCATCAATGAGGAACGTTCCTCGACCTAGGGCATCGGCGAGGTCCGCTCCCACATCTCTCACGCCCCCGCGCGGGCATGAAAAAGCCCCGAGGCGCCACGCGGGCACCTCGGGGCTGAGCGCTCAACCCCGTGAAGGGTGAGCAGTCACCGCGTCACGGCGCGGCCTGAGCCGGTACGGGGGCCTTCGCCTTCTTCTCCGCGGTGGCGAAGTCACCCGCCTTCACCTGGGTGACCTTCGTCCAGTCCAGGTGTCGCGACATGGCCTGACGCACGTCCGTCGGCTTGAGCTTGGAGAGCTGCTGTTCCACGCCCGCGTCGAAGGTGAGGGTGCGGCCCAGGTACAGGTAGCCGGCGAGCTTGCGCGCCAGGTTGCCGTCCTGCGCACGAGCCGCCTGCCGGTACTCCAGCAGACCCGCGCGAGCCTTCTCCAGCTCCTCCGCCGAGTAGTCCTTCTGCAAGACGTTCGTCACTTCCTCGCGCATCGCCGTTTCGAGCCGGCTCGCGTTCTCCGGCGCGTAGATGGCGTAGGTGATGAACGTGCCCACCGCGTCCAAATCGCCCGGGTCGATGTTGCTCGCGACGCCGTAGGACAGGCCATCCTTCTGGCGGATGCGCGTGGCCAGCCGCGAGTTGAGGAAGCCGCCGCCGAGCACGAAGTTGCCGAGCATCAGCGCCGGCCAGTCCTTGTCGTCCTCGCGCAGCTTGAGCGTCTGCCCCGCGTAGAAGTACGCGTTCGCCTTGTCCGGCGTCTCCAGGGCCACGGCCTTGGGGCCCACGTCGTTGAAGACCTCCGGCACGCGCGCGTAGGGCGCCGGGCTCTTCCAGTCGCCGAACAGCTTGCCAGTCTCGGCCACGAGTTCCTTCGGGTCGAAGTCACCCACCACGGCCAGCTCCGCGTTGGCGCCGCCGTAGAACGCCTTGTGGAAGGCGCGGGCCTGCTCCAGCGTGGTGTCCTTCGCGCCGGCGATGCGCTCGTCGAGCGTGGGCACGTAGTAGGGGTGGCCCTTCGTGTAGTGGCTCGACAGCGTCCGCCAGAAGGCGATGCTGCCCTGCGTCTCCGGCTCGCTGCGCTGCGACTCCAGGTCCGCCAGCCGCGACTGCTTGAGCAGGGTGAACTCCTTCTCGTCGAAGGAGGGCTCGCGAAGAATCTCGGCCACCAGCGCCAGCACCTTGGGCAGGCTCGCGCGCGGGCACTCGATGGACACCGACGCTCCGGCAAGGCCCCCGTCCACGCCAACGCGCGCCTTCAGCTTGTCGAACTCGTCCTGGATTTGCTGCCGCGTGTGCTTCTTGGTGCCGCGCATCAGCATGCGGCCCGCGTACGACGCCGCGTCGGCCTTGCCGCGCAGCGCCGCCTCCGTGCCCCAGTGGAAGGACAGGGACGCGTTCACCATCTCACCGCGCGTCTTCTTGGACAGCACCGCGTACTTCATGCCGCCCGGCAGCTCGCCGCGCTGCACGCGCGCCTCGATGTTGGCGGGGGAGGGGTCGAACGCCTCGCCCTGCGCCACCGCGGCGCGGCCCTTGTAGCCGTCCATCATCTTTGCCATCTCCACCGGCGGCGGCAGCTCCGAGCGCTCCGGCTTCGCCGTGGGGATGAACGCGCCCAGCGTGCGGTTGGAGGCCTTGAGGTAGGTGGCCGCCACGCGCGTGACGTCCACGGGCTTCACCGCCTCGATGCGGTCGCGGTGCAGGAACATCAAGCGCCAGTCGCCGGTGGCGGCCCACTCGGACAGGCCGATGGCGGCGCGCTCGGAGTTGTTCAGCGTCAGCTCCATCATCTTCAAGAGCGTCGTCTTCGCGCGGGAGACCTCCTCCTCGGTGAAGGGCGTGCGCGCCGAGTCCTCCACCGTCTTCAGCAGCGCCTCGCGTGCGGCGGCCAGGGGCTGGTCCTCGCGCATGTCCGCGCTGAACCCGATGATGCCCGGGTCGCGGAACTGGTAGTTGTACGCGGACACGTTCGACGCCTTCTTCGTCTCCACCATGCTCTTGTAGAGACGGCCCGACGGGTGGTCGCCCAGCGCGAGCGTCAGCACGTCGATGGCGGCGAAGTCGGGGTGGGCGCCCTCGGGCACGTGATACACGCTGGCGAGCAGGGTGTTGTCGCCCACGCGGCGCAGCGTCACCTCGCGCTCACCGTCCTGGGTGGGCTCGGCGGTGTACGTGACGGGCAGGGGCGCGGCGGGCTTCTTCAACTTGCCGAAGGAGGACTGGATGAAGCCCAGCGTTTTCGCCTCGTCGAAGCGGCCGGCCACCACCAGCAGCGCGTTATCCGGGCGGTAGTACTTCCGGTAGAAGGCCTGGAGCCGGTCGATGGGCACGTTCTCCAAATCGGAGCGTGCGCCGATGGTCGACTTGCCGTAGCTGTGCCAGATGTACGCGGCGCTGAGGACGCGCTCCTGGAGGATGCTGCCCGGGTCGTTCTCGCCGGACTCGAACTCGTTGCGGACGACGGTCATCTCGCTGTCGAGGTCCTTCTTGGCGATGAAGCTGTTGACCATGCGGTCGGCTTCGAAGGACAGCGCCCAGCGCAGGTTCTCGTCCGAGGCGGGCAGCGTCTCGAAGTAGTTGGTGCGGTCCAGCCACGTCGTGCCATTGGGGCGGGCGCCCCGCTCGGTGAGCGCCTGGGGCACGTTCTTGGTGGTGGGCGTGCCCTTGAACATCAGGTGCTCGAGCAGGTGGGCCATGCCCGTCTCGCCATAGCCCTCGTGCTTGCTGCCCACGAAGTACGTCACGTTCACGGTGACGTTGGGCTTGGTCGGGTCGGGGAAGAGGAGCACGCGCATGCCATTGGCGAGGCGGTACTCGGTGATGCCCTCCACGCTCGTCACCGGAGTGAGCGCGGAGCCCTTGGCCTTCGCGGGAGCGGCCTTCGCGGCGGGGGTAGGGGAGGGGGCAGGGGCCTGGGCCCATACCGGAGTGGTGGCCACCAGCATCAGGGGGGCCAACAGGGAAAGCGGGGTACGACGCCTCATGCGGTCCTCGCGGGTCTTCATAAAGTGCACGGCGCTTCTAACCCGGTACGGGTCATCCGCCATCCCGGAAGCCAGCACTTCCTCCTGACGGGCGTCCACCGTGAGACAGGGGAGGGAGCGCGCGGACCCGCCCCTTGGCCCCTCGACACGCGGGTTCGTCTGGATTTCCCATGACAACCTCATGGGTTGTTTGTCTGATTGCCACCGTGTCAGATTGGTTTGGTAGGGTGTCTTCAACCTTGGAAGCGGCATGGGGCCGCTCGGAGGGAGGCAGGCGGGATGGCGAGATACGACGGTGGGGGAGTGGACGCGGCGCTCAAGGACCTCTCGAAGGTCATGGAGCGCACTCGAGTGCGTCTGGATGCGCTCGACCGGAGCCACATGGAGCTCAAGGAGGCCATCCGGGACGGACGGAGGGCGTCCCAAGAGGCCACGGTTGCAGTCGGGGAGCTGCGACGAGAGGTCACGGAGTTCAGGCAGGACGTCACGGAGGTCAGGCAGGACGTCCGTGAGTTGAAACATGAGGTGAGTGCGCTCAAGCAGAAGGTGGAGGTCCTGGACAGCAAGGTGGATGCCCTGGACAGCAAGGTGGATGCCCTGGACAGCAAGGTGCATACCTTGGACAACAGGGTCCACACGCTGGAAGACAAGTCGAAGGCCTCGGACCATCGGCTCCTGGTCGTCGAGGAGAAGGTCGACGTGTTCTCCCGTGACCTCCAGGTGGTCCGAGCGGGCTTCGAGCAAGCCGTCGAGTCCCTCGCGAAGTTGAGCGACCACGTGGGTGCCTCGACCTCGGAGCTGCGTCGGGGACTGTTCCACGTCAACGGGAAGGTCGCCCGGCTCACCGTCGACCGGGAAGACACCGAGCGGCGGCTGCAAGCCCACGAGAGCATCTTGAACAAGCTGCTCAAGAACTGAGTCACTGACTCCCGAGCGAAGTGCCGCGAGGAAGGCCCTCGTGCCGGTGTAGCGTCCCCTCCAGCCTCGGACTTCCACGCCCGAAGCGAAGGGATTCGTATGAGGCTGGTGCTCATCTCCGACACCCATCGACGGCACGAGGAGCTGGAGGTCCCCGCGTGTGACGTGCTCATCCACGCGGGTGACTTCTCTCGCCGCGGAAAGCAGCCAGAGCTGGAGTCCTTCCTCGCCTGGTTCGCCAGCCGCCCGGCCCGCGAGAAGGTGTTCGTCGCGGGCAATCACGACTTCATCTGCGAGACGCAGCCCGAGCTGACCCGGACCCTGGCGCGAGAAGCGGGCGTGCACTACCTCGAAGACGAGGAGGTGCTCGTTGGAGGACTGCGCCTCTGGGGCTCCCCGGTGACGCCACGCTTCGGAGGCATGGCCTTCAACCGCGAGCGGGGCGCCGACATCCTCACCCACTGGAACCGCATCCCCGAGGGCCTGGATGTGCTCATCACCCACGGTCCCCCCAAGGGCCTCGGGGACCGCACGTTCCTCGGCGCGCACGTGGGCTGCGCGGATTTGCTCGCGCGCGTGCGGCAGGTCCTCCCGCGCCTCCACGTCTTCGGCCACATCCACGAGTCACCGGGCGAGCACGCGCTTCCCGACGTGCCCACCCGCTTCCTCAACGTGGCCAACTGTCACCTCCACCCGTTCGGGATGCGGCCTCCCGTGGTGGTGGAGCTGGACGCGCGCTGAGCCGGGTGGCTCCACCCGCGCCAGGGGGGAACGAGCGCCCCGTCCCCCGGCGAGGGGCCAGGAAGACCCGTGCGTCCAGTCTTCATCCTCCGGAATGTCGCTCGGGCGGCGGGGAGGCGTGGGGAGACGTGCAAGCATCGGCACCCTGGCCCGTTAAGTAGTAAGGACCGCGTGCCGGATTCGTGGCCCGTCTCCCAGGTACCAGGAGCTTCTTCGGATGAAACGATTTCTCATCGGCGCGCTCGCCTTCATTGGCGCGATGTCCGTCCTCTTCATGCTGGGCCTCATCGCCCTCATCGTGATGGCCTCCACGAGCCGCCCGAGCGTGCCGTCCAACCTCGTGCTGGAAATGGACCTGTCGCAGCCGCTGCCGGAGCACGTGTCGGGCGACTCGCTGGCCGGGGCCTTCGGTGAGGACCCGCTCACGGTGCGCGACGTGGTGGATGCGCTGGAGAAGGCCGGAGAGGACTCGCGGGTGAAGTCGCTGGTGGTGCGCGTGGGCACCAGCCCCGGCACTCCCGCGACGACGCAGGAGCTGCGCGACGCGGTGAAGGCGTTCCGGGCCAAGGGCAAGAAGGCCATCGCCTTCACCGACTCCTTCGGCGAGGAGGCCAACGGCACCAGCGCGTACTACTTCGCGTCGGCCTTCGATGAAATCTACATGCAGCCGTCCGGCGCGGTGAACATCATCGGCCTCGCGTTCGAGACGCCGTTCGCTCGGGATGCGCTGGCGAAGCTGGGCGTGAAGCCCCAGTTCGACAAGCGCTACGAGTTCAAGAACGCGGTCAACAGCTACACCGAGCAGGGCTACACCGGGCCGCACCTGGAGGCCACCGAGCGCTTCGCGGGCAGCCTCTTCGGGCAGATGGTGCGTGGCATCGCCGAAGGGCGCGGGCTGACGGAGGACGCGGTGCGCGCGCTCATCGACCGGGCGCCGCTGCTCGCGCCGGAGGCGGTGGACGGCAAGCTGCTGAACGGCCTGCGCTACCGCGACGAGGTCTACGCCGAGCAGAAGAAGGCGGCGGGCGACGGCGCGGAGCTGCTGTACGTGAAGAAGTACCTGGAGCGCGCGGGCCGGCCGCACACCACGGGGGAGACCATTGCCCTCGTGTACGGGGTGGGCGAGGTGGCGCGCGGCAAGAGCGGAGGCAGCCCATTCGGCGAGGGGGCCATGGGCGGTGACACCGTGGCGGCGGCGCTGCGCAAGGCCTCCGACGACTCGCGCGTGAAGGCCATCATCTTCCGCGTGGACAGCCCCGGCGGCAGCTACGTGGCCAGCGACACGGTGCGCCGCGAGGTGCAGCGCGCTCGCGAGGCGGGCAAGCCCGTCATCGCCACCATGGGTTCGTACGCCGCCAGCGGCGGGTACTACTTCGCCATGGAGGCGGACAAGATTGTCGCCCAGCCCGGCACGCTGACGGGCAGCATCGGCGTGTACACCGGCAAGTTCGTCACCAACGGCTTCTGGGAGAAGCTGGGCGTCAACTTCGACACCGTGGCGCTGGGGCGCAACGCCACGCTCGCCAGCTCGGACGCGGACTACACGCCGGAGCAGCAGGCGCGGGTGGACGCGGAGCTGGACCGCATCTACACGGACTTCACCACGCGCGCCGCGAGCAGCCGGAAGATGCCGCTGGAGAAGCTGCAGGGCCTGGCCAAGGGCCGCGTCTGGACGGGTGAGGACGCGCTGGAGAACGGACTGGTGGACGCGCTGGGCGGCTATGCCAAGGCGCTCGAGTTGGCGAAGGAAGCGGCGAAGCTCCCCGCGGATGCCCGGGTGCGCATCGAGGAGTATCCGCGCAAGAAGAGCCCCGCCGAGGTGCTCTCCTCCGTGCTGGGCGAGACCGGGGACAACAGCGAGGACACTTCCGCCACGACGGCGGTCGTCACGCCCTGGGCGCCGCTGGTGGAGGCCACGCGTGTGGTGCATGGCCTGGGGGTGCGGCTGGGTGTCTTCGCACCCGAGCGCGGCTCGCTGTACGCACCCATGCCCCAGACGCGCTGGTAGCGGGGCTTCCGTTTTACGCGGCCCCGCGTGCCTTCCGGACGCAGGGGCGTGATGTCGGAACGCCGTGGATCCAAGGGCTTCGGGGCTCGCTGCACGCCTCGAAGCCCTTTTCGCGCCGTCACAACCCTGGACGCGCTCCGTCTCCCAGAGGAGACGTGACGACGCGGCACGGTGGGTGGGCGCCCCTGGGCCCCTGCCTTGCAGATGTCGTGGACGCGGAACCGTCTGTCGTCGGCGAGGAAGCCGAAACGGCCGGTGCGAGCGTAGAACTGTTTCAATTTTCCGGGACGAGTGCGTTCCCAGGGGTAGTGGCCGCCGTGGGGGGCCGGAGGAGCCGGGTATGAAGAAGCGACTGGGGGACATCTTGCTGGCGCGCGGCGTGATTGATGCGCTGCAGCTCCACTCCGCGCTGGCGTATCAGCGCAAGTGGGGGGTGCCGTTGGGGCAGGTGGTCGTGGATCAACGCTTCTGCTCGGCGGATCAGGTGCTGGAGGCACTGGCGGAGCAGGTGGGAATGCAGACGGTGGACCTGTCGGCGCAGGCGCCCGAGCCCGGCCTGGCGCGGCTGATTCCGGAGCGGGTGGCGGAGGCGCACCGGGTGGTGCCCCTGCGGCTGGAAGGACACGCGCCCAAGGACACGCTCGTGGTGGCCATGGCCGCTCCGGCGAGCCTCGCGTCGCTGGACGCGGTGAAGAGCGTGACGGGGCGGACGCGGGTGGTGGCGAAGCTGGCCACGGATGCGTCCATCCGCCGAGCCATTGGCCGGATGTACCGGGGCGAGACGGACGTCGTCGCCCGGCGGCCCGGCATGGAGGGGTTCTCCCTGCCCGAGGCGGACGAGCAGATGACCATGGTGCTCGGCGCCAGCATGGTGGAGCTGACGAACATGGAGGCGCCGCCCGAGGAGGCGCTGCCGCTCCTGTCCTCGCTGGAGGAAGAGGCGGCGCGGCCCCAGCCCGCGGTGAAGGTGCCCGCGCCGAGGGCGCCCTTGCGCTCGAAGCTGCCCACGCTGACGGCGGCCCGTCCGGAGCCCATGGCCCAGGTGCTGGTGTACGGCTGGGGCGTGGACGCGGCTGCGGGGCTGGTGAAGGTGCTGGCGGGCGCGGGACTCACCTCCCGCGTGGCGAGCACCGAGGAGCTGCTGGCTTCGAGCGAGATGCAGGTGGTGGTGACGCCGCTGCCGTCGCTGGAGGCCCTGGGGTGCAAGGTGCCCGCGCAGGTGGTGGTTGCGGGCAAGACGCCCGAGGTGGACCTGCCTCGCGCGCAGGCGGTGGGGGCCCGAGGCTTCCTGGCCGCCCCGGTGGATCCGGACCTCTTGCTGCGTGCGGTGCGCAGGATGGTGCATCCCGCGGGTGATGCCACGTTTCTCCGCCGCGCCAGCTGAAGGGCGCGACGGGAGTCAGGGCACGGCGGAGAGCAGTGAGGTCTCCCCGCACAGCGAGGACTCGGGGAGCCACAGCGTCTCGAGTTCCACCGGTGCGGAGGTGAAGGGCTCGGCGCGCACCAGCGCGTCGGACTCGTAGCAGCCGGTGAGGAGCCAGCCTCGCTTGACGCGCTGGTACGTCTCCAGCGTGCGCGCGAGGGGGTCCACCAGCCAGACATGGGAGACGCCCTGGCGCGCGTAGACGGGCAGCTTGCGCGTGCGGTCCAGCGCGGCGGTGGAGGGCGCAAGCACTTCGCACACCCAATCCGGGGCCAGCGTGAGGAAGGGCACGTCCGGGTCGATGGGGGAGGCGACGCGGTCTCGACGCCAGCCGGCCACGTCCGGGACGAGCACGTCGTGACCGAGCCGAAGCTCGGGGGCGCGCAGGAAGCACCAGCGGCCACTGCCACCCCGGCGTCGGTCGAGCTGTTCGCCCAGTTCCACCCCCAGCATGAAGGCGGCGCGAGTCTGCGCGGGAGTCAGCCTGGGTGAAGCGACGAACTCCTCGTCGAGGACTTCTCCCACCCAGCCCGAGGGCAGGGCCGAGAGCATCGAGTGGTTCGCCAGGTGGATGATGCCTTCCGTCACAGCGCCTCCGAAGGTGCGGCGGTTGAGGGCGGCATTCTAGGAGGGGGTCTGACACGTCCCCGACTGCTCGGAACGCGTCACTTTCCGATGCAGAATCGCTGGAAGATTGCGTCGATGAGTGCCTCGGAAGCGGAGGTTCCGGACAGTTCGCCGAGCGCCTCCAGGGCGAGGGCCAGCTCACCGGAGACGACTTCCAGGGTGGACAGGCGCGACGCGGACTCCGCGCGAGAAAGTGCCTCGGCGGCGCGACGCAGGGCATCGGCGTGGCGCTCGGACACGAGGGCTACCGCGGAGGGCGTACCGCCACCCCACAGCCGGGAGAGGAGGGACTCGCGCAGGGCGTCAACGCCTTCGCCCGTGAGCCCGCTGACACGCGGGCGGGGTGGGGAAGCCGACGAGGGTGCTTCGACGCCGAGCCTGCTATCGCCCTCGCCGGTCAGCCCGCTGACACGCGGGCGCGGTGGGGAATCCAACGAGGGTGCTTCGACGCCGAGCCCTCCATCGCCTTCACCGGTCAGCCCGCTGATGCGGCGACGCGGCGGGAGTGTCCCTCCCGCCGTCGTCTCAGCATCGGATGCTGCCTCGGCTTCGCTGACACGGGGGAGCGGCGCACCGAGGGTCTCCGGCCCCACGTCGCACTTGCCGTCGATGACCAGCACGTCCGTCGCGCCCGCCTCGGCCCGCCAGCGCTCCGCGTCAGACTCGGAAGTCCCTGGAGGCAGCACGAGCACCGTCAGGTCCACGCCCGCCAGCAGCTCGCGCGTCCGGGCGATACCCAGCGCCTCCACGCGGCCCGGCGTCTCGCGCAGGCCCGCCGTGTCGAACAGCGTGACGCCCAGACCGTTCCACTCGACACGGGCCTCCAGTGCATCGCGCGTCGTCCCAGGCTCGTCGTCCACCAGCGCGCGCGCCTCGCCCACCAGTCGGTTGAACAGCGTGGACTTGCCCGCGTTGACCGGGCCAAACAACGCCACGCGCGCGCCCCGGCGCACCAGTCGACCCTGTCCCGCCTCGGAGAGCAGCACCTCCGCCCGAGCCCGCAGCGCCTGGACTCGCGCCTCCGAATCCTCGTCCGCGCCCTCCGCCTCGTCGGGGAAGTTGAGCACTCCCTCCAGGTCCGCATGCAGCGAGCGCAGCGGCTCCTCCAGCGCACGCACCCGCTCCGTGAGCGCACCCGAGAGCCCCGCCGCGGCGGCACGCACCGCGGACTCCGAGTCGGCCGCCACCAGGTCCGCCACCGCCTCCGCGCGCGTCAGGTCGATGCGGCCATTCAGGAAGGCGCGCCGGGTGAACTCACCGGGCGCCGCGGGACGCGCGAGCCCGTCCTCCAGCGCACGCGCCAGCAACAACTGAAGCAATCGCGGACTGCCGTGCGCCTGGAGCTCCACCACGTCCTCGCCCGTGAAGGAGGAGGGCGCGCGGAAGTAGAGGAAGAGGCCCTCGTCCAGCGCGCGGCCCTGAGCGTCCACGAAGCCCGCGAGGTACGCGTGGCGAGGCGTGGGCTCCACGGGAATGCTCGGCGCCAGGCGGCGACCCACCTCCAGCGCGGCGGGGCCCGACAGCCGGAGGATGCCCACGGCCCCAGCGGTGGGTGCCGTGGCCAGCGCGACGATGGTGGAAGTGGCTGAAGTCATCTCGGCTGGGGAGCGATGCTCCCCTCCGCGCGGGAGAGACTACCGGGGCCCCATGGGGGGCGTGGAACCACGGGCGGCCTTTTCGACGGCCTCGCGATTCTCCTCGATGTACTTCTCGACCGCTCCGTCTTCGATTTCCAGGTCCCGGAGCACTCCCGGGTAGACGAAGCGGAAGGCGGGAGACTCCTCATCCCCGCGCAGGCGGAAGCTCATCTTCAGCACCGCCGCGCCGTACAGCTTGTCCTTGAGACCCTTCGCCTTGCCCATGCACCGCCCTCTCACTCGTCGAAATCGTCCTCGTCATCATCCGGGAGCAAGCTCCGCTTGGGCAGCGGCGCCGGCTTCTCCGGAGTGAACACGACACGGCGGTTGCGACCCTCGCCCTCGGCCGTCACCTTCAACCCCGCCACACCTTCTACCGCCTTCAAGACGCGCGCGCGGTCATCCTGTTTCATCGCGGCGAGCGCGTAGAAGCGCCCCAGGCTGGCGGACTTCTCCGCGAGCCGGCGGACCGCCTCTCGCAGCGCCGCATCCTCTTCCACGGCCACCGAGCGCTCATCCGACTCGCCGCCCGCCCGCGCGGGCGCCGCCGCACTCCGAGGCGCCGCGGCCTGAGCCGCCCCTCGCTGCGCCTGCTTCCCGGGAGCCTGCGACTGAGCCACGGGAGCAGGCGCACGGGGCGCCGCCGCGGGAGCAGGAGCCGGGGCCGCCGCCGCGCCAGCCACGGGGGCGGGCGCCTGCGCGGGGGCCTGCTGCTGCGGCTCGCGACGCTGACGAGGCTCCGGGTGCGCGCCACAGCCCAGCACCACCCAGCGCCGCTCGACGCCGGGACGGTGCAGCATCTTGTTGAGCAGGAACTGGAGCGAATCCAGCACCTGACTGCGGCGACCCTGCTCCACGCCGGGAGGAGGACCCGCCTCGAAGTGCAGCGCGACGGACAGGCTGCCATCCGCCGCGTCCTGCATGTCCAGGCGCGCGGGGAAGCCCATCAGCCCGAGGATGTCCCCGAGGAGCTTCTCCACGCGCGGCCGGAAGTCCGGGGCCGGAGTCCCGCCCGAGGCGGGAGCGCCGCCCACGGGGGCCTGCTGAGGAACCTGCTGCTCGCTCACTTGCGTTTTCCTCCCGCTGTCGCCACCGCGGGCGTTCCGCCCCCTGCCTGGGGCTTGTTCTTCCGGTCCAGCCACTTCCGGAGCCCGTACTGCTGCGCGATGGAGAGGATGTTGTTGGTGAAGATGTAGAGCGACAGGCCCGCCGGGTACTGAAGCAGCGTCAGCGTGAAGATGCCGGGCACGAACCAGGTCATGATCTTCGCCTGGGTCGCATCCATCATCTGCGGCTGCATCTTCTGGGTGATGATCATCGAAATGCCCAGCGCCAGGGGCAGCAGGTACGTGGGGTCCTTGTAGGTCAGGTCCCTCCAGATGGGACCGAAGAAGGGCTCACCGTACAGGTCGAAGCTGTTGCGCAGCGCCGTGAAGAGGGCAATCCAGACCGGCATCTGGATGAGCAGCGGGAGGCAGCCGCCGAGCGGATTGACCTTCGCCTCCTGGTACAGCTTCATGATTTCCACGTTCTGCTGCTCGCGGTTGTCCGCGAACTTCTTGCGAATCTCCTCCATGCGCGGCTGGAGCTTCTTCACCTCTTCCATGCTGACCATGGAGCGGTAGGTGAGTGGCAGCAGCACCAGCTTCACCACAACGGTGAGCAGGATGATGGCCACGCCCCAGTTGCCGGTGAGGCCGTGGAAGAACTTCATGATGCCCAGGAGAATCTTGCAGATGACCGCCCAGATGCCGAAGTCGACGGTGTCCTCGAGCTTCGGGTGGAACACGGCCTCGCCCAGGCCCGCGGCCTGACGCAGCTCCGGACCGGGCACCACGGCCATCAGGTCCGGGTCCTTGGGGCCCAGGTAGCCACCGAGCCGCAGCGTCACCGTCTCGCCCGCGCCCACGCTCAGCGGGAAGGCCGCCGTCACCTGCCGCGCGGTGGGCGTGGCGGTGAGGATGCAGTGACCGGGACGCGGCCCGTCCAGCGGGTAGAGCGCGGACAGGAAGTACTGCTGGTTGATGCCGAAGAAGTGGATCTGCCCCTTGGTGTCCTCGGGCTTGTCGTCGCCCGGGTTCATGTTGTGGAGCTTCTCGTCCACCCAGCACGCGGAGCGGCTCAGGTTGCCCACGCCGCCGAAGAAGGACGGGGCGTGCTCGAAGTTCGGGTCGATGGCGCGGCCGTAGTGCACCTGGAGCTCGCCGTTCTGCGGCTGGCCGGAGGTGTTCTTCACCTGGATGGTGTACGTGAGCTCGAAGCCCTCGTGCGGCCACTGGAGCACCTTCACGACTTCCCACGGGCCCTGGCGGCCGGTGAAGGTGACGGACTCGGCGCCGCCGCCCTTCTTCTCCTCCACCGTGTAGGGCACGTTCTTCGGCAGGGGGCTTGAGCCCTCGATGGTGACGGACAGGGGCAACGGCTCGTTGGGCACCGGCTGCGCCAGGTTCATCTGCGGCGCGGGAGGCACCTCCTTGCCCACCAGCAACTGCCAGCCCTGGGCCAACGTGAGCGAGTGCTGCTCACGCAGCTTCACACCCTGCAACTGGGCCTCCGTCAGGCCCGCCCCCAGCGAGGAGAAGCGGTAGACGGAGTCCTTGCGCATCATCTCCACCTGCCGCGCGGGCGGGGGAGGAGTGGCGTCCGAGGGAGTTCCGGTGGGCGGCGGCGTGCCCTCACCGGACGGAGGAAGGGCGGCCTGGGCCGTGGTGCCCGCGTCCTGCGTCGTGCCGGTGGTCGTCACACCCGCGTCGTCGGCGCCGGGGGCGGCCGGCGGGGGCGGGAAGAGGAACATCCATCCGGCGGTGACGGCGAAGGAGAGCAGCAGGGCGACCAGCAGCCGCTTCTGGGAGTCGTTCGACTGGGGCGAAAGCGGATCGTTCATAGAGGTCCCTCCCCTCGGGGGAGGGTGCGGCAAGGGGTGGAAGCCCCGTCACGGCACCGGGTCGATGCCACCGGGGTGGAAAGGCTGGCAGCGCATCAAGCGCCACAGGGTGAGCCAGGAGCCCTTGAGGCCTCCGTGCTTTTCCAGCGCCTCCATGGCGTAGGTGGAGCAGGAGGGGTGGAAGCGGCACACCTTCGGCAAGAGCGGCCCGAGGAACTTCCGGTAGAACCGGATGGGCAGCGAGATGGCGAAGGCGAGCGGGCTCATCTGGGAGGCTCCTTCGGCTTCGGCTCGGCGGCCGGCGGGAGCCGCTGCAGCTTACGGGTGACACCGTCGAAGGCGCGGGACAGAGCCACGAAGGAGGCTTCCTTCGCGGACGAGCGCGCCACCAACACAACGTCCAGGCCCGGGGGCCATTGCATGCGGCGCTTGCGGAACAACTCCCGCAGCACCCGCCTCAGGCGCGCCCGTACCACCGCGTTTCCCACCTTGCTCGACACGGTGAGGCCAACACGGGAGTACGTCCGGCCATTGCGCTTGTAGAGAGCGAGGAGACAGTCGGAGGGGAGCTTCTGCCCACCGTCCTGCACCTCGAGGAACTCACGCCTGCTGAGCAGGCGAAGGGCCTTGGGGAAGCGCTGGTCTGCCGGGCCCTGCTGCCCCGGCGTCGCACCCTCGGCCCTCACACGCGGACTCGCTTACTTCTTCGCAGCCGACACGACCAGCCGCTTGCGGCCCTTCGCGCGGCGGCGCTTGAGGACATCCCGGCCGGACTTGGTGGCGTTGCGCTTGCGGAACCCGTGGGTGCGGTTGCGGCGCAGCTTCGACGGCTGGTACGTGCGCTTGGACACGGCTCGAACTCCTTGATGATGAAGGCGGCGCCTCCTGCTGCTCCGGCGCGACCTGAACTAGGGAAAGGGCCGGGGGCATACCCCATTTCCAGGGTAAGTCAACGGAGGATCACCTCCACCCGCCCCATTTTCCCGATCCTGGGAACGAAACCGTCGCCCCCTGCCCACAGAGGGGGCGCCTGCCTGCCTACATGGGTCCGGAAACGGAAGTCCAGGCCGCCCGGCCGATCACCCCGGGGCTCGGAACTTCCGCCAGGCCCTGCAATGCGCTCAAACGACCTTTCGCGCCGCGTTAGAGTCGGGTGATGCCCCAGGTGCATGTCGCCCAGGAACATGAGTGCTTGAATGACATCGCGGCTCGCTACGGCCTGCTCCCCGAGGCCATCTGGAATGACCCGGGTAACGCTGAACTCCGTGAGCTGCGCCAGGACCCCAATGTGCTCCTGGCCGGCGATGTCCTGACGATTCCCGCCCTCCAGCAGGTCCGCCACGCCGCCCAGACGGGCAGGCGCTACCGCTTCCGCCGCAAGGGCGTGCCCGTGCAGGTCCAGGTGCGGCTCCTGAGCGGCTCGGAGCCCCGAAAGGACGCCCGGTACCTCCTGGAGGTCGACGGTGAGGCCCTCTCCGGCACCACCGGGCCCGACGGGGACGTCACGTTCTGGGTCATGCCGGGCAGCCAGCAGGCCACGCTCGAGCTGGAAGGGGAGGAGCGCTACGAGTTGAAGCTGAGCCGGTTGGACCCGGCCACGGAGGCCAGCGGCGTGCGCCAGCGGCTCATCAACCTGGGCTACCTGGACGTCGAAGGGGACGAGGACGAGCTCGCCGTCGCCGTCATCGCCTTCAAGCGCGAGCACTGCGGCCTGGAGCTGACACCGGAGGACCTGCTCGCGTGTGACGACGACGCGTACGAGCGCGTCACCACCGTCGACGACCGCACGCGCACCCAGCTCATCGCCATCCACGGCTCCTGACCTTCACCGTCCAACATCGCGCCCGCGAAAGCCCTCATGGCCCACGAGTGGATTCTCTACATCGACAGTGACGCAACCGTTCTGCGCGCCACGCGGAACCTCCTGAGCCGCTACGACCTCTTCCAGCTGCGTGAAGACACCGGATGGATGACGGACACCCTCATCGACCACGGCGTCACCGGCTACGACGACGGGCTGGGGGCGCTGAACGCCCACCAGGTGATGTGGATTTCCCCCTCCGTGGTCAAGGCGGGCAAGGACGGGGATGACGAGGCCTTCGGCAACTCCCTGGGCGCGGAGCTGGGTGCCGCGCGGCACCTGGACCTGGCGACCACCCAGCTGCCGAAGGACGCGCCGGTGCTCCTCTTTCCCGTCAACACCGAGGAGACCCACTGGAGCCTGCTCGTCTTCTCCGCGGCGACCCGCGCCTTCGTGCACTACGACTCCCTGGGGGAGAGCAACGCGGGCGCGGCCCGGGCCCTCATCCAGAAGCTCCACGCGAAGGGCTATCTCTCCCGGGCGCTCGACTTCACGACCTCCGCGGACGTCGAGCGGCAGGAGGATGGCTACAACTGCGGCCTCTACGTCATCCAGTTCGCCCGGGCCCTGATGCGCGCGGGGCAGACGCTCTCCGCGAACCAGCTCGGCCTCATCACCAGCGCGAGCTGCGACCTGCTGCGAGGACAGATGTTGAGGGCGCTCGAGCCCCTCTTTCCGCCCGCGCCCCTGGCCCAGCCACCGCCTCCGCTCGGGGGCGAGTCGTCTGCCCGGAAGGAGCGCAAGCCTCCCGAGCCCACGAAGAAGAGCGACTCGGACGTCATCCTCAAGAAGTCGCTGATGAGCACGAAGAGCAGCCGGAAGAAGAAGCTCAAGACGGCCCTGCTGCTCGCGACGAACAACGACCGGGACTTCACCAAGTGCTTCATCCACACCAGCCCGAGCGCGCTGACGGTCATCAACGGCGAGCGCGCCGAGAGCCTGATGACCCTGGTGGACGAAGGACGGACCCTCTGGGAGGTGCTCGGTGAGTCGTCGAGCGTTCCCTCACCCCGGAAGCCCAAGGGGGGCGGGTTCGTCTCCAAGTACTCCACCTATGTGGAGAAGGGCGGCTTCACGCTGGAGCCCCGACTCCATCCGGACACCTCCGAGGCCATCCAGACGGACCGGACGCAGAGCCTCCTCAAGCGCGTGCCCGCGGAGGGCTTCCAGCCCACCTTCTTCCAGTTCCAGCGCCAGGACATGAACACGCTCCTGGCGCACTACGAGCAGAACGTTCCCGACTTCCACCACAACCACCAGCACATCGCGCGCAGCCTGATACTCGGCATGGCCATGGCGAACTTCTACCTGCGCCATGGCCAGCCGCGCTTCCTGCCCGGGGACACGCGACCGGAGAGCTTGCGCACCAAACCAGCCAATGACGACGGGCAACGCGACGAAGCCCTCGCGCGGATGCCCGAGCCCGAGCTGGATGAGGTGGACATCTCCGCCATCGCCTACGGCATCGGCATGCATGACTGCGCCCGCGCCAGCTCAGGCAAGGACGTCTGGGAGCACGAGAGCGCGCGCAACTGCTTCTACTACCTGCGCGAGTCCGGCTACGGGAACGAGTACGCCGCCTACGTCGCGAGGATGATCGTCAAGAACGAGCAGAACGACGACGAGCGAAAGGAGAAGCCGAAGCCCCCGGAGGAGAAGGGCGTCTCCGTCGCGAAGGTCCTCACCGTGAGCAAGGTGGACAGCCGCTCCGCGAAGAAGGGCGACGCGAAGAACACCGCGCGCACGGATGAGCCCAAGCCTCCGAGGCTGGGGGACCTCAACGAGCAGATTGTCCACGACGCGGACACGCTCGAAATCCACCGCGTCCTCAACAACAAGAAGTTCCTGCCAGAGCGACTGCTGTTCCTGACCGATGAGCGGCTGGACAGGGTGAAGCTGGCGGAGGGACGCAAGCAGGAGTTCCGCGAGCAGCTCATCGCGGACGCGGCCTGGTTCGTCCACATCACCGAGAAGATCGCCGTGCCGCCCGAAGACGGAGACGACGGCAAGCCCGGAGGGCCAGGGAGGGTCCACTTCGAGGAAGGGCTCAAGTCCTTCCGGGGCGTGACGAAGCAGTTCTGCGGCTACTTCGAGGCCCACGAGTCGGTGCTCATCGAGGCCATCGTCCAGAAGCCTCGGTCCTTCCCCTTCTTCTACCAGTACTACTTCCACGCCTGCTTCGACCCGAAGGACGCCCAGTTCCTGAAGCTCACGCCCGAGGAGCGCCTGGTGCTGGTCCGCGCGCGCATCAACACCATCGAGCGCGTGACGCGCGACCACGCCCTCGCCACCGAGGCCCTGACGGCCTTCAACACCACGGGCTCCACGGACTACACCGTCGAGAACTTCGGCCGGGATTTGGTGCAGTTCCAGCTCACGGCGAACCTCAACTGCGATGACCTGGAGAAGGTCATCGACGCGGTGGACCGGGGCACGAAGCTGCCGGCACACCTGGCCCAGTACTGGGAGATCTTCTTCAAGACGGGCAAGCAGCGCGTGGGCGCGAGCACGGACTCGGTGCCTCGCGACAACGCCGAGCGCTTCAAGGTCCAGTACCAGACCCCCTGCGAGTCCCCTGGCTTCGACCGCGCGCGCCGGCCCAAGTACGCCGCCATCAACCTGGCGCAGACGACGTCCGGCGCGTGCCCCAAGTACGGCGACGCGGCCTACATCCTCAAGCCCCACCTCTGGCGGCGCATCACCCTCACGCACAACGACACCTTCAGCGTGGGCGTGTTCCCCGACGACCTCTGCACGCCCACCCACCCGTTCACCCTCTTGAAGCAGATCAGCGGCCTGCGCTTCCAGGAGGACCACCTGAAGCTCTACGCCGCCGGGCGGGGACAGAACGACGGCCTGCGCAGGGCGGCCCAGAAGAAGGCCGCCATCCCCTACATCGAGGCCCACATCCACGGGCTCGTCGAGTGGGCCCACGACGTGGAGGAGATTCGCATCAGCGTGAACCCAGCGAGCCGCGACGCGTACAAGAGCGAGGAGAAGGTCTGGGACTGGGGCGCCTTCGACGCGAAGCTGCTCGCCTTCGCTCAACTGTGGGCCACCGACGAGCGCCCCGGCGGCATCCCCGTGCGCTACGTGAGCGACGACAGCTTCGAGGTCTTCTCCACCCGGGAGGACGCGATGAAACAGCAGAACCCCCTCGGCGCGCGGACCGTCACCGGAAAGCTCTCCGGCGCGCAGCACCACAAGGCGCCTCCAAAGCCGAAGCTCCCCGTGTCCGACTCGAAGCCTCCCGACTCGAAGTTCCCCAGCTCCGAAGCGGAGTCCACGCTCTAACGGATGCCCTCGCCCATGCTGACCATTCGAGAGAACCAGCTGAGCGCGCTCGGCGCCGTCTCGGAGCAGCGCTTCGAAGCGGACTTGCGCGAGCACTTGCGGCGCCACTTCCCCGAGGAACTGCGAGCCTTGGACGACGCGGCGCTCGCGGCGCACGTGAGAGAGGGCATGAGTCAGGCGAAGGCGCGCTCGCTCACGTCCAGGCAGGGCCTCACCTGGTACCTGGAGGTGACGGCGCTGCACGGGCTCGACTTCGAGTCACGTCCCGAGCTGCGCTGGGCCCGGCAGATGCTCGATGACGCGGACGTCACCGAGCCGCACGAGCGGATGCGCCGCCTGCACCTGGAGGCGACACGCAGGAAGCAGCGCGAAGCACGCAACGCCCAGACACGACAGCGCTTCAGGAACGGAGGGACCTAGGACATGGGCCTCGAAGACAACAGTGCCGCGGTGCAGGCGTGCCCCCTGGAAGAGGGCTGGGTGGAGCTCGAACTGGTGGGGGAGAACGACATGCCCATCGCCAACGAGCGCTTCATCGTCATCCTCGCGGACGGCACCCAGCGAAAGGGACGCACGGATGCGCGGGGCTTCGCGCGCGTCGGCGGACTGCCCCAGGGGCCGTGTCACCTCTGCTTCCCGGAGCTGGATGCCCAGAGCCACGAAGCGCTGGGCGTGGTGCCCTCCAGCGGATCCACCGGGAGCCCCTGAGGGCGCGCACGCGCGAAACCGCGCCCTTTTGCATTCCGTACCCACAGTCAAGTCGGGACAGGGGAACCCCAGCGGTTGGGGGGCGTCGGGCGGATCTCCACAATCGCGCCGGGGCGGCATGGCCGTTGCCGATCATCCGGACCCGGAAAAGATCCTTCAACGGCGCCGCTTTGGGTCGGTAGCTTGATCCACCCGGAAGCGTCTGTTAGCACCGCCAGACGCTCGCAACTCCCTCCGCTTTGCACGGTTGAGACACACTTGAACGCCCTCGCTCAGGCCGCACCCTCCATTCCAAGTGCTGGAATTCTCTGGAACAAGATGCTGGAGGCCATCCGTCAGGAAGGCCGTCAGTACGCGCTCCAGTGGTTGGACCGGGTTCGCGCGCTGGAGGTCCGTGACGGGGCGCTCGTCCTCGGTGTTCCGGATCGCTTCTTCCGCGACTGGGTGGATGACCACTACCGCGGATTGCTCGAAGGACACCTGGCCCGGTTGGGTGACGGACTCGTCTCCGTCGCCTACGAAGTGGTGGAGGGACTTGTCCCGGAGGGCTTCTTCCCGCCCACACCCACCGTGAAGGTGAGCATTGGCCGTCCTTCGAGGCTGAACAGCCGCTTCACGTTCAACACCTTCGTGGTGGCGGACAGCAACCAGCTCCCCGCCGCGGCGGCGCAGGCCGTGTCCGACAAGCCGGGCCACCACTACAACCCGCTCTACATCTACGGCGGCACCGGCCTGGGGAAGACGCACCTGCTGCAGGCGGTGGGCAATCACATCTGGGAGAAGGACCCCACGCAGCGGGTGGTGTTCCTGTCGAGCGAGCAGTTCACCAACGAGTACGTGGAGAGCGTTCGCGAGCACCGCATGACGGACTTCCGGCGGAAGTTCCGGGAAGAGTGCGACGTGCTGCTCATCGACGACATCCAGTTCCTGGGCAAGCGCGAGGAGACGCAGAAGGAGTTCTTCTACACCTTCAACACGCTCTACGAGCTGGGCAAGGCCATCATCCTCACCAGCGACACGGTGCCCGCGGAGATTCCGGGCCTGGAGGAGCGGCTGCGCAGTCGCTTCACCATGGGGTTGATGACAGACATCCGCGAGCCCACGTACGAGACGCGGGTGGCCATCCTCCAGAAGAAGGCCCTGACGGAGAACCTGGACCTGCCGGACTCGGTGGCGCACTTCATCGCCAAGCACATCCAGAAGAACGTGCGTGAGCTCGAAGGCGCGCTGGTGAAGCTGTCCGCGGTGCACAGTCTGACGCGCCAGCCGGTGACGGAGGAGTTCGCCGCGGAGGTGCTGCGCGACATCCTCCCCGCGCAGAACGTGGTGGACGTGGAAGCCATCCAGCGCGAGGTGGCTCGCTTCTACAAAGTCACGGTGGAGTCGTTGAAGGAAGACCGCCGTCACAAGGCCCTGGCGCATGCGCGGCAGGTGGCCATGTACCTGAGCCGCAAGCTGACCAAGAGCTCCTACCCGGAGATTGCGTCCCGCTTCAGCAAGGACCACTCCACCGTCATCTCCGCCGTGCGCAAGGTGGAGGGGCTGCGGGAGTCGGACCCCACCGTGAAGCGGGAGCTGGCGGAGCTGGAGCTGCGGCTCGGCGGTCAGTGAGCGTTCGGTCTTCCTCCTCCCCGGGTTGAGGCACCGCGTCACGCCGGGCCGACGACCAGGAATGGGGGGTGGCTCCGTATCCCAGGTGCCGTGTCCCCTCGCCTGAAGAGCCTGGTGCCCCTCATCGTCTTGCTGGCGGTGATGGCCCTGTGGAGCTTCGAGGCGCAGCGAGGCTGGAAGCCGTCCGCGCCCACCCAGGTCATCTCGGTGAGCCACCCCGCACCGCGCTCCGACGAGCCCCTTCCCACCGCTGTCCCAAAGACAGTCCCACCCGGGAAGCGAGGCCGACAACGCGTGCTGACGCCCGGCCTGGAACACCGATACTCGTTCGACCTGGATGCGCGTTCGGCCGAGCAGCTCCCCGGCGCGGAGACGGGACGCACCTGGCGGCACACCGGCTGGAGCGGAGTGCTGGAGCTGACGTATCTGGGCGAGGAGGGAGGGCAGCACTTCTTCTCCGCTCGGGTGGAGCCCTCGCGGGTGGAGGTGGAGGAGCCACTCGGCGAAGACGAACTGCGCGCCTTTCGTTCGCGCTTCGAGCGGCCCGTGTACGTGGCCCAGGACCCCCGTGGACGCGTGCTCTCGGTGCACTTCGACGGAGAGCTGGCCGAGAGGGAGAGGCGGTTCGTGCGCTTGCTGCTGGCGGCCACCCAGTTCGTGGCGGAGGACGGGCGGAGCTGGAGCACGGAGGAGACGGACACCACCGGGGACTACGAGTCGGAGTACCGCGCGGGGGGCAGCGCGAACACGTACGTGAAGACGAAGCGGCGCTACCTGCGGACGGCGCTGCCGTTGTGGGCGCCGACGGGGCCTCGGGGTCCGGGCCTGGTGGTGCCTCGGCTGCGGGGGCACCTGGACTTCATGCTCGACGAGGACGGGCTCTTGCGAGAGGTGACGGGCTCGGACGTGGTGGAGCTGGGAGGCGGCGCGACGGGACTGCCCCAGACGCGCGCGGAGACCCGGGTGGCGCTGACTCGACTGGAGACGCCGCGTCGGACATCGCTGTCGATGCGAGTGTTTCGAGAGTCCCGGAGCCGGCTGCACGCGGAACCCCTGTCGGCGATGGAGTCCGCGCGCATGGGGGCGGCGACGGTGGAGGGGGACCGTCGGCTGGTGGGGGATGCGACGCTGGAGGTCCTGCTCGGCGTGCTGGAGACGGAGACGCGGGAGCAGGAGTTGCTTCAGGCCCGGGAGCGACTGGCGGCGCTGTTCCGACTGCTGCCCACGAAGGCGGTGTTGGCGGCGCGGCGCGTGCGGCGGGTGGCGGCGGCGCAAGACGGCGGGGTGGCTCAGGTGTTGGACGCGCTGGGGAGCGCGGGGACTCCGGAGGCACAGCGGGAGCTGGCCCGGCTGCTGGGGGAATCACGGCTGAGGGTGACGACACGGGCGTTGGTGGCCACGGCGGCGGGGAAGGTGGCGCGGCCGTCGGCGGAGTTGACGCAAGCGTTGGCTCGGGCCGTGGGAGCGACGAAGGAAGGCGAGCTGAAGCGCGCGGTGGTGCTCGCGCTCGGTTCGGTGGCGAAGGGGTTGGAGCGCTCGGAGCCCGGACGTGCGCTCGGGGTGCTCGATGGGTTGATGGGGCGCTGCGAGGCGAAGCGGCTGGATGTGGAGACGTGCTTGCGGGCGCTGGCGCGGACGGGCTCGGCGCGGGGGTTGGAGTATGCGCGCGCGGCGCTGGCTCACCGCTCGGCGGAGGTGCGCGTGGTGGCCACGGAGGCGCTGGGGGCGATGGCGGGCGCGGATGTGGATGTGTTGTTGGACACGGTGCTGCTGGAGGACCCGGAGGCACGGGTGCGCGTGCAGGCGGCGGTGATGATTTCGCGGCGCGTGGCCGGTCCGCACCTGCGCGCGGTGGCGCAGGTGTTGCGTGCGGAGCCCGAGCCCCAGGTCCGCGCCGAGGTGGTGCGGATGCTGGGGACACTGCTCACCGTGGAGCACCTGGCCGGTGAGCTCTTGCGCGACGTGGTCGCCCGCGATGACTCCGAGGACGTGAGACGTCTGGCTTCATCACTCCTCGCGGAGTAGGGCGTCCCTCGAGGAAGTGACGTGAAAGGTTGTTTGTGATATGAGGACCTGGCGCATCAGTAGTGTCGCAACCTGGTCGGACTTTCACTCACCCGTTCACGGCACGGCAACCGCCCGCTCACGGGAGGACCCGGCCTAGACTGGCTTCATGATTCGGTCCATCACGCTCCAGAACTTCAAGAGCTTCGGCACTCTGCAGAGGGTTCCCCTGGAGCCCATCACCGTGCTGGTCGGTCCCAACAACTCGGGCAAGTCGAGCTTCATGACCGTGGGCCGGTTCGTGTCCAATCTGGTCGTCGGTCAGGGACAAGATGCCGTGATGCAGGAAGGAGACTCTCACTTCCTCTTCCATCGCCCATACATCCACGCTCCCAAGCACGGCGAAAACCTTGCCCTGGGCTGGGAGACGGATCTCGGGAGCACTTACATCCTTGAGCTATCACGATCATCCCGCGTCGGAGCCATTCCCTCCTTTGAGGAAATCAGCGCATCGGAAGCTGACCTGAACATTCGGTTCCGGTACCCCAACGACTTCATCGTCCGAGGAGTCCAGACCCAAAACTCCACTGGGGACCTCGCACCGGCTCTCAGATTCGTTGTCGCTGGCGAAGACAGAAGGATGCTGGGTTTCTGGCAGCCCCTCGCTCACTCACGCATGGTCAAGCTGTCGCTCCGGTCTCTGCGCGCGGACTCCGAGGTAGTCCCCGAGCCAAAACTCACTCCCGAGGGAGCAGGACTCGCGGCGGTGCTCGGACTGTGGCGTGGCTCCCGCCCAGAGAAGGTCGAGGAGCTGGAGTCCTTTCTCCAGAAGTGCCTCCCTGAAGTCCGCAATGCGCTCGTGCGCCCAGCGCCTACGCCCGGACACCAGCGCCTCTGGCTGCGTCAACGCGACGGAGAGGAGTTCGACGCCGAGCACCTCTCCGACGGTGTGCTCTGCTTCACCGCGCTCACCATGCACGCCATCGAGGCAGGCCCCGGACAAATCATCTTCATCGAGGAACCCGAGCACTCCATCCACCCACGTCGCCTGCGCGAGCTGGTGGACCTGCTCAAGGAACTCACCCTCGCGAAAAAGTGCCAGTTCGTCATCGCGACCCACTCCCCCGTGCTGCTCAATGCCTTCCGTGACGAGCCAGAGGCCATCGTCCTCTTCCGCCGCTCGGAAACAGGGACACGTGTGAACCGCCTTCAGGACATCCCCCTCCTGCGTGAAGCCCTGACAAGTGCGCCTCCAGGCGAACTGCTGGAGAGCGGTTTCTTCAACCAGGACTTCTAGGCCACCACGACATGCTCACTGTCGCCATCGCTAGCGAGAACGATGAGATGGACGCGGAGGTCTATCGCGTCCTTCTCGCCCGAATGCTCAGTGTCGAAGTCCAGCGCTGGTCCACCCAGATCAGCTTCCACGGCGGCGGATTCCGGCGGGTCCGCAAACTCTCGGAGGCATTCCTGGAAACCGCTGCCTCGAACGGTGTCAATCGCGCACTCGTGGCCGTCGACAACGACGGTGGGAGCAAAAAGTGCCCGGAGCATGAGCACTCCCACACGCCCGAACAGCACGGTGCCAAGGAGGACGACTGTCGGGTCTGCTGGCTCTCCCAGGCCGTCCCGGCATCCTGGAAGGGAACGTCTCACCGAGCGTGCATCGTGGTGCCCATCCAGACGCTCGAAACCTGGTTGCTCCAGCTCCGAGGTGACGATTTCGGGGGACGACCTCCCGAGACGCGCTACCACCGGTCTCAGCTCAAGAAGCAGTTCTACGGACATCCTCTCCCGCCCAATGCCCGCTGCACCCAACTGGCACTGGAGCAACTGGCGCGTCCCGACGCACTCGACCGCCTCCGCGAGCGCAAGAGCTTCCAGCACTTCGCCGCACAGCTTCAGGGCTGGTGAGACGAGGGCACGCTTACGAAGCGCTCCAGCACCGCGTCAAGGGTCCCCGCAACCTGCGCCTCGTCGTACTTGAGCCCGGTACCCAGATCCTTCACGAGCGTGGTGATGACCCCTTCCACCGTGCGCATCGCCTGAAGGCGAGCCCGCCCCTCGGACAGGCTGTGTACCTGACGACCGGAGAGGCTCGCTTGAGCCTTCGGTGGTCCCAGCTCCCGCACAACCTCGACGAGCACTCCCTGAAGAGAGCTCCGTCCCAGCTCCGCCTCCACCACCTGGAGCCGCTCTCGCAACAGCAGGGTGAACCGAGCCACCTCGTCCTCGAGCGTGGCCATGCGCACCCCGGCCTCCAGTGACCAGCGGGTGAAGCTCTCGGAATGAGGAACCCGCAGCTCCGAGAGCTGCCGGTCCAGGGACAACACGACCCGATAGCTGGGACCTGGTCCCGAGTCCTCGAAGTGAACCCGGACGACCTGTCCCCCCGAGCGCAGCCGCTCGCGGAGCATCCGCACGTGCGGGTCGTCGGCCACACCCTCCAGCGCTTGATGGATGAAGTGCCGCCAGCCCTGTCTCACGGAGCCACCCTGCCGCGCGTTCAGTTCCAGGTCAACGATGCCACCCCTGAATCCTCGGACACCCGAGCCTCAGCGTCGAGTGTCCGACCGGGTCCCTGTTCCATCACCGACGGTAGCTCCCACCCCTCACGCCTCCGGAACCCACAGCGCGCGCAGGTCCGCGGGGAGCTGGCCAATCACATCCTCGGCCTCTCCCTCGGAAATATGCGCTCGCACCGTGGCGAACACTGCGCGCGTGAGGCGCTCCGCTTCGTTCGGCGTCGTGTCCAGGTCGTCGGAGACCATCTGGAGGAACTCCAGCATCTTGAACTTGCGGGGAGGCAGGCCCTCGTGTCGCGGGCAGCGCTGCAACAAGTCCCTCACCTTCTGCGGCAACTGCGCCTCCAGGTGCTCCACCTCCTGGCCCATCAACCGCTGCTCCAGCGTGCAGAGCACCGACTCCGCGGCCCGCTCCGCGAGCGGACGGTCGACTCCCGCCTTCGCCTCCAGGTCCCTCAAGAAGAGCGTGTACGTCCGCGACGTCCTCGACTCGCGCCGCTTCGCTCGCAGCTCCTCCGTCGACGTGCTCGGGCGCTCGCCTGCCTCTGGTCGTCCCTCGTTTTCATTCGCCATGTCGTGGCCCTCCCCCTGTCCGGGTGTGGTGGCTGACTCCCACCCACTCACCGTGGACACCTCCCTCCCGGAAGGCACCACGCCCCCGCCGCGCGCCGGGGCGGCGGGCCGGCACTCAGGCGGGAAGCCGCTCCAGGAAGCCCTTCATGAGCGGCCCGAAGAGCAGCAACCACAGCACCGTGCCCCCGACCCCCAGCAGGATGCCCGCCACCGCCTGCCACCCCTTACCGATGGGAGGCCGCGCTCGCGAATCCACCTTCCGCAAGGCGATGAGGCCGAAGACCACCGCCACGGGCCCCAGCACCGGAAAGATGAACGTCGTGAACCCCAACGACAGCGCATGTCTCGCCATCGGGTTGTTGACTCGCAAATCCCACAAACGTCGCAGCTCCTTCTCCGACACGTCCACGCGGAAGAAGAGCCGGTTCCTCGTGTCGAGGAAGATTTGCAACGCGGTGACGAAAAGCAGGAACCCGCCCACGAGCAGCGCGGGGCCGAACATCGCCGCGCCCGCCACGCCCGCGACCACCGGCGTGAAGACCAGGGCCGTCCTCGCCCAGTGCTGTCCCAGGTAGAACGCCCCACCCACGACCGCGGCGCCGAGCAGCACCAGCGCCATGGGCCAGACGCCTTGCAACAAGGCCGTCAGCACGCCCGCGAGCACCGCCAGCGTCCCGACTCCCACCAGCCACGCATTCGTGTCGCGCCGCCCCCAGAGCTTCAGCCGGAAGGTCTCCAGGTAGTTCACTTCCGGGCGGAGGGAGCAGGCCGCGCAATACAGCACGCCCATCACCCACGTGGAGCACTCCTCACAGACGAAGCCGCCGCAGCGCTGACACGTCCCCCCCGCCTCCACCTCCGGGTGGAGAGCGCAGCGAGGCGTGACACCGACCAAGGAAACCATGCGCTCCAGTGTCTCATGGAGCGCCGCGCGCTTGGGACGCGAGTCAACGGACACCTCATCCCGCTCGGAGCCGGCCCTCAACAGTTGCCACCCGCCGCCCATTCCGCTTGTCATTCCTTGCCCACCCGGCGAGGGACGCGTGCTAAGCGCGAGAGGTGAGTCCCTGGCACGGAAGCCCCGGAGGAACCTTGTCCCGAATGAAGGCCCTCGTCGCCGCAGCCCTCGTCGTCTTCGGGCTCCCGGCACTCGCCCTCTCAGCACAAGAGGCGAAGCCGCTGGAGCCCGGTCGCGAAGCGGTCGCCATCCCCTACGAGAAGTACACGCTGCCCAACGGCTTGGAGGTCATCCTCTCCGTCGACCGCAAGCTGCCCGTCGTCTCCGTCAACGTCTGGTACCACGTCGGCGCCTACCACGAGCAGCCCGGCCGCACCGGCTTCGCCCACCTCTTCGAGCACATGATGTTCCAGGGCTCGCGCAACGTGGCCGATGACGTGCACATCTCCATGCTCGAACAGTTGGGCGCCACCGACCTCAACGGCACCACCAGCTTCGACCGCACCAACTACTTCGAGACGGTGCCCACCCACCACCTGGAGACCGCCCTCTGGCTGGAGAGCGACCGCATGGGCTTCCTGCTCGACGCGCTCTCCCCGGAGAAGCTCGCCACCCAGCGCGAGGTGGTGAAGAACGAGCGCCGCCAGGGCACCGAGACGGCCCCCTATGGCCTCGCCCGCGAGGCGTCCTGGCACGCGCTGTTCCCCCTGCCGCACCCGTACCACGGTGACGTCATCGGCTCGATGAAGGACCTGGACGCGGCCACGCCGGAGGACGTGAAGGACTTCTTCCGCAAGTGGTACGCGCCGTCCAACGCCACGCTCGCCGTCGTCGGTGACTTCGACGTGGCGAAGACGAAGGCCCTCATCGAGAAGTACTTCGGCTCGCTGCCCAGCCACCCCAAGCCGACGAAGCCCGAGGTCGCCTCGGTGAAGCTCGCGCAGCCCGTGGTCATCCGCCACGAGGAGCGCGTGGCCACGCTGCCCCTATTGTCCATCCAGTGGCTGTCGCCCGGGTACTTCGAGGACGGGGACGCCACCGCGGACGTGCTGGCCACGGCGCTCGGGACCGGCAAGGCCAGCCGCCTCTACCGCCGGCTGGTGTTGGACAAGCAGCTTGCCCAGAGCGTCAACGTCACCCAGCAGAGCCAGGGCGCGCAGTCGGTCTTCACGCTCGACGTGGTGGCCCGGCCCGGCGTCTCCACGGACGCGCTGCTCAAGGAAGTGGACGCGGTGCTGGAAGACATCCGTCGCAACGGCATCACCCCGGAGGAAATCCAGCGCGCCCGCACCCGCTATGACACGCGCACGCTGGCGGGCCTCCAGTCCATCGGCGGCTTCGGTGGCAAGGCGGACGTGCTGCAGAACTACAACCACTTCGTCGGTGAGCCCAGCTACGTGGCGCAGGACCTGGCGCGCTACGAGACGGTGACGCCCGAGTCCGTGAAGCTGTTCGCTCGCGACACGCTGCGCCCCGATGCCCGCGTCATCCTCCACGCCGTGCCTCCCGCCCGGAAGCAGGCACCCGTCGAACCGAAGGAGCGCCACTGATGCGCCGCCTCATCACCGCCCTCGTCGCCGTCTCGCTCGCGGGCTGCGCCAGCCAGCAGAAGCCCGCCTCCAGCGAGCCCCAGGGCACCACCGCCCCCCAGTCCCCGAACCCCGCGGCGCCCGCCGACGCGGAGGCCTTCCGCGCGACGCCGCCCCAGCCCGGCAAGCCTCCGGAGTTGGTGCTGCCCACCTTCCAGAAGGCGATGCTCGACAACGGACTGACCGTGCTGGTGAGCACCCGGCGTGAGCTGCCGCTCGTCTTCGCGGGCGTCACCTTCGCCGCGGGCAGCGCGCAGGACCCGGTGGGCAAGAAGGGCCTCGCCGACCTGACGTACCGCATGCTGCTGGAGGGCGCGGGCACCCGCGACACGGTGGCGTTGGACAATGCCTTCTCGGACCTGGGCGTGTCCGCCTTCCAGGAGGTGTCTCCGGATGGCGCGCAGGTGGGCGTGCGCGTGCTGACGCGCAACGTGGATGCCGCGCTGGCCCTGCTGGCGGACGTCACCCTGCGGCCCACCTTCGCTCCCAAGGCCTTCGAGCGGCGCAAGAAGCAGCAGCTCGCGGACCTGGTGCGCCGGCTGGGTCAGCCCAGCGCGCTGGGGCAGATTGTCTTCCTGTCCTCCGTCTTCGGGAGCACGCACCCGTACGGGCACACGTCCGCGGGCATGCCCGACACCGTGCAGGCGCTTTCGCTGGAGGACATCCAGGGCTTCTACAAGAAGCACGTGGGTCCGGCCGCCGCGGCGCTCGTGCTGACGGGTGACATCTCGCTGGACGAGGCCGTGGCCTTCGCGAAGCAGCACTTCGGTGCATGGAAGGCGCCCGCGACCCCGCCCGCCGCGCCGCCCGCGCCGTCTACTCCCGCGCGCCAGATGGTGTACGTGGTGCCCAAGCCCGGCCTGGACCAGACGGTGATGATGCTGGGCCGTCCCGCCATCGCCGCGGGCAATCCGGACGAGTACTCGCTGGAGCTGGCCACCACCGTGTTCGGCGGCTTCTTCGGCAGCCGGCTCAACATGAACCTGCGCGAGGCCAAGGGCTACAGCTACGGCGCGGGGGCGAGCACGGATGCGCGCCTGGGCGTCGGTCCGCTCACGGCCTATACGTCGGTGCGCGCGGACGTGACGGGCCCCGCGCTCAACGAGACGATGGGCGAGTTGAATGGCCTGAAGTCGAAGCCCATCACCGAGAAGGAGCTGGCGGCCGCGCGCGAGGGCCTCATCCGCGCCTTCCCCGGCGCCTTCGAGTCGGTGGAGGGCCTGGGCTCCAGCGCGTCGCAGCTGTATCGCAAGCGCCGGCCGTTGGATGAGTTCAACCGCACCGTGGAGGGGCTGCGCACCGCCACGGCGGCCGACGTGCAGCGCGCGGCCGAGAAGTACCTGGACCCGGCCACGCTGCAAATCATCCTCGTGGGAGACCCGCTGCTCATCCAGGAGCAGGTGTCTCCGCTCAACCTGGGCAAGCTGATGGCGGTGGAGCCGGACACGCAGCCGGGCAGCGCGAGCGCGCGCCCGTAGTCGTCAGTCCAGCAACGAGCCCGGCGCGTCGACGAAGGACGCGTCGGGCCTCTTCAGCGAGGGCGTCAGTCCTCCTCCTCGACCTGACGCTCCAGGGCCCGTTCGCGTCCCTGCCGCTCGCGCTCCAACTCGTCCGCCTCATCGATGGGGCTGCGGATGTCAGGCACGTCGCCGCCGACGGGGCCGTCGCTGTCGAGCGCGAACTTCTGCTCCCGCGTGCTGCGGATGGAGTCCGCGGCGTAGAGGGGCAGGGTGTCATCCGCCTCCAGACCTCGCTCCACGCGGTCCTTCGCGAAGGTCGGCTTGTGGTGGCCCCCGGCCCCGCCACCCTTCGAGGGGTCGTTCTTCTTGTTGCCCGTGCCCATGTCGCGCTCCTCGTCGAAGGGCGCGGAGTGCATCCCCACGCCGACTCCACACAGGGCTCAATGTCGGAGCGACGACAGCGGGCACCAAGCTCCGTGCGACGACAGCGGGGCCCGCCCGCCTGGGTGGTGGGCGAGGTGCCCCGGGTCGCTAGGTCTGCGTCGAGACGAGCGGCGGCGGCTCCACCACCACCTGCATGGAGAGCGAGGTGTGCTCGGCCTCCCAGCGCAGCCACAGCTTCGGACGCGAGACTTTCGAGCGCGCGGGCTCCACCTTCAATGACAACCAATTGCGCTCGCGCAGATAGCGGCTCTTGCCCACCGGGAGCATCTCCGTCTGCATGTACGACGGCAGGTCATCCACCGACTCCTCCGACAACAGCCGCATGCCCATGAACTGGAGAATGTTGGGCGGCGGGTGGACGATGCCCGAGGACGTCACCTGCTCAATCGCGGCCTCCGCGAGCCCCGCCGGGATGTGCTCCGGATTGCGCGAGCGGATGAGCCCCCGCGCCCCCACGTGCACATCCCCGGACACCACCGTCACCGCGCAGTGCGACACCTTCGCCAGTTGGAGCAGGTCCACCATCAACCGGATGCGCTCGCCTCGATGCGCGACGGACTCCCACTGGTCCAGCATGTCGTCGTGCAGCGCCGTATCGCCGCCCAGCGTCTCCACCGAGGGACCGAAGCGCAGGTGCACCAACGGAATGGAAGACAGCACGATGACGTGCCTCGACTTCTTCCGCGCGTCCCTCCCGTGCTCCTGTCGCCATGCATCCAGCGTGTCCCATTGCCCGGCGCTCATCACCTCGTGCGCCATCTTCCCGTTGACCTGCTTGCGGTACGTGCGCCCGCTGCGCAGGTCCAACGCCACCACATCCACGTCGCACTCCTCGCCCACGAAATGCAGTGTCTGGAGGTAGTGCGCGTCACAGGGCCTGCGCTTCGCGGGCTTCTTCTCCGCCGTCTTCAGCTCGCCCAGTTGGAAGGCCTCGAAGGCGACCGCGGCGGCGCTGTAGATGGACTCGAACCACTCGCAGGACTGCAGCGACTCGTGCGAGCCCCAGCCGTCGAAGATGTCGTGGTCATCCCAGGTGAACAGGCCCGGCACCCGCGCGAGCATGGGCGCGATTCCCGCCGAGCCGCTCCACCGCTCGCAGTACAACTCCACGTAGCGCGCCACCATCTCCTCGTGGAACCCCGGAGGCGGACCGAAGTCCCGGTTGAGCTTCTGCTCCAGCTCCCGCTTGCGGAACTCCACCAGCGGCTCATGGTCCAGGAGCGAGTCCGCGTACACCTGGTCTCCACCGCCGAGCAGCAGCTCGAAGCCGCCCTCACTAGGCTCCTCGTGCTGGGCCAGCATGTCCGCCCAGCAGCCGAAGGGACGCTTCATCCGCATCACCGAGCCCCACGTCTTCGCGTCGCTCGCGCCGTTGCAGGAGAAGAAGGCCGCGCGAGGCAGGGCGCCCTTCGCGGGCACCACCACCGTCTTCACGTCCTCCTCCCCCCAGGGCTTCACCGCATGCCCCCGCGAGGAGAAGTCCACCTGCTCCAGCGCGGCACAGCCTTCCCCGGGCTCGAAGCGGTACGTCACCCGCCGGGGCGTGGCCTCGCGAGTGAGCGTCACCTCCCACCGCCACAACACACCGGCGGCCGGGCTGTTCAACGAGGAGAAGTCCGCGACCGACGTCGGCGGAGTGGAGACAGCACCCGCCACCTCCACGCCGTCGAGACCCTGGAAGCGAAGCCGCAACGGAGGCGGCCTCGCCGGGTCCGAGTCAGAGAGGTACAGGTTCACGAAGAACGACCACGTGTCCTCGGATGGCTGATTCCTCGCGTACAGCATCGGCCCGAGCAGCTTCTTCATGTGCTCCCCCCGGTCTGCACCAGGGCCGTAAGCCCCGGATTCACGGACTCTAGTCCGGAACCCGGTAGCCGGGAGCCCATGCGGGGAGTGTGTCCTGCGTCCCCAAGTTGCCCACAGGCTCGGAGGAGGGGCGAGGCGGGCCTACTTCGCGAGGAAGTCGAGCACGGCGGCGTGGAACTTCTCGGGGGCCTCGAAGTGGGGGATGTGGCCCACGGCGGGCAGCTCCACCAGGGTGGCCTGGGGAATGGCCTGGGCGGTCTTCTTCCCCAACTGGGGAAACTGGCCGAGCGTCGCGGCGACGTCGGCGGGCACCTTGCCCCGGCCAATGAAGGTGCGGTCCTCCTGGCCGATGACGACGAGCGTGCGCGGCTTCACGAGCGGGAACTCGTGGGACACGGGCTGCTCGTAAATCATCTGCGACGTCTCGGCGGCCACTCGGGCCAGGCGGGGATAGTCGCCGCTGAGCGTCTGGCGATAGAGCACCTGGACCCAGACGTCATACTCGGGCTTCCACTTCACGTAGTACGTCTGGTGGTACTTGCGCGTGGACGCCTCCGTCACGGCGAGCTGCTCGCGGTAGTACGCCTCCGTCGGCTGCCAGGGGACCTTCTCGCGGTAGTCCTCCAGGCCGATGGGGTTCTCGAGGATGAGCCGCTCGGTGGTCTCCGGGTACATGAGGGCGAAGCGCGTGGCCAGCATGCCGCCCATGGAGTGGCCCAGGATGACGGCCTGCTTCACGCCCAACGTGTCGAGCAACTGCTTCGTCAGCGAGGCGAGCGTGTGGAAGCTGTAGTGGATGTCCGGCTTGGACGAGCGGCCGAAGCCGAGCTGGTCCGGCGCGACGACGCGATAGCCCGCGGCGGTGAGGGCGCGGATGGTGGCCTCCCAGTACGCGCCGAAGAAGTTCTTGCCGTGCAGCAGCACCACGGTGCGCCCGTTGGCGCGCGCGGTGGGCTTCACGTCGAGGTAGGCCATGCGCACGTCCTGGCCCTCCACCGTCAGGGGCAGCTGCTGCACGGGGAAGGCGGAGGGCAGGCCCTCCAGCGCGGTGCCGAGCGGCTCGACGGCGCCCTTCGTCTGGGCGAGGGCGGGCGGAGCCGACAGCAGCAGGGCGGTCAGGGCCAGGAGGGAGGGACGGACGGACATGAAGCGGGCTCCTCGCAAGGGGTCGGTGTCTCGCGGCGACAGCGTCCGTGTGTAGCGCGTGGGGCGCGAGGACGCAGGGCCTTCGACACCTGAACCGGCCTTCATGTCCGGAGGTGGACCGGGGCACGCCCTCATCGTGGAGGGCGTGGGCACCCCGGGTGCGGGAGGTCAGTTGGGGGAGCGCTCGAAGCTGCGCGGGCTGAGCAGCCGCAGCGTCAGCACCATGGCGAAGAACAGGACGCTGGCGCTGATGGTGACGAAGCGCACGCCCACGCGGTCCGCGAGCGCGCCCAGGGCCCAGACACCCACCGCGTACCCGCCGCCGAGCACCATGCTGTACAGGCTGCTCACGCGCGCCTGGAGTTCACGGGGGACGCGCGAGGTGGCGAAGGCGTGCAGGCCGCTCATCAGCGTGAGGTAGTTGGCGCCGAGCACGAAGATGGCCGCGGCGGCCACCGTCAGCGTGGGCGACATCCAGTAGAGCGCGGACACCACGCCAATGGACATGGCGGCGAAGCCCAGGAGCTTGCGATGACCGAGCGCGTCCGCGAGCGTGCCCACGACGACGGCGGCCACCACCGCGCCCGCGCCCTGACAGGCGACGAGCAGCGACGTGGCGGCGGCGCCCTGACCGAAGACGTTGATGGCGAAGACGGGCACCAGGCCGATGAAGGGCGCCACCAGCGCGGCGACGAACAGCGTGCCCCACAGCACCAGGGAGATGTCCTCGTCCCCGCGCGCCACGGAGACGCCTCGGGTGATGCCGGCCCAGAGGCTCTCCTTCGTGCGAGCGGCTTCCCGCGTGGGCATGCGCACGCGCGACAGCGCCACGAGCACCGCGACGAAGGACAGCGTGTTGACGAACAGCGCCCACGGCGCGCCGCCCATCTGGAGCACCAGCGCCGCGAGCAGCGGGCCCATGATGCGACCCAGGTTGAACTGCGCCGAGTTGAGGCTCATGGCGCTGTGCAAGTCACGGGGCGGAACGAGCTCCGCGAGCATCGCGGAGAAGGCCGGGTTGGTGAGCGTGCTCGCGCAGCCGTTGAGCAGCGTGACGACACCGACGATGGGCACGCTGAGGTGGCCGGTGAAGGCGAGCACCGTGAGCACCGCGGCCAGCGCGAGCTGCACGCCGGTGCCCAGCGCCACGTAGGCGCGGCGGTCGAAGCGGTCCGCGAGCGCGCCGCCCAGGGGCGACAGCACGACGGAGGGAAGGAAGGCGAGGGCGACGATGCCGCCGGTCCACTCGGCGCGGCCCGTCTCCTGCGTGACGTACACGCCCATCGCCACCGTCTCCATCCAGGTGCCGATGTTGGAGATGAGTGCGCCCAGCCAGACAGCGAGATAGCCAGGGTGTTCGAAAGCGCGAAGCGAGGAGAGATGGGGCAGTCGAAGTGCGCGCACGGCGAAATCCTTGTACCGCACGCGTCTGCGATGCGCTTCCACGAGACGCGTCATGCTTGGTGCCGCAATCACGAGAGGCGCAGTGGGCCCAGCAGTCAGCCTTCAGCGTGCGATGGATGACGACGACACGGACGATTCGCTCGACAGGGCTGTGACACAGCTCACGCGCGCGGCGTACGGCACAGTCGCTCAGGCATGTCCTGATACGACGCATTTCATGAAAGCCCTGCGAGGAATTGCGTGGGCGCGGGTGTGTGATTGTCGGGGCATCGGTGCGCGCGTGCGGATTCCAGCGCGCGCCCGGGTGACGTCAGCGTGAGGAGACGGGGCCCTTGCCGGCGGGGCGGAGGGTGCCGTCGTCGGAGATGCGGGCGCCGGAGTCGGGGAAGTCCACGGCGGTGAGGTCCTTCAGCAGTTGGATGACGGCGCCCTTCTCGTCGGGGACGGCGATGCCCTTGTCCACCTGCTTCGTGGCGAGGACGCGGCCGGAGGTGAAGTCACCTGTGTTGTTCAGCTCCACCTCCAGCACCATGCCGAGCCCCTGCGGACCCTTGAGGTTGAAGCGGCCGTAGGTGGCGAAGTTGCCCAGCGAGTACGCGATGAGGCGGCCCTTGTAGAACTCCAGGCCGCGCACGACGTGGGGCCCATGGCCGATGACGACGTGGGCGCCGGCGTCCACCACCGCGTGGGTGAAGGCGCGCAAGTCACCGCGGTCCTCGCCGAAGAACATCTCCCGGCCGTTGGGGACGTGGAGCGCCTTGCCGCCCTCGGCGCCGCCGTGGAAGGAGACGAGGACGATGTCGTGTTCGGCCGCCGCCGCGCGCACCAGCGCCGTGGCCGTGGCCAGGTTGTTGAGGTGGTTGCACGAGGGGGACGTGTGGAAGGCCACCATGCCGATGCGCAGGCCGTTGCGGTCCACGGTCGCCACGGAGCCCGGAGGTCCGCTCCAGGCGATGCCGAGCGCATCGAGCGTGGCCTCCGTCTCGCGACGGCACAGCTCACCGAAGTCACCCGAGTGGTTGTTGGCGGTGGAAGCCAGGTCCACGCCCGCGTCCTTGAAGAACTGGCCGTAGGCGGTGGGCGAGCGGAACGCGTAGCAGTTGCCGGACGAGCGGCACTTGGTGGTCTTCCCGTTGTCGCAGAGGGGGCCCTCGACGTTCGCGAAGGTGATGTCCGCGTCCTGCATCAAGGGGAGCACACCCGCAATCACGCTACCGCCGCCATCGGGTGGCAGGTTGTCTTCGGGGATGGTGGTGCCGAGCATCATGTCGCCCACGGCGCGGATGCGCACCTTGGCGTCGGCGGGCGGGGGCGGGCGGGTGCTGGCCAGGGGGGACTGGGAGAGCCGGGCCTGGAGGGCGGCCTGGCCTCGGGCCTGGGCGAGCGCGGTTTCCAGGTCGGGGTGCTCGGGCGCGAGCTTCTGGACCTCGGTCCACTGCGTGAGCGAGTCCGCCCAGCGGCCTTCGACGGAGTAGGCCCAGCCCAGTTCCCAGCGGCAGTCCACGCGGGAGGGAAGGCCCTTCACGCAGGAGGAGAGTTCGGTGATGGCGGTGGCGGTGTCCTTCGACTTGAGGGCTTCGAGGCCTCGGGCGTAGTGGGCCTCGGCTTCGGCGGGGGAGGGGATGGCCGAGGAGCCCGAGCCCAGGGCGAAGGCCGCGGCACGGAGGGCGCCAGCGCCGGCTCGGGCCGCCGCGCTGCCCAGGTCGGTGACGGTGCCCTGCGCGGGAGCGGGTTGCACGGTGGGCGGGGTGTCCGACGAAGAAGCCAGGGCTGGCTGCACCGTGGCTACGGGAGTGTTCCGGACCAGCGCGGTGCTGACGGCCTGAGTCCCCGTGCGGAGCGCGGCGGAGGCCACGCTGGATGGGGACTGGCTCGCGACGGCGCTCACGGACCCCGAGCCCGTGCTCAGCATGGCGGTGGCCACGCTCGACGGAGACTGGCTCGCGACGGAGCGCACGGAACCCAAGCCCGCGCTCAGCATGGCGGTGGCCACGCTCGAGTGGGCCGTGCCCATCACGGCTTGCACGGAACCCACTCCAGCGCTCATCGCGGCGGAGGCCACGCCCGAGGCGGCCTGGTTCGTCGCCGGCCTCGTGGAGCCCTCGCCTGTGCTCACCGCAGGGGAGGCCATGCCCGAATGGGCGACCACCACCACGCTCGCCGCGCCATCTTCCGTGTTCATGGCGAAGGCCACGCTCGGATGATCCGCGCTCATCACCGCTCGCGCGGATCCATCTCCCACGCGTTTCGCGACCGCATCCACGGATGCCTCCGCACCCAGCGCGGCGCGCACGGACCGTGAGCCCGCCGAGGACAGCAGCTCGGCGCTCTCGGTGACGGACGCTGTGGAGAACTTGTGGGCGGGGGCGGGCTCGTGCGCCGGGGAGGTACCCGGTGAGGTGGCGAGCGCCAGCAGGACGAAGGCGGACGGAAGCATGGGCCCGCGCATCTTACGAGGCTCCGGGCCCTCCAGGGACAGCCCACATGTGCCCGGCCCATCAGCAGCCGGACAGGCGACACACGCCCCCCACCCCCGGCGCTGGCATGTGCGTCACCGGGCACCCTCACTCCCCCCACGGGCCCCCTAGCCGAGCAGGTCCAGGAGCCAGGACCGACGGCGCTGGCGAGGCAGCAGCCTCAGCCGACGCAGCTCCTTGCGCTTCACCCGCCCCTCCACGGCGCTGTGCACCGACAGTTGCCCCGGTCCACGCAGCAACAACCCGAGGGCGATGGCACACAGCGCGACGTTGAACTCGTACCCGCCCTTGGTGTTGTCGAAGCCCTTGGAGCCATGCACCTTGGCAATGGCGAAAGCCTGGGTGACGAGCACGGCCAACGCGGCGGGCCGGGTGGCGAAGCCCAGGATGGCGCTCACACCCGCGAGCACCTCCGTCACACCGGTGGCCAGCACCAGGGGCCGGGCGGGAGTGAGCCCGAGCTGCTCGAAGAAGCCCGCGTGCTGCTCGGTGCCTTCCTTGCGCAGCTTGGCCAGCCCATGGACCACCATCGTCGAGCCAAGTGACAGGCGCGGAGGCAGCAAGGCCGCCGCCTTGAGGATGTCGGGTTGCTCGGTCAGCATCACCGCGTTCATGCCCTGTTCTCCTTGCTGGAGGGCCATGCATGGGCCCATCCGGGAAACCTGGGTACGTTGGGAACGAACCGCGCGCGTCGCACGGGTGGCCACCTTCCCCTCCCTCGGAGGGCAGGCGGACCCACGGCCGCTCCGCTCCGCCCTTCACGGCCACCAATCAAGGCGGCTCGACCCGGAGCACGGCCGGCGCCAGACTGGCGAGTCCATGGCCCCCCGCGACGTGTTCCTGTCCCTGGCGTTGTCGCTGTCCGCTCCGGCCCTCGCGCAAGAAGGCGTCACCGTGAGCGTGCGCTGCACGGAGACGTGCACGGTGGTCTTCGACGGGAAGCGAGGGCGTCGAGTGAACGAGGCCCTCTGGGAGTTCCAGGGCATCGCCCCGGGAGCACGGCGCGTGGAGGCCACGGGTGTGCTGGGCCGGCCCCTGGCGAGCGGCTTCGCGGACATCCCCGACACGGCCCTGGCGACCGTCTATCTCGTCAGCAACCAGCGCATCGTCGTGCGGAAGGAGAGCACCTCCTCACCCGGCACGCCTGAGTGGGTAGAGGGGAGCTCGCGAGTCTCACCTGTCTCCGAACACACCCCGAGCCCGCCACCGCCTCCACCTTCCACAGCGAAGAGCGTGGCCATCGTGCGCTGTCTGGAAGACTGCGCGGTGATGCTCGACGGGCGCAGGGGAACGCGCCGAGACGAACGGACCTGGGAGTTCCGGAACGTGGAGCCCGGCAAGCGCCGCGTGGAGGGCACGGCCGAGTTGCTCCAGCGGAAGCTCTTCGCCAGCTACATCGACGTGCCCGCGGGCACGGAGGCCAGGTATCAGGGTGACTCCAAGGGCCGGGTCATCCTCACGGAGCACAGGGCGCTCGCGGATGTCGAAGAGGCCCGTGAGAAGGCGGGACTCGCGGACGCCTCGCGTCTCCATGTCCGCTGTCTCAAGTCCTGTGAGGTGTCGCTCGACGGCGCTCGCAAGGGTGACGAAGGAGGCTCGGGTGGAGTCATCCAGGACGTGAAACCAGGGCGGCGCGAATTGAAGGTGACGTTCACCCTGGGCAAGCAGCAGCGCCGCCTGACACTCGACGTGCCGGCGAGGAGCGAGGTGTTCATCACCGCGTCGGAGGGTGGCGGCCTCCAGGTGACGAACACGAAGCCCCTGGGTGCCGAATAGCCAAGTCACCTGTCCGAGCACCCAGGCACGCCTCCCCCGCCTGACACGGGAGTTTCGATTGCCGACATGACGATATTCGAATATTATCATGTCATCATGCCAGTCACAGCCTCGACTCTCGAAGTCCGTCCACTGAGTCGGACCCTCAAGGCGCTGGGGGACGAGACGCGCCTGCGCATCATCGCGCTCCTGTCGCATTCGGAGCTGTGCGTCTGTCACCTCGAGCGCGCGCTCGACCTCCCGCAGTCCAACACCTCTCGGCAGCTCGCCGTCCTCAAGGCCGCGGGCCTCGTCGAGTCACGACGGGAAGGAAGCTGGGTGTACTACCGGCTCTCGCCTCAACTGGATGCGCTGTGCGACTCCCAGGTGAAGGCGCTCGTCGCGGCCTTCGCTTCCCGGGATGCGATTCGCCGTGAAGTGGCGCGACTCCTGAAAGCGTGTGGCCCCGATGCATGCACCTGAGGCTCCCATGAGTTCGCCGTCAGTCCCCGTGGGTATCGCCAGGAAGCTCTCCCTCCTCGACCGGCTGCTGCCCGTGTGGATTGTCGCGGCCATGGTCCTGGGCATCGGCCTGGGCCGAGCATTCCCGGACCTGGGCACGCGGCTCGACACGGTGAAGCTGGACACCGTCTCACTGCCCATCGCCCTGGGGCTGCTGTGGATGATGTACCCGGTGCTGGCGAAGGTGCGCTACGGCGAGCTCGGGCAACTGAAGACGCGGGGCAAGCTCTTCGCCACCTCGCTGGTGCTCAACTGGGTCGTGGGCCCGGTGCTGATGTTCGCCCTGGCGTGGTTGTTCCTCCCGGACCTGCCCCACTATCGCAACGGCCTCATCCTCATCGGACTGGCTCGCTGCATCGCCATGGTCCTCATCTGGAACATGCTCGCCTGTGGAAGCAACGAGGTGGCCGCCGTCCTGGTGGCGCTCAACTCGGTGTTCCAGATTCTCTTCTACTCGGTGCTCGGCTGGCTCTTCCTCACCGTCATCCCGGGGTGGTTCGGCCAGACGGGAGCGGTGTTCGACGTGTCGATGTGGAGCATCGCCCGGAGCGTGCTCATCTTCCTCGGGGTGCCACTCATGGCGGGCGCGCTGACTCGCGGGGTGCTCACGAAGTGGAAGGGCGAGGCGTGGTACGAGCAGCGCTTCCTCCCGCGACTGGGGCCCACGGCGCTGCTGGGGCTGCTGTACACCATCGTCCTCATGTTCGCGATGCAGGGTGAGAAGATGACGCGCCTTCCCCTGGACGTCGTTCGCATCTCCCTGCCGCTGCTCGTCTACTTCGCCGTCATGTTCACGAGCGCCTTCTTCGTCTCGCGAAAGCTGGGCTTCAACTACGAGGAGACGACCTCGCTCTCCTTCACCGCGGCGGGCAACAACTTCGAGCTGGCCATCGCCGTCGCGGTGGGTGTCTTCGGCATGGCCTCGGGCGAAGCGCTCGCGGGCGTGGTGGGGCCCTTGATTGAAGTGCCCGCGCTCATCTCCCTCGTCTATCTGTCGCTGTGGCTCCGGCGCGAATTCTTTCCAGAGGCCTCGACATGAACCTCGTCATCTTCGCCTGTGTCCACAACGCGGGGCGCTCGCAGATGGCGGCGGCCTTCTTCAACGCGATGGCGGACCCCACCAAGGCACGGGCCCTCTCGGCGGGAACGAACCCGGGAACGCAGGTCCATCCCGAGGTGCTCGCCGCCATGGCGGAGGTGGGCATTGACTTGTCGACGGCTCGGCCCCAGCTCCTCACGGACGCGCTGGCGCAAGACGCCCAGTGGCTCGTCACCATGGGGTGTGGCGATGCGTGTCCTGTCGTCCCGGGGTTGAAGCGAGGCGACTGGCCGCTGGAAGACCCCAAGGGCAAGCCCGTCGAGCGGGTGCGCGAGATTCGAGACGAAGTCCGTGCCCGTGTGGTCGACTTCCTGTCCCGAGAGGAGTGGTCACGATGACTGTCACGCTGCGGCCTGCCCGACCCGAGGACCTGGGCCCTGTCGAAGCCCTGTTGACCTCGGCGGGACTTCCGCTCCAGGGAGTCGCACGCCACCTGCCCGCGTTCCTTGTCGCCGAACACGAGGGAGCCATCGTCGGGGCCGCCGGTCTCGAGGTGTACGCCACCGGCGCCTTGCTCCGCTCCGTCGTCATCGCCCCCGCGCGGAAGGGACAGGGGCTGGGCGCAAAGCTGATTCACCGGCTGGTCCAGAAGGCGGAGGCAGAGGGAATCGGCACGGTGTTCCTGCTCACCACGACGGCGGAGGACTACTTCCCGCGCTTCGGGTTCACTCGCATCGAGCGAGCCAACCTCCCTCCCGAGTTCCAGGCCTCCGAAGAGCTTCGAGGCGCGTGTCCCGCCAGCGCCGTGGTGATGCGCCGCACCGCACCTCCGGTCGGGTAGCCGCTCAGTCGCTCTCGTTCGGAGGCGGTGCCTGCTCCGCGAGGGGCGGGTCCATCAGCGCGGCGACCTCGGGGGCGTAGCCTCCGGGTCCTTCACCGTGGACGACGAGCGGTGGGCGCACGGTGAGGCCCCTGTCCCTGTCACGCACGGCCTGCACGAGAAACCGCGTCGCGGGGGCATCCACGCGCGAGTGGACGAAGCGCAGGACGCGAGGATGCAGCTTCGCCTGGGCCAGCCACCCCAGGACCTCTGCCGCGCGCGCCGCGGGATACACCAGGCTCACCAGTCCCCCGGGAGTGAGCGCGAAACGCGCCGCCGTGATGACGGCCTGGGCATCACAGGCCACCTCGGACTTGGAGATGGCGCGCTCGTCATCCGGGCTGCGGACTCCCGCGTCGGCGACTCGGAAGGGAGGGTTCGACACGACATGGCCGTAGGCGCCGCTGGTGACGAACTCCCGGATGCGACACAGGTCCCCGAGCACCGGCCGCACCCGGGCCTCACAGGCATTGAGCGCCACCGCGCGCGTGAGCCGAGCGAACACGGCGGGCTGGAGTTCAAGGGCATCCACGGGCCCCAGGCCGAATTGTTTCACCAGGAGCAATGACACCACGCCGCTGCCCGCGCCCAGTTCGAGGACAGGACTCGCGGGGCTCGGGGTAGACTCGGTGGCCGCGAAGTGCGCGAGCAACACGGCATCCAGCGTGAAGCGGTAGCCATTGCGTCGTTGAAACACGCGCACGCCCGCCGTACCGATGGAGTCGAGCGTCTCGTCCGGGCCGGGCTGAAGGTGGGAGGGTGTCACGGGGTGAGTCCCGCAAGCTTGCATCCGCGTCGCACACGCGTCCACTGGGGTGGCACGGGTGTCCTGTCACGGGCTCACGAGGACTGATAGAGATGAAACATGGGGCACCCGTCCACCGAGAATCGCACCCCCTTCATCTTCGAGCCCCTGTTCCTCACCGATGAGGTGTTGCGGCCCCTGTTCGTGCCCGTGGTGAAGGCCACGTTCGACTTGAAGCCTCGCGGTGCGCCGGTGCTCGCGGAGGAGCAGGCGCCCTTGATGGTCGCGGGTGAGCGCTGGGACGGAGCAGAGACCTCCAGCCCGCGCCTGGAGCCCGAGAGCGCGTTCACCAAGGTCGGCACGGACGTGGTGCTGCTGGGACACGCGCATGCGCCCAAGGTGGGGACGCGCGAGTTGCTCGCGGAGTTGCATGTCGGGCCCATCCACAAGCAGGTGCGCGTGGTGGGAGACAGGACGTGGTTCAAGAGCCTGGGTGGCATCGGCATCACCCAGCCGCTGGCGTTCGAGCGCATCCCCCTGCGCTACGAGCGGTCCTTCGGGGGTTGGGACAAGAGCGCGCAGGACGCCGCGAAACACACGTTCGAGCCTCGCAATCCCCTGGGCACGGGCTTTCGAGCCAAGGGGAGTCGGTTCGAGGAAGGGCTCCGGCTTCCGAATCTGGAGTCGCCCACGGAGGTGTTGAAGATGTGGGGCCAGTGCCCGACGCCCACGGGGTTCGGCTTCATCGAGCCGCACTGGCAACCGCGCGCGTCCTATGCGGGGACGTATGACGATGCATGGCGCAAGTCGCGCAGCCCGCTGTTGCCGAAGGACTTCGACCGGCGATTCTTGAATGGGGCGCCCAAGGACCAGCTCGTCACGGAGTACCTGCGGGGCGGTGAGTCCGTGTTGCTCGCGCACGTAGCGCCCGGAGGGGTGATGGGCTTCAAGCTGCCCGCGCTGTCACCGCCACGGGTGCTGGCACCGCGAGCGCGGGGACTGGATGACGCGGACCTGGAGTTGAAGTTGGACACGGTCGTCATCGACACGGATGCGATGAAGCTGTTCCTCGTGTGGCGAGGGACGTTCACCTTGCAGCGCGAGCCGACAGAGCTGCGTTCCATCCAGGTGACGTGTGACGGCGCGGAGGGGCTCGTCCCCGGGAAAACCGTCGGGACGGGGTGACGTCCAGCGGCGCGGAGGAGCTCGTTTCCGGGCAATCCGTCGGGACGGGGTGACGTCCAGCGGCGCGGAGGGGTCGTTCCCGGGCAACCCGTCGGACTGGGTGACGCGCGACGGCGCGGCAGAGATCCCTTGCAGGCAATCTGTTGGGCTGGGGTGACGTGCGACGGCGCGGCGGGGTTCGTTCCCGCCATCACGCCTGCCCGGGTGACAACCGAGGGCGGGGCGTCGCCGGGCAGCCCATCGCCCGAGGTGACGCGGGCTACTCCGTCGGAGTCGTCTGAAGGGCCCAATCGCCTGTGTAGGTCACCGTCATGGGGACGCGGGCGAGGGGAGGGCAATAGCGGAAGCTGGTGTCCACGGGAGCGATGCCAGCGCGCTCGGCCAGTCTCAGCAGGGCGAGTCCTTCCAGCCAGATGAACCGATGTGGCGCGAAGGACGTCACGGGCGTCGACAGTGAGCGGGCACGCTTCTCGGTGGAGAGGCCGTACTCGAGACACGCGGTGGCGAAGGCCTCGGCGAAGGCGGTCCGGTCCGTGGAGGCCAGGGCCCGAGCGACGGCGACGCGGCTGACGTAGGGCTCCTTGCCCACCTTCTCCAGGGGAACGAGCACGCGCTCCAAGGCGACGGGCGAGGCGGGTGGGGTGCGCGCGAGGAGTTGGAGGGTGGAGGCCCAGAGAAACTCGTCCTCGTACTCGGCGCCCTGTTGCCACTGGGTGCTGGAGGTGGCGGCGACGGCCTCCGCGAGGGGGAAGTGGCCGGCGGCGAGGGCACCCAGGAGGGGGGTATTGCGCCGGGCGGGGGGAGGAGGGAGTCCGCGAGCCTCGAGGAGGAGGTGGAGGCGGCGAGCGTTCTCGGCCATTCGGCAGAGGTTGAGGAAGAACCCCTGGGGGTTGCCGTCGACGAGCAGGGTGGCGACGGCGATGAGGTGCAGGTCGAGGGAGATACCGTCAAGCCGGGTGAGGAGACTGGGGCGGTCGGCACCGGGGTCGAACCGGCTCAGTTTTTCACCCAGTGAGTCAGCCGCGTCAGCGCGAAGGGAAATCAGGCGAGCCATGGGAGAAGTGCGGGTGAGCGTAGCCTGGAAACGAGCCTTCGGGCAGCATTGACGACAAGAGGTGGCGACCTTGCGCCATCCTCGCTCCAGGTGGGTGTGCGCATGAGCAACCTCAGTGCGAACGAGATGAACACGGCGCTGTCGCAGCGACTCTTGTCCATCTTCGAGCGAAGCCGGGACCGGAAGTACGCGGCGGCCAAGGAAGCGAAGAAGAAGAAGCCGAAGCCAGCGGAGGAGTCCGCGGACGACGCCGACCACGTGGACAGCAACGCGCAGCCGCGTGGGGTGCTCGGCAAGGATGGTTACTATGCGCAGAACGGCTCGGACTACATCGCGTCACTGGACGGGCGCGGCGTGTACCGGGTCTTCGACCATTCGTACCTGGATGAAATCCGGGACCTGGTGCGCCAGACAGCGGAGTTCCCGGGAGGACCTCCGGAGAACTTCAATCCGAGGGCGAAAGACAAGGAGAAGAAGCCCGCGCTCCAGAAGTACCCGTACGCATGGGAGGCCCACCACATCCTCCCAGGCTCGGCGTTCTATTACGAGCTGAAGGACGGGCCCGCCTTTACGTACAAGCAGCTCCGGCTGATTCTTCAGTCCGAGTACAATCTGAATCACGGCCACAACATCATCATGCTGCCGGACCAGGCCTGGGCGGTGCCGGTCCACGCGCTCCTGCAACACCCGGGCGACCATCCCATCTATACGCAGCAGGTGATTCGGGACATGAAGGTCATCGCCAAGGATATCCAGGAGAAGATCAATTCAAATCAAGACCACAAGGCGCTCGTGATGGACATCTTCACCCAATTGAAGGACTTGGAGGAAGATTACTGGGACCTTCTCGTGGACTTGAGTCGGGCTGTCGTTGCATCGGTTACCGCTGGCAAAGAGTACAAGCACGACCTTGTGCGGTATACCCCCAAAGGCAAGCAAGCCAAGAGTCGCTACGAATGGGGCTCTCTCTACTGAAGGAAGGCAGAATCTCATGAAATATTTCGTTCTTAAAGTCAGAGGCGCCGACGCGGGATTCGTCGACGCATACCCACGTGGCAGCCCGGAAGACTGGAGATTCGACAAAGGCATCAGCCTCTCCAAAGAGTTTCCCATGGGCGGCGAAGTCTCTTTCTCCGACAACTACCCAGACGCTCGTGACGCGCAGGATTTCCAGCCCAATCTGATGAGCGACCTCCTGGTCTCAGGACGGGCTCGTAAGCTCATCGAGTCGCTGGAGGTCACTAACGCCGAGTGGCTCCCCGTCGTCCTCAAAGACCACAAAGGCAACGTTGTTGGTCCTGACTACGCATTCCTCAACCTGCAAGGGGCCGAGGATGCCATCGATCTGGAGCGGTCGGTCTTCCGAATGAACGCCATTGCCAAGGACCAGATCAGTCGCGTCAAGAAGCTGGTACTCAAGCATGACGCCATCAGCCCCCAGGCCAAGATGTTCCGCTGCACCATGCACCGACGCCTCATCCTCATCCGAGAGGATGTGCATGTGGCCTTCGAACAGGCGGGGCTGACTGGTTTCAAGGTCTACAACGCAGAAGGATGGAACGGCCTGGAACTCTGAGCTTTGAAGACAATAGGCCATCCCTCATGACCTACTTCGTCTTCAAGATCACGGCAGAAGAAGCGGGCTATATCGAAGAGCATCCCAAAGGGAGCCCCACCGATTGGAAGTTCGATGAAGGCATCAGCCTTGCCAAGGTTTACCCCATGGGTGGAGAGGTCTCCTTCTCCGACAACTACCCCGACAACCGGAATCTGTATGATTTTCAGCCCAATATGATGAGAAACCTGCTCGTCTCGGGGCGGGCACGAAAGGTCATCGAGTCGTTGGAAGTCGGCAATGCCGAGTGGCTCACCGTCGTGGTCAAGGACCACAAAGGCAACGTCGTAGGTCCCGACTATGCCTTTCTCAATCTGCTCGGAGCAGAAGATGCCATCGATATGGAGCGCTCGACCTACGAGATGGACTCTTTTGAGAAGACCCAAATCGGCTTCATTGAAGAACTGGCAATAAAGCCCAATTCCATTCGTCCAGAAGCCAAGATGTTCCGCTGCGCCAAGGATCGACGCCTCATCCTCATTCGAGAGGACGTACATGCCGCTTTCGTTCAGGCGGGCCTGACTGGATTCAAGGTCTATGAGGCTGAAGGCTGGAACGGCATGGACCTCTGAGACTGCCAAGCCAGCTACATCTCTATGAAATACTTCGTCTTCAAAGTCATGGCGGTAGAAGCGGGGTTCATCGACGAGTATCCCAAAGGGAGCCCCACCGACTGGAAGTTCGATGAGGGCATCAGCCTCGCCAAGGAGTTTCCCGTGGGTGGCGAGGTGTCCTTCTCCAAGAACTACCCCGATGACCGGAACCTCTACGACTTCCAGCCCAACCTGATGAGCGACCTCCTGGTTTCAGGGCGAGGACGCAAACTCATCGAGTCGCTGGAAATCACCAATGCCGAGTGGCTGCCCGTTGTCGTCAAGGACCACAAGGGCAATGTCGTTGGCCCCGACTACGCTTTCCTCAATTTGCAGGGCGCCGAGCCTGCTATCGACATGGAGCGCTCGGTCTACAGAATGGATTCCCTGGAGAAAGACCAAATCGGCCGCGTCAAAAATCTAGTGCTCCAGTACGACGCCATCAGCCCTCAGGCCAAGATGTTCCGCTGCACCATGGAGCGCCGCCTCATCCTCATCCGCGAGGACGTCCACACCGCCTTCGTCGAGGCGGGACTGACTGGTTTCAAGGTCTACAACGCTGAAGGCTGGAACGGCCTGGAGCTCTGAATCTCTATGTTCGAAGCCAACTGCATCGAAGAACAGCCCGCTGACATCGTCGCTCGGGTCCTCGAGGAACAGGTGCCGTGCTTCGTCACTGCGCGCGAGGGAGTCCGTGGGGTTCTGCTTCCTCTGGACGAGGTCTACACCGAGGTCCTGGAACTGCATTCTCGCGTCATCGACGCGAGAATGAAGGACCTGGTCCGACCCGGCAAGGACATGGCCATGTACTGCATCCAGGTCAGCCTGTCGGACGAACAGGACGCCATCCGCTTCAGTGATGAAGAGGGGGAACCCGTCCTCGCACTGGTGGGCGCCATGCGCTTCTTGCGCTGGATGGAAGAGTCCGAAGAGGAATCATGAAGCGCGCTCGAGCACAGGACCGGCTGTGAAATACTTCGTCTTCAAGGTCATGGCCGTGGAAGCGGGATTCGTCGACGAGTACCCTCGTGGCAGCCCGACGGATTGGAAGTTCGACAAGGGCATCAGCCTCGCCAGGGAGTTCCCAATGGGTGGCGAGGTTTCCTTCTCACGAAACTACCCCGACGACCGGAACCTCTATGACTTCCAGCCCAATCTAATGAGCGATCTGCTCGTCTCCGGACGGGCGCGCAAGGTCATCGAGTCGATGGAACTCACCAATGCTGAGTGGCTGACCGTCGTGGTCAAGGACCAGCAGGGCAGTGTAGTCGGTCCGGACTATGCCTTCCTCAACTTGCAGGGCGCCGAAGACGTCATCGACACGGAGCGCTCTGACTACAGGATGGATGCCATTGCGAAGGACCAGATTGATCGCATCAACAATTTCGTCCTCAAGTACGACGCCATCAGCTCCCAGGCCAAGATGTTCCGCTGCAAAGGGTTTCTCCGCCTCATCCTCATTCGCGAAGACGTCCTCGCCGCTTTCGAACAGGCGGGCCTGACGGGCTTCAGGACTTATGAGGCCGAAGGCTGGGACGGAATGGACCTCTGAGCCCTGGCCCTGCTGCGCGGCCTACGTGCCCCGCTTGCGCCCCGCCGTCAGGTGGATGACGGCTCGCTCCCCCGCATCCGCCGAGGAGAGCACCAGCACCACGGGCGCCTGCGCGTAGCCCCGCTCCAGTGCCCGAAACGTCAGCGCCGTCGCCACGGCCCCTGATGCCACTCCCGTGTGTCCGAAGCTCTTGGCCGGCATCCACACCGCGCTTCGCTCGAAGCGGGCATCCGTGTCCCTCAGGCGCACCTGGAGCATCCCCCACTCGAACGCCCTCGCGTATTGGCCATCATGGTCCGACACGAGCAACGGCGCGGACACCTCCGCCCCCCATGGCCCCAGCGCCGCGAGCACCTGCCGCGTCAGCTCCTGACCGTCCGGCGGCTGCTCCCCATCCAGCGTCGCCGCATCACGCCCCTGCGCCACCCTCACGACGGCCAGGCTCGGCTCCACCGGCGCCTCACGCACCAGCAACAGCGCCACCGCGGCCTCTCCCGCCATCAGCCCCGTGGCCATCCCCGGCGTCTTGAGCCGCTCCCGCTGGTGCAACAACGTCAGCGTCTCCGGCGAGACGAAGCTGTCCACCGCGCACAAGAGCGCACGCTCCACCTTCGAACCTCGCAGGTCCTCTCCCGCCGCCGCCAACGCCTGCGCGAAGGCCACGTTCCCCGCGTGGAACGCCTTCACGGAGCCCCTCCACGCCGGCAGGCCCAACGCCTGCCATGTCCCCTTCACCAGCCGGTCCACCAGCAACGCGATGCGCTCCGATGCCTCGTCCGGGTCCTCCTCGAACGGGTCCTTCTGGGTCGTGAAACCCCGAGCCTCCGGATCCGGCAACACCAGGTAGAGCCCCACGTGCGGCCCCAGCGCCCGGAGGTCCTCCCGCGCTCCCAGGTCCACCAGCGCCTCCGCCAGCAACGCCACCAGTCGCCCCACTCCGGAGAAACCCAGGGTGGCATCTCCCGCCGCGTGCACCGTGACGGGGCTCGGCTCCTCGTCACCCTTCAGGAAGACCTCGAAGTCGGGCGCCGCCGATGGCCAGGCCATCCCCGCTCGAAACGCCGCCGAGGCGGGCACCAGCCCCCCCAACGACGACGACATTCCCATCACCTGGACCCATCCCACCATGCGCGCCTCGGCCTCCGTCGCCTGAAAACAGAGTCTTCCACGAGGCGTCACCACGAACCACCACCCCCGCTCGTACCAGCGCTCCGGGAGCGATACACTCGGCTTGAGACACACGAGGCCCCGGCCTCGTCAGGAGTCACCCGTCATGAGCGCGACCGTCGGTGTCAACAAGCTGTCCGTCGTCCACAAGGATACCAACGGGAACACCATCGCCTTCCCGGACGTGTGCAAGACGCCCAGCCCCGCCGGCCCCGTCCCCATCCCGTACCCCAACATCGCCATGTCCTCCGACACCGCGAAGGGCACGAAGAAGGTCTCCGTGGACGGCAAGCCCGTCTGCGTCGAGGACTCCAACTTCAGCACCAGCAGCGGTGACGAGGCTGGCTCCGCAGGCGGCGGCGTCGCCTCCAGCAAGACCAAGGGCAAGGCCGAGTTCGTCAACTACTCCTTCGACGTGAAGTTCGAAGGCAAGAGCGTGGCCCGGACCTTCGACCTCATGCTCCACAACGACAAGAACACCCCGCCCGCGCCGCTGCTCCAGGGGCCTGTCGTCGCGCTCGGCCAGGACGAGATGAAGGCCAAGTGCCTGGTCTGCGAAAAGGAGCTGTGAAGATTCGCCGGCCCACCGTTCGCTGGGAGCTGCTCGAACATCACCTCGAAGAGGCCGAGTTCCTCTGGACGCAGTGGGAACAGGCCCTTTGGAGTCCGGAGTTCACCCTCTCGGAAGTCTCGGACGGAGACGAGGGGCGCCTGCTCGCCCATCTGGATGCGCTCGTCCTGGGCGGTCCTCCCGCGGCCCGACGCTTCCTCGTGCCCGCCCTCGCCTCCGAGGAGCCCGCTCGCCTCGCCGTGGCCACCTGGGTGCTGCTCTCCTCCGAAGACCCGAGCGGGCACGGCGCTGTCTTCAAGTCCCTCGAAGCCACTCCCGATGAAGCGGGTCCAGGCATCCTTCGCGCGCTGGAGCTGCTCGCGCGTGATGACCTCCACGCGGCCTTCCTGAAGCGACTGCCGGGACTTCCCCCCGAGGTCCAGGCGGGAATCGTCCGAGCGAGACGACTCCAGCGGCTCGCCTTGCCCGACACGTTGAACGGGGATGACGCCCTTCAGGCCGAGGTCCTCCGCGCCCTGCCTTACGTGCCTCGGACCGCCCTGGGCGACACCCAGGTGAAGCGCGCGCTAGGCCACGACAGCGCCCTGGTGCGAGACGCCGCGCTGGAGGTGGGCCTGCTGTTCGGTTCACGTGACGCCTGGACCGTGGCTCGTGAGCGGGCCGCGTCCCAGGAGCCCACTCCGCGCGCGGGGCTGCTCTCGCTGGCCGTGGCGGGAGACTCGAAGGACCTCGCGGACCTCGTGGGTCGGCTCGCGGATGAGCAGGTCCGCGAGGAGGTCATCTGGGCACTGGGCTTCAGCGGCAAGCCCGCCGCGGCGGAGGCCTTGCTCCCCCTGCTTCATGACGAAGACTGGGGACTGCTCGCCGCCTCGTCGTTCGCGGCCATCACCGGCCTTCCGCTCGCACCGCCCTTCATCCTGGAAGAACTCTCCGAGGAAGACGCGTCCGAGGAGGAAGAGGACGCCGAGGCTCCCGCGCCAGATGACCTGCGCGAGACGCTGCCCGGGCCCCGAGTCCTCCCTGGGCGCGTGGATGCGCACGCCGTGGAGCACTGGTGGGCGGGGCGACGTGCGAGCCTGATTCAGACGGAGCGCTACCTGCGGGGTACTCGTCTCACGGCGGAGGGACTGGCCACGGCCCTGGAGACAGAGCCGATGCGACGCCGTCCCGCGCTCGCCTGGGAGGTCGCCCTGCGCAGCGGCGGTGCGCTGTTCATCGAGCCCCGACTGTGGAGCCTCTCGCAGCGACAGCAGGCGCGGACGCTGGTGGCACAGCTCACACGCGGCTGGAACCGGCTGCAGAGCCGCTGAATCCACGGCGGAAGAGGGGACAGTGGGCACACCACCGTCCCCTCCGTTTCACGCTACGGCGTGTACACGACGGTGAGCACGGCGTTCGTCGAGTCCTTCACGAACAGGTACTGCGTCGCCGTCTGCTCCAGGCTGAAGCGCAGCCGAAGCTGCGTCCTCCCCGTCCGGTTGATGGAGGCCAGGCCCGCGCCGCTGAAGTCCGCCGAGGCCTTCGCCCCACTCGCGAACTTGTCGATGCTCGCCACTGCGGTCGCATCGGCCGCCGCCGCCCAGTCCGTGACTTCCGTGGACGCGGCGTTGAACGTCCCCGCCTTCACGTCGATGACCACCGTGTTCCCCGCCGGCGTCGACCACGCGTCGCCCGAGCCCGACGAGTAGCTCACCGTGAGATACGCCCGCGTCACCGTCGCCCCATCCGGCAGGCTCGACGTGTCGAATGAGACGAAGGAGCGGTTGTACTTCCCATCCGTCCCACGCCCCAGCGCCAGGTTCGTCAGCGTCCCCAGCACCGCCGCGCTGCCGTCCGCGTTCGCCTTCAGGTAGCCATCCTCCGCCGCGATGCTCGTGAAGCTCGCCGTCGTGGGCGTCGGCGTCCCCGTGTTGTTCACCGTGACGCTGGTATCGCTGTCCGTCGCCTGGTTCCCCGCGGCGTCATACGCCCGAGCCCCCAGCGTGTGCGCCCCGTTCCCCACGCCCTGGCTGTTCCATGTGAATTCGTACGGCGCCGCCGAGGCCGTCGCCACCGGGCTGCCATCCACCAGCAGCTCCACCCGCGCGACACCCACCGCGTCCGAGGCACTCACCACCACCTTCACCGCGCCGCTCACCGTCGTCCCACTCGCCGGAGACGTCACGTTCACCGTGGGCGGCGTGGTGTCACCGCTCGGCTCGCCACCGCCTCCGGTGAGGCCGAAGAACTTCGCCTGGTGATACACGGCGCAGATGTTCGCGTCCGTCACGTACGCGCCCGTGGAGCCACACGCCGTGGTGCTCCCGGGGAAGTTGTACTGCGCGTCGAACGCCACCGCGTGACCCATGCCGGTGATTTCCCACGTCTCGACGAGCGCCCGGCCCGCGCCGTCGCGGTAGACCTTGTGCGGGAAGCCAGACACCGTCTCCGTCGTGTCCGGCGTCTGGTCGATGCCGTGAACGTTGGTCCACTGCTCCATCGCCTCCGTGCCGTTCATCGGCCGGACGGTGAAGTCGCTCGTCCCGTACCAGATGGACACCGGCGGACGCGGCCCCGTGTAGCCCGCGTAGCCACTCCGCGCCAAATCCCCCCACGCCGCGGGCGTCTTGTCCGTGCCCGGGCTCATGCACGAGAACGCCGCGTTCATCGACGTGGCGCACTTGTACGGCCCTCCCGCGTTGATGGCCCCCGCGGAGAAGACGTCCGGATACACGGAGAGCAGCGCCGGAGCCATGTACCCACCGGCCGAGAAGCCGACGACGTACACCCGCGACGCGTCGATGGAGTACGCCGCCTTCATCGCGTCCACCATCTGCTTGATGGACAGCGCCTCGCCCGAGCCACGCGCGATGTCACCCGGCTCGAACCAGTTGAAACAACTGGTCGCGTTGTTGCCGCTCGCCTGCTGCGGATACACCACGTAGAACTTGTAGACGTTGGCCGCCGCCGTCCAACCACTCAGCTCCATGCCCGTCGCGTTCTGCGTGCAGCCGTGGAGCACCACCACCAGCGGCGCGTTCGCCGCCACACCCGTCGGCACGTGGCGATACATCGCCAGGTTGCCCGGGTTGCTGCCAAAGCCCGTCACCTGCGTCAGCCCCAGCTCGGACTGTCCCAGCTCCGGCTCGGCCAGCACGGAGGGCTCGGCGTCGAGCCCACCACAGCCCACGGCTCCCGCGAACAACCACGCGGCGAGGGTGAATCGAGAACACGTCGAAGTGAATCGGGGACGCTGCGAGGACATGGTGCCTCCCGGGCCGCCGGGGGGAAAAGACGGCCACGGGCCGCAACGTGACTCCCCCGCATCTCCCGGGTTCAAGGCGCGCCGCGTCGCCTCGACGGTGAAATATGAACCAGGATTCATTTTATGCACTGCGTCGAATTTCCATGAAACATGAACCATTCTTCAGTTCACGTTCCGCTCGGGAATCCGACCCTGGCTGCCGTCACCCGCGAAACACCGAGACAACGTCCTCCGTCAGGCTCACGGCAGCCGACCTCCACCAGGACGACTCCGGGGCCTCTCGGCGCGCCACCCGGTGACAGGACCGCCTTTCCCCAGCCGAGCGCGGACCTCTGGGGTCCACGGACCGGCGGGGCAGGGCACCTCATGCCCTGTGCTCTTCGTCAGAGCACCAGGCGCCGAGCACCGAGCTCGGACTCAGGACGCGGGGCGCTCGGCGGCGAGGCGTTCGGCCACGTCGATGACTCGGGCCTCCACGCACACGCCATCCAGGTGGTTGGCTTCCACCAGGCCCGTGGGGCTCGTCACGTTCACCTCGGTGAGGTAGTCGCCGAGCACGTCGATGCCCACGAGCAGGAGGCCGCGCTTGCGCAGCTCGGGCTTGAGCCGCTCGCAGATTTCCAAGTCGCGCGCCGTGAGCACCGCCTTGTGAGGCGTCCCACCGGCGGCCATGTTCCCGCGGTGGTCATCTCCGGACGGCACTCGCAAGACGCCGCCCACCGGCTCGCCATCCACCAGGAGGATGCGCTTGTCGCCCAGGCGGCTCTCCGGGATGTACGCCTGCGCGACGACGGCCTCGCGGCCTCCCTGGGTGAGCAGCTCCACGGCCGAACGCGCGTTCCTGTCACCCCGCGACAGGAAGAGGATGCCCTTGCCGCCAAAGCCGTCGATGGGCTTGAGGATGGTGCCCGTCTCGTTGCGCGCGATGAAGTCCAGCAGCACCGGCAGCTCGCGGGTGATGCGGGTGTCCGGCATCAGGTCCGGATAGCGCAGGGCGAAGAGCTTCTCATTCGCATCCCGGATGCCCGCCGGGTCGTTGATGTAGACGGGCTTGCGGCCCTGACATAGCTCCACCAGCTGTGTCGCATGGAGAAATTCAGAGTCGACGGGCGGGTCCTTGCGCAGGAAGAGCACGTCCAGGTTCGACAGCGGATGCGTCGCCTCGTCGAGCACGTCGAAGTGCCGGCCCAGCTCCCGGCGCACGGTGACATGGCGCATGCGCGCCTCCGCGCAGCGCCCGTTGAACCGCAGCCAGCCCTGCTCGAAGTAGAGCACCCGGTGGCCGCGCTTCTGGGCCTCCAGCATCAGCGCGAAGGTGGAGTCATGGTCCACTCGCACGGTCTCGAGCGGGTCCATCAGGAAGCCAATGGTGAGCGCGGCCATAGTCTCGTCGAAGGTGATTGAAAGGGTGCGCGAAGATAACAGGACCGCGTGTCACATCCCCAGCTTCATGGGGGGCGCGAGCGAGCCCGCGTCGCCCTACGGCAAATCCTGCCAGCTATCGAATCTGCGGGTCGTCGCTTCTCCCGCGACGATGTCCACCCTGAGGGTGCGCCACTTCCCCTGAGGGTCGCGAACCTTCAGGGTGCGCGTGCCCGCCGGCAGGGACAGACCCAACACGGGGATTTCTCCCGCATCCTTGCCGTCCACCTTGAGGGGCGCCTTGTCGCCATGCACGCTGAACGTCAGCTTGCCCATCCCCCGCGAGGACTTCACGACGGCGGGCTCCGGCTTCCTGTCCTCGTCTTCGTCCTCACGCGATGAGGTCGTCCGGACCTTCTCCGGCTTCTTCACCGGCTCCGGCTTCTTCACCGGCTCCGGCGCCTTCGCCAGCGCGCCCCCGTCTCCCGGCTCCGGAAAGATGGGCAGCCCCGAGTTGTACGGCTTCAGCTCCACGACGGGCTCCATCGTCGCGTCCAGCGCGCTGCTCAAGCGCAGGGCGCCGTAGCCACCGCCCCCGAGGATGCCGAGCAGCACCAGGCCCCACAGGATGTTCGAGCCCCGGCGCTGCCCAGGCGTGAGGTCCGTGTCCGCCGGGGGCTGACCTGCCCGGGGCTTCACCGTCGACACCTTGCGAGAGACCTTCTTGGCACCCGGCACGGAGGGGTTGCCCGTCTTCGGCGTGGCCTGGTTCTCGCGCACCGGCAGGTACGGCCCGTCGTCCCCACGCAGGGCGCGCTTGGCGGCCTCCAGCATGAGGCTGTTGGCGGTACCGTCCGCGCTCTCCAGCAGGGCGCGCGTGGCCGCCATCCGCTCCGTGAACAGCTCCTTCATCAGCGAGCCGCGGTGGTCCGCGTCCTGAATCAGCGAGCCCGCCGCCGCTTCAATCGCCCGCGCCATGTCCCGGCCGTTGGCGAAGCGCTTCTCACGGCTGCGCTCCAGGGACTGCATCACCACCTTGGAGACCTGCTCGGACACGTGCGGCGTGACGTGCGAGGGCCAGGGGATGGGCGCCTCGAGAATCTTCATCATCTCGTCGCGCTCCGTCTTGCCCGCGAACAGGCGCGCGCCGGTGAGCATCTCGTGCATCATCACGCCCACCGAGAACAGGTCGCTGCGGCCATCCAGCTTGTCGCCGCGCACCTGCTCCGGGGACATGTACCCGGTGGTGCCCTTCACCGTGCCCGCGTGCGTGCGCTCCAGGCTGCCCTTCGCCTTGGCGATGCCGAAGTCGAGCAGCTTCACCATGCCGTCGTACGTCACCATGATGTTCTTCTGGGCGACGTCGCGGTGGATGACGGGGCTGGGCTCGCCCGAGGGCGCGGTGAAGGTGTGCGCGTAGTGCAGCGCCATGCAGACGTCGCGCGCCACCGACAGCGTGAAGCCCAGCGGCACCGGCTGCTGGCTGCGCAGACACGCGCTCGTAATCTGGTTCAGGTTCTGCCCGGCGATGAACTCCATCGCCAGGTAGAGGCCGTCCTCCTCCTGCCCCAGGTCGAACACCTGCGCGATGTTCGGGTGGTTGAAGGCCGCGGTGATGCGCGCCTCGTCCAGGAACATCCGCTCGAACTGCTCGTTGTCCCGAGCGTCCGGCAGGATGCGCTTGACGACGACGTATTTACGGAAGCCACCCGGACCCGAGGTGAAGCCGAGGAACAGCTCGGCCATGCCACCCACGGACAGTTGTGTGACGACCTCGTACTTCCCGATGCGCTCGCCCCGATAGAAATCGATGGGTGCAACCTCCACGACAGCGCCCCGACACCGGAGCAGCACCGCAACGGAGGATAACAGGCTTGTAGGGCGCGGACGTGCGGTGAGAATGCACCGTCACGCACGGTCGCCCCCTCATCCACCAGCGACCTGTGGATGGCCTGTGGATAGCGGGGGGTGGGTTGTGGAGAAACGGTGGCGTGGATCAGCGCCTGTGGGAAGCCGGGGGAAACCGTCAGTTTACCCACATGTAGCATCGGCCGAATTCGTCAGTCATCCCGCGAGCTTGCTGACTTATCCCCAAATCCGAGCCCTCTACTGCTTCCACTATTTGATCAATACCTACATAAAGCTTTTCTAGAAGCAGCAGGCCGCTGGGGACAACACCTGTGGACGGGTGCAACACGGTTGTAGACTGATGGGCCGTGCGCGCGTGGACCTTCATGTTCTGGCTGTTCGCCTCCCAGGCCTGGGGCGCGGAGCCGCCGCTGGTGCGCGCCGAACAACAATTCGACGCCCTGGAGTTCGATGCCGCGGCCACGTCCTTCCTGGAGGCCCTGGAGGGCCCTGGGACGCGCGTGGAGCGTCTGCGGGCATGGCGGGGGCTGGCCATGGCTCGCGCCTTCATGGGACAGCGCCAGGAGGCTCAGGCGGCCTTCGAGTCCTTGCTCGTCCTGGAGCCCTCCGCCCAGGTGAAGGACTCGCTGGGGCCCAAGGTCCAGGTGCCGTTCCTCGCGGCGCGGGCGGCGGTGGAGGGCCAGCGGCCCACACTCACGGTGACGCGGCTGGCGGATGGCCGGGTGGTGGCCGTGCTGGAGCAGCCCCGGAAGGTGGCCACGGAGGTGATGGTGGCGGTGCGCCTGCCGGGCGCGGCGGGCTTCTCCGCGGCGGTGGGCCCGCCTTCGGGGCCCGTGGCGGTGAAGGCGCCCGCGGCGCGGGCCGTGGAGGCCTATGCGCTGGCTCGGGATGCCGGAGGCTTCGTCCTCTTCGAGCAGGGCAGTCCGCGCGCGCCGCTGCGGCTGGAGGCCACCGAGCACCTGCCACCGGCGGTGGCCTCGGCGCGTGACGCGGCGACGTCCCCCGCGGCCGAGCCGTCGCTGGAGGAGGCTCCCCGGCGCGCGTTCTGGCCCTATGTCGTGGGGGGCGTGGGGCTGGCGGCGGCCGGGGTGGTGCTGGGCGTGGTGCTGACGCGGCCGGAGTCCCTGGCGCTGCCGGCGGCGGACCGCACGGAGCGTTTGCCATGAGCCTGGGGACGTCGCGGTGGGGGCTTCTCCTCGTGGCGCTGGGCGCGCTCGTCATGCCAAGCGGCTGCGAGCAGAGCACCCCACTGGTGCCGCCCGAGTTGTGCGCGAGCGTGGTGTGCCCGGACAGCCAGGCCTGCGTGGAGGGCCGGTGTCTGGCCACCACATGTCAGGGCGTGGCCTGTGGCGCGGGGCGCGTGTGCGAGCGCGGCGCGTGCGTGGATCCGTCGTGTCTGGGGACGAGCTGCGCGGCGGGCGAGGTGTGTCGCGAGGGCACGTGCCGGCGCGTGAGCTGCGGTGGCACCGCGACGTGTTTCCCCACGGAGCGCTGTGTGGGCTCGGAGTGCGTGAGGGACGGATGTCTCGGCGTCGCCTGTCCCCAGGGCACGGTGTGCCGGTCCGGAGGACAGTGCCGGAGTGTCACGTGCTCGGCGGACTTCGCCTGCGCGTCCGATGAGCGCTGTGGCGCGGAAGGCCGCTGTGTGTCGAGCGCGGGTTGCGCCGCGGTGAGTTGCCCCGCGCAGCGCGTGTGTCGCGAGGGTGCGTGCCTGGCGCTGTCCTGCACCACCGGGGAGCAGTGCGGCCCGGGCGAGGTGTGCCGCGCCGGTGGATGCCTGTCCGCCACGGAGGCCTGCGCGGCGGTGGGCCCGTGTGCCTCCGGACAGGTGTGCCGCGCGGGCGTGTGTCAGGCGGTGGTGTGTGGCGCGGGCAAGCCGTGTCAGGGGCTGGAGGGTTGTCGCGCGGGGGTCTGCGAGGGACCGGTGCGCGCCGAGCTGGGAAACCTGGTGCCCGCGGGAGGCGTGCTTCCTCCCGGGCCTGGCTCGGTGGGCATGGGCCTGGGGGGCACTCCCGCGCGGGGGCCCACGCACACGCTCTATCCAGGGGCCACGCCGTAGGGCGGACGGCTCAGGCGTGCGCTTCACGCAGGCGTTCGAGGAGTGCTGGCAGTCCCGCGAGCAGCTCGCGGTCCGTGCGCTCCAGCGCGTTGCGGAGGATTTCGAGGTCCTCCGCGTCACGATCCGCGTTCACCATGCGCTGAAGTCCCCGCAGACGCTGGTTGCGCAGGACGAGCCGGGCCAGGGTGTCCTCCAGCTCCTCCGCGAGCGCCTCATCCAGTTGGAGGTCGCGACTGATGAGCTCGCGCAACTGCTCCACCAGGTAGGTGAGGTCCCAGGATTCTTCGTAGCCGGCCCGTCGAGACATCGCTTTTCACGTATCGCCGGGCTCAGCCCAGCGCTCGAGCGCGCGTGAGCCCCGAGAGGGTCAGCCGCGAGCGGGATGGATCCATCTCCACGACGACGTGGCATCCATCCAGGTCCAGGTTCAACGCATAGGGCTCCGACATGGGCAGCAGGCCGCGCTCCTGATGCGCCAGCGAGGCCATGCGAAACAGCTCCGAGAGCAGGGCCTGCCGTGTCTCCGGAGACAGTCCATCCACGCTGCCCTGCAGGCTGCGTGGGATGAGCACGGTGAAGGCCTGTGACGATGGTGAGCCCGCGGTGGAGACGGAGGTCATGCCGTTTCCGACTGCTAGAACCGTACCCTTCTCGGATCCAACCATTCCGCGCGGTTGCAGTGGGTCCGAAGAGACCATCTGAAAAAAACACAGGGTTTTGCCACCCGACGCCTGAAGTGTCTGCGGAGAAGCGAGAGCTTCCTGTGCTCGCTCGGCTCCAATCCCGAGCGGATGGGGATTCCGTTCGACGTTCAGCTCTCTGACGAGACTGCGATTTCGCGCGGGTGGATGAGGTCAAACGCGCCGTCGTGTTCGACGTGCTGACGCTCGGCTTGTCATCAGGGGATGCGACAGCAGATGGCGTAGGCGGTGGGGGCGGTGCTGCTGGTGAGGTGGCCTCGGCAGCGATAGCCGGGCACGCCCGGGGTCTGCGTGAGGCCGTTCTCGAAAGTGACGCCCGCGGGCTGGAAGGCGACGCTCACGGGCGCGGGTCCGTCCTCGAGTCCACTGCAGCCGCCGCCCATCAGCGTCTCCCCCATGCCGCACCACGCGGTGGCGGCGCGAGGGTCGAGCGTATCGTTGCCCGTGGCACTCTTGTAACTACATGTCAGCGGGGGCCTGGCGTGGGTGTGGTCGGAGCGGGCCGCGATGCGCGCCGAGCCATTGGTGCCGCCCGCCGTCGGGAAGCTGACGCGCACGGCGAGGGGGGTTCCGGAGGCGATGAGCCCGTCTCCATACGTGGGCGCGGGCGCGTCCAGCTTCACCTTGTCGGCCGCGGACATGAAGCCGGGGGCCGTGGTGGTGGCGCTCGTATGAGTGTGGCTCGTGGGCGCGAAGGTGGAGGCGGCGCGGCCCTCCAGTCGGATGCTGTCGCTGGCGCGCAGGGCGAAGGGCACCGAGGCCAGGCGGAAGCGCGGCGTCAGCTCCGACTGGCTGGCGAGCGCGACGCCCAGGTGCATCTCCGAGCGTCGCACCAGGTCGTCCCCCAGCGGCGCCGAGGAGCCCAGCACCACCGCGTAGTACCCATTCGTCACCGGCACGGCCAGGTGGTTCTCCTGCCACAGCGGGGAGCCGCCGGTGGGCGTGGCGTAGAGGGCGAAGGCGAGGTCCTGGGGAGAGTTCTCGGGCGTGCCGTCCGCGCGCACCAGGCGCCCCTGGAAGGTCATCGTGCGCGGCACGTCCTGCGCGGCGGCGGGAAGGGCCCACTGCGCGAGCACGGCCAGGACGAGCACGAAGGTGGGACGCGGGGACATGGAGGACTCCAGTGGAGAACGGACGCCGGGAGTCTACAGGCGCGAGCGTTCAGCAGCCGAAACGCAAGCATTCCCGGAGGGTCTTGGGAGGGAGGGTGGCCGACAGCGCGGCGAGGCGCACCCCTCGCATCCTCCGGGCGCGAGGACTATACGCCAGGGCTGGAGCACGGGAGGCACCCATGGCACGCGCGACGAGAGCAGGCGGGGTGGGGTGGGCATTCATCCTGTGGGCGACGGTGCTCGGCGCCTGTCTGACGGCGTGCCGCGAGGACCCTCCCCTGGTGGGTGCCGAGGGCCGACTGAGGTTGTCGCTGTCGCGGCTGGATTTCCCCCCGGCCTTCCCGGGCGGTGTCCGCGAGGCGGAGGTGCGGGTGCTCAACGCGGGGCGCGCTCCGCTGGATGTCACCTGGACCTCGGTGGAAGCGCCCTTCTCGCTGGTGGATGCGTTGCCCTCGCGCGTGGGCGCGGGCGAGGTGCCGGTGCGGCTGCGCTTCAGCCCCCAGGCCATGGGTACGTACGAGGCCCGCCTCGTCGGCACCGCGTCGGATGGAGGTCGCGCGGAGCTGGTGCTCGCGGGCGAGGCGCGACAGACGCCGGAGTGTCAGGCGGTGACGTGCTCCACCGCGGTGTTCGACCCCGTGTCCGAGCGCTGTGTGGAGACGGTGCTCCCGGATGGCACCGGGTGTGACCCAGGCAATGCCTGTCTCACCACGGCCATGTGTCAGCAGGGACGGTGCAAGGGACTGGAGCGTCCCTGTGACGACGCCAACGCCTGCACCACGGACGTGTGCCATGCGCTGGACGGCTGTCGCGCCGTGCCCGCGCCGCCGTGTCCCGGAGCGGGCGCCTGTCAGGTGGGCACGTGCGACGCGAAGCTCGGCTGCGGCCTGGCGGATGCGCCTGATGGCACCTTCTGTGGAACGGAGCGCGGCTGTGATGCCGCCGACGTGTGCGTGGAAGGCGCGTGCGCGCGGCGCAACCTGCCGGATGGCTTCGTCTGCGCGGCGGCCAGCCCGTGTCAGGCGGAGGGACGCTGCAAGGGGCCCGTGTGCGAGCGGCCCGATGCGGTGTCGCTCGCGCCGGACTGGGTGCTGGACGCGCGGGTGCGGAGCATGAACCTGCATGACCTGCTGGTGGGGCCGGAAGGTGACGTGACGCTGGCGGGCTTCTACGAGTCAGCGCTGCTGGACGCCGCGGCGCCCGTGCCCATGCTCAGCGGTGACGCGGCCCGGCGGTGCATGCTGTGGAACGACAGGCTGCTGTGCATGGACCTGCCGGATGACGGCACGGTGTCCCTGGTGGAGCGCTACACGGGCGCGCCCCGGTGGACCTTCACCCTGGCGAGCGCGCGGCCGGATATCGCGCAGCGCACGTCCAGCCTCTTCCTAGCGCGGCTGGCGGTGATGGCTCCGGACCGACTGGCGGCCCTCTTCGAGGCCTACCCCGTGGCGCTGAACCGCGAGACGTTGTGTCGCATGTATTTCCTGGTGGTGCTGGATGCGTATGGACAGATGGTGTCCGCGCAGGAGCTCACGGACCCCCTGCTGTCCGAGTGCAACCACCCGCACCCCTTCGGAGTCGTCTCCGACGCGGTGGGGGATTTGTATGTCTCCTTCTCGCAGACGTTGAACGTGGGGGCTCCACTCCAGGCGGGGGCCCCTTCGCTGCTGATGGCCTTCTCGTCGGACGGCGTGCCGCGCTGGCGCAAGTCACAGGCGCAGCGCGCCGGTGAGCTGGCGGTGGTGAACGGGCTTTTGTTCCCGGAGCGGGGCACGCAGGCGCTGAGCACGGCGGACGGCTCGGTGGCTGGGACTCTTTCCCAGCAGTTCGGCCGCGCGGTGGCCACGCGCGAGCGGCTGGTGCCCAGCGCACCGGGGACCACGGTGAACGTGAACGAGGGCGGAGTGCTGCCCGTGGCCACGGAGCTGAAGGGCTACGGCCTGCCCGCGCTGAGTCCCGCGTGGACGTACTCCCTGCGCTCGGGACAGCTCCTCACCTCGAAGGAGCTGCGGCTCGCGTCCTGGCCGGATGCGCCCGGGTTTCCTCCCCGGACGCTGGTGCTCACGACGGCCACGGACGGCGACGACAGGCAGTTGCTGGTGGGCGTGCGCATGACCGACGGCGGCGAGGCGTTCCAGTGCGAGCTCGACTACGCGCCCCGCTCGATTCCGCAGTTGCTGGAGCTGGCACCCGGGGCCCTGCTGCTGATGGACGGGGCCACCACCTGTGGCGAGTGTGACCCACCGTTTGCCTACAGCCAGTCGCGCTTCCAGCGCTTCCCCATGCCGGGCCTGTTGCCCGCGAAGGAGCCGTGGCCGGGGACTTTCGGCGGGCCGGGCCATGACCACCACGAGGGGGCCGACCACTGAGGTTGGGACGGGGAGCGCCCTTTTCTTGAAGAAAACACGGGGGGCGTGTCGAAGTGCCGGGCGCGGTTCCGACGTAGGGCAAGGCCGGCGCCATCCAGGTGTCGCACCCACCAAGGACTTCCCCATGCAGAAAATCACCCCGTTCCTGATGTTCAACAACCAGGCGGAAGAGGCGGCGAAGCTCTACACGTCGGTGTTCAAGAACTCGAAAATCACCTCGGTTGCGCGGGGCCCTGACGGCGCGGCCATGTCCGTCACCTTCGAACTGGAAGGTCAGCCGTTCATGGCGTTCAACGGCGGGCCGCGGTTCAAGTTCACCGAGGCGATTTCGCTGTTCGTCAGTTGTGAGACGCAGCCGGAGGTGGACTCGCTCTGGGAACAGCTCACGGCGGGGGGCGGAAAGGACAGCAAGTGCGGCTGGCTGGAGGACCGGTTCGGGGTGTCCTGGCAGATCATCCCCACCACGTTGATGCGACTGATGGGAGACAAGGACCCGGCGAAGGCGGGACGCGTGGTGCAGGCGATGCTCGGGATGCAGAAGATTGACATCGCCGCCCTGGAGCGCGCCTACCAGGGAAGCTGAGCGGTCCTCAATCCGTCGTCACCGGAGGCACGGCGTCGCTGTGCCTCCAGGCCTCGTAGTGGATGCGGCCCAGGGGGGCTCCAGCCGTGGGTCCTCCGCCAAACGTGCCGATGATGTCCACGCGCTCGGTGGCATCCGAGACGGGATGGATGCGGAACTCCACGCCTCGGCCGAACGGTGGCAGCACCAGGCCGTGCCAGCGCAGCGTCCCACCTCGCAAGCGGATGCCGCCGTCCTCGAGGACGGACACGTCCAGCTCCAGGTCCAGGCCGTGCTCGACGAAGACCTCGTGGAGTCGGCCGTCGCGCAGGATGAAGTCCGAGTCGAACCTGCGCAGCACGCCGTCGCAGTACAGCTCCCGGACGAAGTGCATGGAGCCATCCGCGCGGCGGAAGGTGAGGAAGCGTCCGGGGAAGGTGCGTGCCCCGTGCTCGGAGAGGCCCTGGCCGGACAGGCACGTGGCCATCCAGGCCAGCAGCCGGGCCGTGCGCGAGGCGAAGGTGACGGAGGCTCGGGCGCTCCATGCACCGGGGTTCGCGTAGAAGCGCATGACGCGCGGGTCCACGCGGGACATGTCCGGGCCCAGCACGGTGGCGAGCAGGGGCCAGACATCCGAGGGCCTCGCGCGCTGGCCCCGGTGCACGGCCTTCACACCGCGACGGTAGACACTGGCCGCCGTCCACGCGGTGATGAAGCTCGTGAGCAGCAGCCACGCCGTGCGCCGCTCATCGACGAGGCCGGTGTCGTGGCGCCAGCGCGGCAGGCACAGCGCGCGCACGGTGGCGAAGGCGTAGTGGCGCAGCAGGCTCCAACTGGCGCTCAGCATGCGTGACAGGGACAGCGCCAGGCCGTGGGCGATGGCCGTCTCACCCGGCACGGCGCCCGCGAGGGCGGGCTGGTCGAAGAGGCGCGCGCCGAGCGTCATCTCCACGTGCTGCACCAGCAGGCGCCACAGCGGCTCGTTCCCGTGGACGCGGGCCTCTTCGAGAAAGGCGGCCTCGTACCCGACGTCACGGGCCCGGGCCACGTCTCGCATGTGGGCTTCAATCCAGCGCTCGTCGCGGACTTCGAGCGGGAGCTGGTCCTCGCAGGCGCGCGCGTAGGACGCCCACTCCCGGGTGCGGGGAAATCCACGCTCATCCACGGGCATCACCGCGGCGCCCAGTCGCGCGAAGGGCTCCGACACCCCCCAGAAGCGGCCGAGTGTCACCGCGCTCGCGGCCAGCAGGTGCACCTTCGCCATGCGGCACGGATGCGCGCGGTAGAAGTCCGCGAGCAGGCCCAGGGAGAGTCGGCAGGCGCGGTGACGGATGGCGAAGTCCCGCAGTTCCCCGAGCGGCGCATCAGGCAGGGCCGTCCGCGCTTCGTCGAGCTCCTCCGGGTGGAGCCGGGCCTCCCGCTTCGCGTCCCTCGGGAGCAGGGCCTCCAATTGGGAGTCTCCCGGGTGCAGCTCTCCCGACCGCAGCAGGGCCTCCAACTGCGCGTCCGCCAGCGGGGAGCCTTCCGAACGGAGCAAGGCCTCCAGTCGCGCATCCTGGTGCGGTGATGCCATCGAGTTCAGTTGGGACACGGTGTTCTCCACTCGCGTCTCGAAGCGGGTCCGCGGCGGCTTCCGTCGCGGATGCGTCTCCACGGCTTCGGCGCTCATGAAGAGACCTCCACAAGTTCTCCACAGGGATACGCCGTGGTGGACTCGCGGTCCTCGACGCCTCGGCCAAGCCAGCTCCTCGCCGCACCCGGCGCCGGCGTCCGTCCGAGCACCCGCGCGAGGATGAACAGCCCGAAGCGCCACCGTGAGCGCCCTCGCGTCGGAGCGTGTTCATCCCCGGCGCACCACTGGCGCAGCGTCTCGAAGCCCCACTCCGTGCCCAACCGCATGACGGGACGGAACAGCACCGCGTCGAGCACCTCCCCCACCACTCCGTACCGCGCGCGGTAGTCGAACACCGTCTTGAAGAACGTCCCTCCGGGCCGCTGCTCGTAGAGCCATACGCCGCGACCGCGCAGGATGATGCTCCGCCAGTCCTCCGAGCCGAACTCGAACGTCGAGCGCAGGTGCGGCGTGTTCGCCAGGTAGCGACCCCAGCCGATGATTTCGAGCCCGAAGCCCAGGTGCGTCCGGTAGTCCATCAGGTGGAACCCCCGGGCATCGGCCTCCGGCAGGTAGCGGATGGACGTGAAGCGCACGTCCCACGCCGTGTGCAGCGCTGGGTCCTGCGTGCGCTCCCACACCACCTCGACGGGCGCGGGGATGAACACCTCCGCGACAATCCTTTGGAGCCGGGGTTGTCGGAATGGAGTGGCCACCGGCCGCCGCCGGAACGCGAACCACCGCGCCAGGTCCTTCGCGAAGACGATGAGCGCCGTCACGCCCATCACCGTCATCAGCGCGCGCAAGGCCACGGGCACCAAGGGCGGGTCCACGCGAAGCCCCGTGGGCAGCAGCCTGTCCGCCCACACCGCGTGGAAGGTCGCCATGAGGTAGAGCCCCACCAGCACGCTCAGCACCACATGCATGAAGTACTCACCCCGGGGAACACCGCCCTGGGACGCTCGGCTGTCGCGCTCCTCCCAGACATCCGCGAGGGCGACGAAGACATCCGCGGCGTACAACACCCCGAGCAACCCCAGCGCCCACCCCTGGAAGCGCACGTGCGGCACCCAGAGGAACTGGAGCGCGTAGATGAGGTGGCGCGCGGTGTGCCAGAGCACCTCGCGCTGACACTCGGGGCGCTCGTGGAGCCGGCCGCGCCAGAGGTGGAAGTAGAGGACGTCGAAGGCCCCCAGGAGGCCGATGGCGAGCAACAGGTAGAAGGCGACGTGCATGGCCGGGCCTCAGTGCAACGGCACGGCCAGCGCCTCCCGGGGATGCAAGCCTTTGGAACGCCAGGGATTCAGCGGATTCGACGCGAGCCTCCCGTCAACTCCGTGGACAGCGCCGACAACCCGGGTTGTCGTCCCCAACTTCTCCACAGGGCTTCTGCGTGCGGGTGGGTTTCACCGGGCCTCTGAGTCGGCGGCCTCGGTGCGTCATGAATCACGCGTCAGGTGTCATGACGGGTGTCGCGCACGGGCCGAAAACGGCGCTCGGGCGCGCTGTCAATCGGTCGTCCTCGAATTTTCCTGAAAGATTTCCAGGACGGGTGGTGAACGGGACCCGCCCTGGAACCTGGAGAAACCCGGCCTGACACGGCACACCCCGCGTCACCGACCCTGCGGGTGGACATGCCCCGCGTACCCGATATTCTTCGGCCATCGTTGCGTTGAAAGACGTAGACGTGTTCCACATTGCCCACGCGAGGCCTGCCCGGGATGCACCCCTTGGTCCCGGCGCTTGTGTGGAAGGAGTGCGGTTGCCCGGACGACCTTGGAGGTCCGGCGTGCGGCGGCTCCGTTGCATCGTGGGGGGCCCGCTCGGGCCCCGGGGAGATGCGCGTTCCCTGGGGCCCGAGTCACCTCGTCACTGACTAGGGCCCCATCCGGGCCGCGCCCGCGGGCGCCTTCGCCCCGAAGGATTGCAGGTAGCGCAGCTCGTCCCGGGTGCTCTCCTCCAGCAGCTCCTCCGTGAGCGAGTTCAGCGGCCACCGCTCCATCGCCGTCTGCTGGAACACGGCGATGGCCTGCTCCAGCTCCTTGATTTGATTCATCGCCAGCGTCCGGCCCGCGTCGTCCTCCAGGTCCTGCGAGCCGCCACGCACCAACTGCAGGCCCGTCATCAGCTCCACCACGGTGGTCTGCTGGACCAGGCTGGCGCCGATGTCCCGGGTGATGCGACCCAGGCGCTGACGTCCCTCCGGAGAGAGCGCGCCGCGCGTGGCCACGTTGCGCGTGCGCAGAATCCACGTCCCCCGCTCGTTGATGCCTCGCAGGGACACCGCCATCGCCAGCGCGCTGGCGTCCGGCACGCCTGCTTCCTTCAAGAGCCGGCGAGTCTCCCGGTAGCCATCGTGAAACGAGGTCTCTCGCCACGCGGGCAACGTGGCCACGCGCTCCAGCGCGTCGATTTCCGCGGCCGTCAGCTCCGTACCGGACTCGGTGTCACCCAGTAGCAGGAGCAACTGGAGCTGCATCGAGCGCGGGTGCGCCGCGGCCAGCGACTCCAGCTTCTGGCGGAACGTCTTGCGCGCCCGCTCGTGCTCGGACTCCGGCAGGGACTCGCCCCTCAGCGCGTCCCGCACCGCGAGGTAGAGGTCCGGGTTCTCCAGTCGGGGCACCTGCGCCAGCAGGAAGAGGGACTTGTCCGCGTCCAGCTTGCGAGAGGCGAGCGCGAGCCTCAGCTTGACGTCGTCCGAGGGCGCCCGCTCCCACGCGAGCTTCTCCCAGTCGGAGGCGGTGGGGTCCGGCGGCAGGGGCGTGGCGCCTGGAAGCAGCTCGCTCTTGCCGAGGTTGGGGCGGCCCAGCGTCACCCACGCGTCTCGGAAGGCCTGCTGCCAGGAGACACCCGGCGCGCGCCGCAGCTCGCGCAGCGTCTCCAGCAACTTCAGCTCCGGACTCCCCGGCGCCACGGCCTCGAGCTGGCCCAGCACGGTGGCGGCCTCCGCGTCGTTGCCTTCCTCGAGCGCCAGACAGGCGTGCACGAGCAGGGCGGGCGCGTGCCTGGGCGCCAGCATCAGCGCCTCGCCGAGCGACTCGCGGGCCTTCTTCAAATCCCCCGTGGCGGCGGCGCGCGCGGCGCGGTCCGTGTGGCGCAGCACCTCCGGGGACACGGTGGGCTTCGCGGCGCCCTGTTTCTTGGGGGAGTGCTCGCCGTGGTCATGCGCGTCATGGCCTGGAGGCGACTGCCTGCCCCGGAAGAACAGGGCACCTCCGGCGACCAGGGCCACCACCAGTCCCACGCCACTCCACAGTGCTGCCTTGCGTCCCGATGAGCCCTGCGTGGAAGGAGGAGGAATCGGGTCCGTCATGGTGTGGCGTCTCCGGCGGGTGGGGGAGCCGCATTCCAATCGTCCGCGACGACTGGAGCAAGGTGGCCCGCGCCCTGGGGGACAGTGTCCGTCCCTACCCAGGGGGGCCCCCACCCGCGTCCGGGACGTGCCCGGACGCCTGGAGCGCCGCGCTCAGTCCTTCAGGTAGACGACGCGGGTGCCACCGCGCGCCTTCACCTCGGTGCGGGGAGGACGGGAGACGCACTGGACGGTGGTGCCGCCCGTCGCGTTGACGGAGAGGCTCTCCGAGGGGTCCGCTTCCACGTGGACTCCGCCGCTGGCTTCGACCTCCAGGGACTTCACGCCCTTGAGGTCCATGGCCTTGATGACGGCGCCGCCGCTGGCCTCGATGTCCAGCTCCTGGGCCCGCCCCGCCAGGTTGACGGCGGCCCCGCCGCTGGCCTCGACCTCCACCTTCTTCGTGTCCACGCCCCGGACCGTGAGGGCCGCGCCGCCGCTGGCCTCGGCGGAGAATTCGTCTCCGGAGGGGGAGACCTCCGCCTCGACATTCCCGCCTCCGCTGACGTCCACGCCGTCCAGGTGGGGGTTGGAGACGTACAGGCGCACCTTGCCGCCCTGGAATTGGCTGAAGAGGCCGTCGCGCTCCACCTGGGTGGTGAGCTGTCCGTCCTTCACCACGAGTCGCAGGCGGGACAGCAGCTCCGAGGGCCCCTCGACGCGGACCGACTTGGGGCCCACCTTCACCTGGGCCTTGATGCCGTGGCCCACCGCGAGGCTCTCGAAGTCGGGGACATCTCGCGCCTCACCCTTCTGGGCGCCCTCCGCGAAGGAGGTTCCCGCGAACATCAACAGCGGGACGAGCAGGGACATCCGGGCGGTCTTCATGGCGCGCTCCCAAGGCATGGGACCCGGCAGGGGCCCCGTCATGGCGGCTACGCGCGGCGCTCCGAGCGATTGCCACCCCTGGGGCAACTACTGGCGGGAGAGCATCTCCAGCGGGACTCGCACGGCGGTGGTGTCGCCGGGCTTGATGTCGACCGACAGCTTGAGTGCCTTCCCGTCGCCGTCCACGAGCTTCAGCGTGTGCTTGCCGGAGGGCAGGCTCACCTTGAAGAGCGGGGTATCACCCAGGGACTGTCCGCCCAGATACACCTTGGCGTAGGGCTCGGTGACCAGGGTGAGGAAGCCCGGCTCTCCGGTGGGAGTGGCCGCACTGTCCTCACCCGAGTCGAACGTCGCGCGCTTGCCGTTCCGGGTCGTCGACTCCTTGGTGGTCCGCTTGCCCGTGGAGCGACCCGGCTTGCGCGCGGGCTTGTCCTCCACCTCGTCCAGGGTGGGAGGGGCGTTGGAGGGCTCCGGGTCGGGGTCGACGGTCTCCGCCAGCACTTCGGGTGGGGGCGGGACCTTCTCCACGACGACGGGTGGGACGATGACGGGTGGGGCCTTCGTCTGCTCCCGAGGGAGCGGGACGCGTTGCCTGTCCGTGTCTCCGAGAGGCGCCGGCGGCGGCGGCTTCTGCTCGAGCCCCAGCAGGGGAGCGGCCCAGGCGGACACCACGCCTCCATCGAGCCCCAGTCCCACCACCGCGGCGGCCACCGCGACGAGGACGAGCACGCCGGCGAGGACCTTGCGCCCGCCTCGGGATTCGGAGCCCACGGCGGGGACTCCGCGCAGGGTGTGGACGTGGGAGTCCTCGTCGTCGGGGACCTCGTCGTCGGGTTTGCGGCGGTTCTCCTGGAAGCCGCGCGAGGGTCGGGTGGTGACCTCGGCGTCGGGGAAGGCGGCGGGAAGCTGGGGCTGGGGCCGGCGACGGGCGGCTCCGGCGGCGCGTCGGGAGGGAACACCCGCGTGGCTGCCGGGCTCCGCGGAGAGCGAGGGCACGCGGACCATCGCCGTCTCCTCGTTGCGCTCGGGAGGCTGCGGGGGAGGGGCCACGGCGCGCAGCGTGTCCACGGTGCGGCCGGTGCGAGGGCGTGCCTCGCTCCGGGGCACGGGCTCCTCCGGCACGGGCACGGCGCGCGGGGCCGGCGCGGGAGCGCGGACGGTGTGCCCCGAAGGAGGAAGCGCGGGCCGCCCCGGCAGGGTGCGGGCCAGGTGCGGCGCTTCCTGCGGCGGCGGCGGGGGCAGGGCGTCCGGTGGGGGCGGCGGTGGTGGACGCGCGGACTCCGAGGGGGCGCCGCGTCCCGCCAGTCGCTTGTGGGGCGGCGCCTGGAGCACGGCCTTGCGCGGCTGCGGGTCGGGGGGCGGCGGCGGCGTCGTCGCCGGTTGCATGCTGGTGGCGCGCCGAGGCGTCGCCGCCGGAGCGGGCTGCTTCGCCGCCGTCGCCACGGCGGAGCGACGGGATGGCGGGGAGTCCGGGGGGCCGGAGTTGGTGTTGACGGTGGGCGGCTCGGGGGCCTCGGGGACGCTGTTGGAGCCGCCCATGGCCAGCATCGCCGCCACGCTCGTCTCGCCCGTGGTGTCACCCGTGGGGCCCGCGATGAGCAGCTGGCGCGTCTGCTCGCGCCGGTCGGCGAAGAGGCGGCGCATCACCTCGCTGCTCTGCTCGGGGTGCCAGATGAGCGGGCCCACCGCGCGCTCCAGGGCGCGGGCGAACTCCAGCGTGGAGGCGTAGCGGTCCTCACGGCGCTTCGACAGCGCGCGCAGGACGATGGCGTCCAGCTCCGGCGGTATCTGCTTGTTGGCGCGTGAAGGCGGCGTCACCTCGCACTTCAGCACCGCGTTCATCATCGCCTCGGCCTGCTTCGCGTAGAACAACCGCATGCCGGTGAGCAGCTCGTGCAGCACCACGCCCAGGCTGAACAAGTCGCTGCGGGCATCCAGGGGCTCGCCCATGATCTGCTCGGGCGACATGTAGCCGCTGGTGCCCTTCACCATGCCCACCGCGGTGCGGCTGGCGCGCGCCAGGCTCTTGGCGATGCCGAAGTCCAACAGCTTGGTGACGCCCTCGTACGTCACCATGATGTTCTTCTCGGCCACGTCCCGGTGGATGACGGGCGAGGGGTGGCCGAGCGGGTCCGTGAAGGTGTGCGCGTAGTGCAGCGCCACGGCCGTGTCCCGCACCGCCATCAGGCTGAAGCCCACGGGGATGGGGTGGCTGGCCTGCCGACACGCGCGCGCCACCTCCACCAACGTGGCTCCCGGCACGAACTCCATGGCCAGGAACAGCTCGCCCTCGGCGATGTCCAGGTCGAACACCTGGGCGATGTGCGGGTGGTTGAACGCGGCCGTCACCTTGGCCTCGTCCAGGAACATCCGGATGAACTCTTCCTCGCCTCGGATGTCCGGCAGAATCTGCTTGAGCACCACCAACTTGCGGAAGCCGGCGAGTCCCCGCTGCGACGCTAGGAAGATCTCCGCCATCCCGCCCGTGGATAGGCGGCTGAGAACCTCATACTTACCCAGCGACCGGCCCTTGGAGGCATCCGGCGCGAGCGGCAGCGTCGTCCCACTCATCGGAAGGTGCCCAATCTACACTGGCACCCGGACGGACGCGAAAGTCAGGGTCGAAGAAAAGTCCACGAATATCGACATCTCTGACTTTTCTGTGAATTCGCGATGTCACTCCTCGGGTGGGGAGCGGCGGCGTGCGGGGGAGGCGGGGAGGGTGACGGCGAGGGCGTTGAGGAGGCGCAAGTCGGAGCGGGACAGGCCGCGGAGGTTCTTGCGGAGGTCGACCAGGGCGGTGGGCTCGGTGCGGGCGGGTTGGGGTGGGCGCTTGCGGCCGGGGGGCGTTTCGATGGTGGCGTCCAGGGCGAGCAGCGCGTGGGGTGGGACGTGGAGCACGGTGCACAGGCCGCGCAGGGTGTGGATGCTCGGGAGCATGTGGCCGCGCTCCAGGCGGGCGTACACCTCACGGGCCACACCGAGGCGCTCGGCGACGGCGGCCTGGGTCAGTCCCAGGTTCCTTCGGGCCATCCGCGCGGACAGGCCCAGGTGGACTCCAAGCTCGGTCTTCATTCGTCGCCCGTCGGGAAGGACGCGGGGCTCGCTCGCCACCGCAAAAGGGCACCCTACTCCGCGCTCCTCGCGGGACGCACCCTCCGTGAAGACTCTGTCGCGGCGCCATGTGTGACGGAGGTGTACCCGTGAGGCCGTGGACGAGGGCCGGGGCTCGTGGTCCGAGGCCTGGGTGGCACCTCGGAGAACACCTGTGTGAGAACGGACCGACGGCCGCTGGAGGGAGTGGCCCGGGAAGAGGGCTCGGCGATGGGTGTGAAGACGGTGCGGTTCGACTTCGAGAACACGCGGGACACGTCGGTCGACGTCTGGTTCGAGCCCTCGGGGATGCCGTTCAAAATCCCGCCGGGAGGCCGCCTCGACGTCATCTGCGAGGGACCGGAGGAGGGAGAGCTCGAGGTGGAGCGTCACCCCGAGGGCCACGTCACCCTGTACGCCTGGTGGGGCGCGTGGTTCCGGGTCGTCGAGGAGGGACGCGTGGTCTACACGGAGGAGGGGATGCGCGCCCCGCCCCTTCCTCGGGGTGTCTCCATGAAGCAGATGGTGGAGACGCTGTTCGGCCCGCTCGAGAATCGACAGGCGATGCTCGACAAGCCCAAGGAGTAGGGGCGTCAGGAGAGACGGTGGCCGCGCGTCCTGGCCGGCGTTCATCTCAGGTTTCCGCGCTCCGGCGAGCACAGGCTCCTTACGAGAGTCGGCCCCGGAGCTGCCCCCCCTTTCACTTCACACTCCGCGCGTCCCTCCTGCCCGTCCCTCGGTGGACCTGGGCTAAGACGCGCTCCCAAGGTTCCATGGATACTTCTGTTTCTCCCCGCGCTGTCACCGGCCGTATCGACGTTCACCCCCGGGGCTTCGGCTTCCTCACCGTGCAGGCGCCCGGCACGCAAGAGGTGCTGTCCGCCTTCATTCCTCCCCCCGACCTCAACCCGCTGCTGGCCGGCGACATCGTCACCGGCACCGTGACGGCGGGCGCGGACGGGCGCTGGACGGCGAGCGGGCTGACGCTGGTGGAGCGGCCTCGCACCCGCGTCTACGGTGAAGTCGTCGCCCGCAAGGGAGCGTTCTTCCTGCGCATCGACCGCGAGGTGGGCAACGCGGACTGGGTGCTCGACCCGGGCACCACCCGCGTCCAGCACGGCGACGCGGTGGTGGCGAGCATCACCGACGGCAAGCTCTCGCTGCTCTACCGCATCGAGCCCGGAGAGGACCGCTCGCTGGAGCGCATCATCGCCCGGCACGCGCTGAGCAAGGACTTCTCCCCCGAGTCGCTGGAGGACGCGCGAGTCGCCCGCGAGGTGCCGCACGAGGTGGGCGCGCGCCGTGACTTGCGCGACGTGCCGACGGTGACGGTGGATGCGCCGTCCACGCGAGACATCGACGACGCGATTTCCGTGCTGCCCGCGGGGCCGGATGGAGCGCTGCGGTTGCTGGTGTCCATCGCGGACGTGAGCGAGCTCGTGAAGGAAGGCACCGCGCTGGATTCGCAGGCGCGCGAGCGGGCCACCAGTGTGTACATGGCGGGGCGCGTGCTGCCGATGTTGCCGGAGTCGCTGTCCTCGGACTGGCTGAGCCTGGTGCCGGGCAAGGAGCGACGCTGCCTCACGGTGGAGCTGCGCATCGACCCGCAGGGCCGGGTGACGGCGGCGGACGTGTACGAGAGCGTCATCCGCTCCTGGGCGCGGCTGAACTACGAAGAGGTCGCTGCCTTCCTGGACCGGGGCGAGGTGTCCGCGCCCATGGAGCCGGTGCGGGACGTCATGCCGTGGTTCCGGCTGGCGGCGGCGCGACTGGCCGTGGCGCGCGGCGCTCGCGGCGGCATGGAGTTCGCGCGAGATGAAGCGCGGTTCACCTTCGACGCGGCGACGGGCGAACTCTCCGGACTGGTGAACGAGCAGCCCACGTCCGCGCACGGGATGATTGAGCGCTTCATGGTGGCGGCGAACGAGGCCATCGCCATGTGGATGCTGGTGCGCGGCCTGCCGGGCGTGTTCCGCGTGCATGAGCAGCCGGACCCGCTGCGCGTGGCGGACCTGAATGCGTTCGCGGAACACTCGGGCTTCGCGGCGGGCTTCGGACGCGAGCTGACGCCGCTGGCGCTGACGGCGTTCGACCGGCAAATCGCGGGTGCGGCGGCGGAGCCCGCGCTGCGCTCGGTGTTGCGGCGCTCGCTGGGCCCGTCTCGCTACACGGTGAAGCCGGGGCCGCACTTCGGACTGGCGGCGCCGCTGTACCTGCACTTCACGTCGCCCATCCGTCGGTACGCGGACCTCGCGGTGCATCGCACGCTGAAGGGCTACCTGCACGGCCGCCGCGACTACCTGGACGAGGACCCGGAGATGGAGGCGCTGGCGGTGCACATCAACGCGCGCGCCCGCGCCGCGAATCGCGCCGAGGCGGACCGGCACCACGTGCTGGAAGCGCGGTGGTTGGCGGGGCACGTGGGCAGGGAGTTCTCCGCGCGCCTCGTCCGGGTGCGGCCCTTCGGGCTGGTGGCGCAGTTGGACGGCATGTTGGTGGAGGGGATGTTGCCGGCGGAAGGACTGCCGGGCGGCCCCTTCCGTCCGGATGCGCGCGAGCTGTCCCTCGTCGGCAAGACGCGGACCTTCACCGTGGGCATGCCGGTGAAGGTGAAGGTGGCCGCCACCGACGAGCAGCTTGGCCGCGTGGAGCTGTCCCTGGTCGAGTAGGCGGACGCACGGCGGGCTTCCCGCTCGCCCCCCAAGGGAAGGTCGCCGCCCTTCGAGCGGGGGGCGATAGACTCCCGCCCTCTTCATGAGCGAACCCTCCCCTCCCGTCGTCGAGGACGCGCGCGCCCGCTTGCGGCGCCGGGCCGTGCTGCTGCCGTTGCTGCTGGTGGTGCTCGCGTACGGCAACGCGGTGCGAGGCGGCTTCGTCTGGGACGACCACTCGCTCATCGAGGAGCAGGAGGTGGTGCGCGAGCTGGCGCCGCTGCCGGACTACTTCACGCGGATGTTCTGGAGCGACCCGATGGGCGTCTCTCGCGGCTACTACCGGCCGCTGGTGACGCTCGGCTACGCGGTGGAGTACGCGCTCTTTGGAGGCGCGCCCGAGGGCTTCCACCTGATGAACCTGCTCTTCCACCTGGTGGTGGTGGCGTGGGTGTTCCTGCTGTGCCGACGAGCGGGTGCCTCGCCCTGGGGCGCGACGGTGGGCGCCGCGGCGTTTGGTGTCTTCCCCCGCCTGACGGAGTCGGTGGCGTGGATTGCCGGACGCACGGATGTGCTGGCGGCGGTCTTCACGTTGGGGGCGCTGCTCGTGTACCGCGCGGACACGGCCTCGCGGCGCTGGGGCGCGGCGGCGCTGGTGCTGACGGGCCTGCTCTGCAAGGAGGTGGCGGTGGCCGGCGTGGTGGGGCTCGTCGTGCTGGAGCTCACCGCCGTGCGCGCGCGGGAGCGCCGCTTCGGACAGGCCGTGCGAAACCTGCTGCCCATGGGCGTGGCGCTCGTGCTGTATGGCGGCCTGCGGCTGAACGCGCTGCGCTCGGACGTGCGGGAGCTGGATGCGGGGGCCTCGTCGGGGCTGGCCCTGCTCGAGCGCGCCGAGGCCGGGCTCGCCGCGCTGGGGCACTACGCGGTGATGCTCGTGGATGCGTTGCGCCCGCGTCTCCAGCAGGGAGTCCTGGGTGAGCATCCCCTCGCCTGGGTCCTCTTGGGCGCGGGGGTCCTCGTCGCGTTGGGGCTGTCCCTGTGGAAGTGGGGAGGCCGGCTCTCGCCGCTGGAGAAGGCCGCGCTGGCGACGGCCGCGTGCGCGTTGGCGCTGGTGCTCCATGCCATTCCCCTGGGCCTGCACACGTTGGCCTCGGACCGCTTCCTCTACGTGCCCGTGGCGATGGGCGTGGTGGCGCTAGCGGCACCGCTCGAGCGAGCCGCCCGGTTGCGTCCGAGGGCGGGGCTGGCCGTGGCCGTCGTGACGCTCACGGCCTTCGCCGGGGCGACGCACCTGCGCAACCGCGATTGGATGGACGAGCTTCGGCTGTGGCGGGTGGCGGAGCAGGTGTCTGGCCCCGATGACGCCTTCGTCCAGCAGCAACTGGGCGGGCTCTACATGGAAGCGCACCGATACGAGGAGGCGCTCGGACACCTGCGCCAGTCGGTGCGCCAGAAGAGTCGCTTCACGGGCATCAAGGGCTACAACAACCTGGCGCTGTGCCTGACGAAGCTGGGTCAGCACTCGGAGGCCATCACTCTTTTTGAAGACATGGTGCGACAGCAGCCCGGTTACCGGAGAGGGCATCTCAATCTGGCCATGGCCTTCGCGCGCGCGGGGCGCTTCGACTCCGCGCTCACGCAGCTTCAGCGCCTGGAGTCGATGTCGCCGGGTGACACCGTCATCCCGGAGCTGCGCGCGTTGTTCGAGCGCTCGCGTGACACCCTGGCCCGGCTTCCGCGCGGGACGCCGGGTGGGGTGGAGGCCGCGTCGGTGGCGGAGACACGGGCGAAGTTGTTCCAGGAGCTGGGCGCGCCCCATGAGGCGGCGCTGAGCTGGGAGGCGGTGCTGGGCGCGAAGGATGCGACGGCCGAGCAGCGCTTGCAGGCGACGGGCTTCCTCGTGTTCGAGGGAGACCTGGGCCGGGCGAAGCGCGCGCTGGAGTGGCTGCGTCAGGCAAGGCCCGAGGATGAGCGCCTGCCCTTGCTGGAAGAAGCCCTGCTCGCGCGCGCGTCGCTCGACGCGTCACGGTGAGCGGGACTACCCGGCGACCGTCAGTCCCTCGGTCTTCGCCAGCAGCGTGTCGTGGCTCACCCAACCGAGCAGCCCGGTGGAGGACTTCACGAGGTAGACGAACGACGTGGAGCGTCCGCCCTGCACGGAGACGGGCGCGGCGGCGAGCACGAGAATCTTCGATGCCGCCGCGAGGGTGGCCACGGGCTTCTTGTCGGTGCGCGAGTGGGTGATGGGGAAGCCCTCTCGCACGGTGGCTTCCTGGCCGACGTAGTACAGCTCCTGCGGCACCAGGGAGAGCTTGCCGGCCTTGGCATCCAGGGCGAACTTGTCGCGCCGGTTCCAGAACTGCTCCCAGCTGTCGGAGAGGATGATGCCGTTGCCCTTCACCTCGGTGAGGGCGTGGACGCTGCCCAGCGCCTTGAGGCTCTTGTCATCGAAGGCGTAGACGGTGGTGAGCCTGTCGTTGTCCGTCATGCCCGTGTGCACGGCGACTTCCTTGCGCTTGTCTCCGCTGTCCACGTCGATGATGGAGAGGCCGAGGACCTCCGAGTCCGTCTTGCCACGGAGCGTGGCGGTGCCGGCGGTGAGGACGAACTCCTCGTCGCCCTCCTTCCACTTCACGGCGATGGCCTCCGGCTTGCCGTCGCCATTCAGGTCGGCGGACGCGGACTGCGTGGGGAGCTCGTCACCGGCCTGGGCCAGCGGCGCGCCGAGCAGCGCGAAGGTCGTCACGGCGAGGGCGGGAAGCTGCGTTTTCATGAAAGGGACCTCGTGAGGGCGCGGGTGCCGCATGCATGCGAGCGCGTGACAGTCCCGGGCGCGGAAGCGGATGCGCATCGTATCCACGCGGGCCCACCAGGCACCTGGATTCCCACCGATGTCAGCCGCGACGGCCGAAGCGTCCGCGGAAGTGCTTGTCGAGGTAGTACTCGGCGCTCGCGTAGGCGTCCTGGGCCTTGGAGGACAGGGGTTGCTCGGGGTGGGCCTTGGCGGCGCGGCGGGCTCGCTGCATCACCGAGCGAGGCTCGCCTTCGGTGGCGGGAGGCAGCTCTCGTGCGATGGCGTCCACCCATGCGTGTGCCTGGTCGACGATGCCGAGCGCCTCGTCGAGCGTGACTTCCTTCTCCGACAGCGCGGCGAAGAGCTGGCAGTGGTAGCGGCGGCAGCTCCCCGGGCGGTCCGCGTAGACGGTGCACGTGCGCCCATCCAGCGCGGAGCAGTGCTGCGCGAGCGCGGGAACTCCGTCCTCGCGGCGGTCGAGGGGTACTCCGCGCCGCTCCAGGGCCTGGGCTTCCTCTGGTTGGAGCGAGACGTGGGTGAAGAGGGTTCCGTCGCAGCACATGCCGCAGCGCAGGCAGAGGGTGGACAGGGGCATGGGGCCTCGGAACGGGAAGGAATCCCTCCACTAACCCGTCGCGCGACGACGTTCCATCGCGGCGAGGCGGGGAAGGCACGCACGCTCCCTCGTCCGCGAGGCGCCCGCACGTCAGATGAGTCGTACCGGCCGCAAGGCGGCACTCTCGCTGGGGCCGGTCCGGTCCTGGCTTGAGGAGGCAGATGCTTTGTCGAGAGGAGCAGTGCCAGACCGCAAGGCGGCACTCTCGCGGGGGCCAGCTACCGAACCGAGGAGGCAGATACTCTTGTGAGAGAGCCTGTGTTGTCCCGAGGGGCACAACCCTCTCGCGAGGGGGGCCCTCGCTCGCGCGCCGGGCTGCACTACAGTGGGGCAAATGCGTGCCGCGTTCCGAGTCCTGACGCTCGCTCTGCTGTCGACACTGCTCGCGTGCGAGAAGACGCCCGGTGGCGTCCATGTGGTGGTCGACGGTCCGCTGACGCCTGTCGTGGACTTCGACCGTCTGTCCGTCATCGCCTCCCTTCCAGATGGCACGCCCCTCGCCGTGGCCACGCTGGAGGGCGCCGCACTCCGCCTCCCCGCCACCTTCAACTTCGAGTCCGGCCCCGCCACGCCCGAAGGCACCCGCGTCTTCGTGCGCGCCACCGCCGAGCGCTCCGGCATCATCCAGTCCACCGCCTCTGGCGAAGCCGCGCTCACTCCCGGCTCCGGCGCCAGGCTGTCGCTCACCCTGCCCGCCGTCCCCGAGCCGCCAGACGCCGGTCCTCCCGTGGAGTCCTGCGACAACGGCGTGGATGACGACGGTGACGGACTCGGTGACTGCGCGGACCCCGACTGTGTCGGCGCCAGCTGTCAGCCCGGAGGACTCGTCTGCGCGAACAGCGTGTGCGCCTGTCCCGGTGGCGTCACGGGCGTCATCACCGAACGCCCGGGCTTCGCGCGTCGCTCGGACCCCCTGGTCGTCGCGCCCTCCACGGGCCCCCATGCTGGAGCGCTGGTGATGCTGGGAGGCCGCGATGGCGCGGGCAAGCCCGTCTCCACCGTGGAGATCTTCTTCCCCGAAACCGGCCGCTTCATCGCGAGCGACCTCGCCGTGGGCCGCGCGGAGGCCGCCGCGCTGGTGCTGGATGACGGCGCCGTGGTGGTGCTCGGCGGCGTGCGAGAGGGAGACGTGCTCGAGCCGAGCGCCGAGTGGCTCGACACCGATGGCGGCACCACCCTCATCCCCTTCTCCCCACCCCTGGGCTTTCGCCGCGTGCTCGCGGGCCGGCTCGGAGCGGATGGGGTGATCGCCGGAGGAGAGCTCACCGCGGGGCTCGGCAGGCCCACGACGGACTCGGCGATCCGCATGACGCTGCGCGGCGAGAACGCGGGGGCCTGGGAGAGTCTGGGCAGGCTCTCCCTGAAATGCCCCACGGGAGGCGCGGTGCTGGGAGACGCCTTCGTGCTCGCGGGAGGCTGTACCAGCCTCACCCCCTCCGAGCGGACGGATGTCGTGGCACCCCCAGGACTGCTCGGCGCCGGGCCGCTCCTGCCCACCTCGCTGATGTCGCCCGCGGTGGTGGAGCTGAAGTCGGGACGGGCGCTCATCCTCGGCGGACGCGAAGGCGGCATCGTCCCGTCCTCGCGCGCATTCCTCCTGGAGCGGAATGCCGGGGTGGTGAGGGCGCGGGAGCTGTCCTCCATGGACGCACCTCGCGCCGCGCCGCGTGCGGTTCTCGCGGGCAACGGTTGGGTGTACGTCGAGGACAGGGAAGGGGCTTCTGCCGCATGGTTCGACCCCGCGTCGGAGCGCTTTACTCCTGCTGCGTCAATGTCGACGCCCCGTCTGGGCCATACCCTCGTGGGAGGCGCCGACGGACGCGTTTATGCCGTGGGTGGAAGCAGACCCGACGCCGGTCCGGACGGTCTGTCCTCGTTCATCGAGCCGCGCTGTCCTTGAATCCCAGGGGTGGCCCGCACCCAATGTGGTTCCGCCACGCCTGTACCGAGGAACAAGTTTCCAGCCTGTTGAGAATGGTCAGGCTATATGAACCCCGGTTCACCCTGGTGGTACCCATACCGGGGGACTGCTTCCTTTCGCCCGAAGTCGTACACTCGTCTCCATTCACACAACGGAGCTGGCATGCAGGCGGACACACGGGACGGGACGCGCGGCCGGGAGTCGGTGCTCGGCTACCGGGTGGGGACGGAGCTGACCGCGGTGGCTTCGTTCGGCAACAGCGACACGCCGGGCCGGCTGATTCAGCTCTCGCTGGAGCACCTGACGCTGCACCTGGACTCGAACGCGCTGCCGCGTCCGGGGCAGGCCGCGTCGGTGGTGCTGGGCCAGGGTGAGCGCTGGGCGACGTCGCTGGACGCGGAGGTGATGGAGGTGCGCGGCACAAGGCCGGAGGTCAGCCTTCGCTTCGTGTCGCCGCCGCTGGACGCGGGCCGGCGCATCGTCACGGTGCTGGAGGCGCTGCGCGACAACGGCCTCTTGTTGCCGCCGGAGACGCGGCCGGTGTGGAAGGAGCGCATCGACCGCAAGGAGCGCGTCGCGCGCATCTGCGAGGCGCTCGCGGGTCGTCAGGCGCGCGGCATGGCGCGCACCGCGGACGGGCAGAAGGTCTCCGTCACGGCGGTCTTCTTCGACGCGCTCAACAACCGCATGGGCTGGCGCTTCGATGGCCCCATGCTCCAGGGCCCCTTCGTGCTGGAGGCGTTCGGCTACAGCAGCGTGGTGCACCTGGACGTGAGCGAGGCGCGCGAGGAGGACGGCTGGGTGGTGATGCCGGTGCCCTCGGAGCTGGTGCGCTACCGCCACCGCTGGCTGCGTCGCGCGCCGCCGAGCAGCCCGTGCACGCTGTCCTTCAACCACCCCATGTGGCCGCAAGTGCATGTGAAGCGGCCCGTGCTCGACTTGTCCTACGAGGGCCTGGCCTTCATGACGGAGCCGGGCGAGGACCTGCTGTACCCGGGCCTGCGTCAGCCGGTGCTCGAGGTGGCCATGGAGGGCCTGGCGCCGGTGCGGCTTCGCGCGGAGGTGCGCAACATCTCCGGCACCGCGGCGGGACGTCGGTGCGGCATGTCCGTGCGGCCGCTGGACGCGGAGGGCGCTCGGGCGTGGCGCGCGCTGGTGGAGGCGCAGATGCACCCGTCCACCCGCGTGGAGGGCGACTGGGGCGACGCGACGTGGAAGCTCTTCCAGGGCTCCGGCTACTTCGGCCTGCCGGGCAAGTCGCCCGAGGACTTCGTGGAGGAGCGTCCCTGGTTCGACGCCACGCAGGAGCGGCTCGAAGGCCGCACCAAGCTGGGCTACCGGGTGGTGCGCCCGTCGGGTGACTCGCTGGAGGCCACGCTGTCGGTGGTGAAGCCGTACGAGGGGACGTGGATGGCGCATCAGCTCGCGCGCCAGGCCGTGCCCGGTCAGCGCTCCTCGGCGCGCGAGGCGCTGCGCGACATCTACCTGCGCGGCTACGAGCCCACGCAGGTGGACCCGGACGTGAAGTGGTTCATCGCCTTCTGCGAGGCGAACGTGCGCTGGGTGCGCTTCACCAAGTTCGACTTCGCCCACTGGTACGAGCACACCGGCCAGGCGTCCCTCACGCCCTTCCGGCTGATGGAGGCGGAGGTGGAGCGCCAGTGGGAGGTGCCCGCGGACGTCGACGTCGGAGTGCCCACCGACGCCGAGCGCGCGCGCTTCTTCCAGGAAGTGGAGCGCACCCGTCCGGTGGCCTACCGCGAGGCGCTCGATTTGGTGGAGGAGCGCTTCGACCTGTCGCGCGCGCGGACGAAGTGGGGCGAGGCGGGCCTGGGCCGTGAGCGCGAGCTGCGCGTGGCCCGTGTCGACGGCCGCGCGGTGGCGCTGGCGGTGCTGGAGTCCGCGCAGCCGGGCCTCAACCTCTTCAACGTGCTGGACGGCGTGCGCCTGTTCCCGCTGGTGGATGACGCGCTGCCGGAGGCGCAGCGGGCCATGCTGGCGCTCCTGGCGCACGCGGCGGAGTGGTACCGGCCGCGCGGCCGCCGCGTGTTCGTCCACTACGTGGAGTCCACGTGCGTGGAGTACGTCGAGCGCGCCGCCCTGGCCGACCTGGGCGAGGGCAAGCTGTGGATCATCTCCTCCGCCCTGCTGCCCGAGTTCCTGGAGCACCTGTGCGAGGCGACCACGCCCCGCGCCGCGTCCTGAGCGGGCCGACGGAACGCTGACCGCGGGCCTGGGTCGGCGGACATGAAAAGGCCGGGTGGCCCGAACGGCTCCACCCGGCCTCATTCATTTCAAGAGGCTGGCGAGGCGCCTACTGCTTCGCCACGCGCAGGTAGTACGTCACGCCGCCGATATCGCGGGTCTTCCCCTCGGCCGCCGGGTCTTCCAGCACCGCCGCGAAGTCGAACTGCTCGAAGTCCTCCGTCTGCTTGCCGGTGAACTCGTTGTCCTTGAACTCCAGGCCGACGTTGAACTCCTGCAGCGGCTGCAGGGGAATCTGGAACACCGCGCGGGTCGGGTCGGCGACGCGGAACTGCGTCTCACCCACGCGCTCGATGCCCTCGGCCTTGCCGCCGTTCTTCTCCCACAGCGCCGTCAGCTCCTGGCCCAGGTCCACGACGATGGTGCCGCGCCCGATGAACGGCCGCTTCACGTCCACGTTCAGCTCACGGAAGCGCACGTTGAACTGGCGCGCCTCGCGCAGCGTGTTGCGCAGGATGAACGTGGCGTTGGAGAAGCCGAACGGCACCATGTTCACCACGTTGGTGTTGCGCCAGATGATGTTGTTGTTCTGGCGGGTGTTGTAGTCCGGGTTGCCAATCTCCACGGTCGTCATCGGGTCCGCCGGCGTCACCAGCCGCGCCAGCAGGCAGTAGTGGCCCTGGACGGCCGGGTTCCACTCGACGACGACTTCGTCATCCGCGCCGCCCGGCAGGTACACCACCGTCGCCTGGCCCAGCTCCGTCCAACCGGCCGGCCACGAGGTGCTGGTGGCCGCGTTGGTGCCGTACACCTTCACCACCACGTTGTGCGCGGCCACCGTGCTGCGGTTGCGCACCTTCACGTGGACGTAGTTCGTCTGACCGAACTCCGGGTTCTCGTGCGGACCGTTGGTGGTCGAGTTGCGGACCCAGATGTCCTCGCTCTCCCACATGCCGTTGGACGCGGTGGCGGCGTCCGGCTCGTTGCCCGTGTCCCACGGCTTGTCCTTGCCCCACACGTCCGTCTCGCAGGCGGCGGGCACGGCGAAGCCGTTGGTGGGCGAGGTGCTGTTGGCGGTGCCCGACACCGCGTTCGAGCCGAGTCCGAAGCCAGCGAAGGCAGTCCACAGCCGGCACACGTCCTCGCCGCCGTGCAGCGTCGTCGCCGCGGCGATGATGCCGTCGCGCACCTGGGTGAAGGTGGGGCTGCAGGGCGTGTTCTTCAGGCCCTCGGTCAGGTACAGCATCATGCGCTGGTTACCGGCGCTGCCCGTCGCGTTGTAGAGGTTGCTGTTGAAGCCCCAGCGGTCCACCAGGGCCCAGTACGCCTCCCACGCCGCCTGGGCGAAGACGGAGCCCACGCCGTGCGGAACGGCCATGCCGCTGATGCTCGCGTACGTCCAGTTGTTCACCGTCTGGTTCGTGCTGTAGCGCTTCGCGCGGATGCCCAGGCCGGTGGTGGGCTGGCCCAGCGCGTAGGTGCCCATGCCGCGCCCCTGGGGGCCCGTGTGCGTGGGGCGCGCGGTGTAGACGAGCGCGAGGAAGTCGCTGATGCCCTCGCCCGGCGCCTGGTTGTTGTTGAGGCAGGACACGTTGCTGGGGCCGCCGACGAGGCGGTTGGAGATGCCGTGGCCGGCCTCGTGGACGATGATGCCGCTGTCCAAATCACCATCCCGACCCGGGGAGGTGGTGGTCCACGTGTACATCTGCATGCGCGGACGCTGGCCATCCGGCGGGGTGTAGAAGTTGGCGTTGTTGACGTCCTCGCCGTCCTGCGCCTCGGCGCGCACGTAGTCGTTGCCCAGGCCGGGGTTGCCGTAGTTGTTGACCTGGAAGTTGCCGCCCGCCTCGTCGAAGCCGTACTGGTACTGGATGTCGTGGATGATGTTGTTCCAGTAGAACAGGTTGGTGACGGCTGCCGACGTGTACGCGCTCGGGCCGAGGCTCAAGTCCAACAGGAAGCTGCAGGTGAGCGCCGTCCCGCAGTCGGGCTCCACGGCGGGCGGCAGGTTGTTGTCGTCGATGTCGTCGTAGGCATGGACGTTGTTGCCGCGGTGGAGGGTGTACTCGGCGCCGACGACGCCGTCGGTGTCATGCCAGCCGAACGGCGACGCCGTGGTGTTGGCGGGATTGAGGAGGCTGAGCCGCGCGTCCATGGGCGGCAGCGGCGTGGTGTGGATGGGGCTCTCCACGGGGCGCGGATAGACGGAGTAGGCGTCCGAGGCAATCCAGTCGAAGCGCGTCCACACCTCGCCCGTGGTGGCGTCCACCGTGAGGTCGTAGACGTGCCGCCGGTCGGGCGTGTGTACCTGGAAGTTCCACACCAGCCGGGCGTCGCCCTGGTTGACGGGCAGCAGCGCCAACTGCGCTTCGATGGGCTCGGTGGACACACCGGACTGCTCCACGCGGGTGCGCTGGCGCGGGCCTGTGTCCTTCTCCAGCGCGCGAGGCGCCGTCAGCGGCTTCAGACCCAGGTGACGCGCGGCCCCGGAGACAGCGGCGGCGGCGTCCAGGCGGGGCTGGGTGCTCGGCACGGCGCGGGCCAGCGAGGGCAGGAAGTCGCTGTGCACGCTGACCACGCGGCCTTCGCCGTCCACGTTGATTTGCAACTGGCCGTTGTAGAGCGGCAGGCCCTGGTGCGTCTGGCGCAGGTACAGGTGGGTGACACCGCTCTGCCGCGAGTAGACGCGGTCGGTGACCTCCAGGTTCGCCAGGTCCGTCAGCTCCAGGCCCAGGAGCTCCCGCTGCGACTGGACGAAGGAGAGGCCGATGGCGAGCGCGTCACCGCTGCTGCGGCCGGACAGCGCACCCACCGGGTTGACGAGCGAGCGGACCAGGCCCGTGGAGGCGTCATGCTCCACTCGCAGCTCGGGCACGTCGCGGCGCAGCGAGGCTTCCCGGTCCTTCTGCAGCGCGCTCACGGCCTTCTTCACGCCGACGTTGTGGGCGATGCGGGCGTCGTGGTTGCGAGCGCCGTGAGAGTCCTGCACGACGGCGAAGGCGGAGGGAGCGCTCAGCGCTCCCATCAGCACCAACGCCTGGGTGAGGCGGCGGCGGAAATAACCCTGTGACATGTGTACTCCTGCTCTGGGGATGAAGCCGGCGGGGGGACAGAGAACCGGCTACCCCGCACAGAGCAGTGGACGTGCCAATGAAGTCTTCCGAGCAAGACTCGGAAGCGCTGTAGCGTCCGCCGTTACAACGGCGGGGCGCTTGTAGCGTCGCGTGTTACAGACGACGTCAGGAACGTCGCCGTAACTTCTTGGATTTCTTCAGCTCCTTGAAGAGCTCCTCGGAGACCTCAATCAGCCGCCGCTGGGTGAGCACGGGACAGTGCCAGTCCTGGGCCCGCATGTGCTCCAGCAGGTCCTGGGGCAGCGCGGGCCCGACCTTTGCCCTGGGCTCACGCCTCCCCGAGGTTCAACTCAGGGGAGGCGGAGCGGGAGCGACGAAGCAGCGACGACTAGAGCCCGTCGTCCTCTTCGGGGTCCGGGTACGACTCGAGCTCGTCTTCCTCCTCGGTGCGGCCCCGGCCGTGCTTCTTGCCCTTGCCTTCGCTCTTGGCCTCGCTGCCGCCGGCGAGGTCCGCGTCCGGACCGACGACGTACCACTGGCGGCCCTGCTGGATGCGGCGCAGCACGCCTTCCGTCTCCAGCGCGGCGAGCAGCTTGGCGAACGTGGGGAAGCCGTGCTCGCGCTCGTCGAAGTCCGGCTCCTTGCGGACGATGGTCTCCTTGATGAGCGAGGGATTGACCGGGCCGGTGGCGCGGGCAATCAGGTTCTGCACCACCTCGCGGGCAATCTCCGGGACCTCCGTCTTGGAGTGGCCCTTGCCACCCGAGGGCGCGGCCTTCTCCACCTCGGCCTTGCCGGCCTTGCCCGTCGCGTCGCGGCCATGGCGGCCCCGCTTGCCATGCCCCGCTTCCTCGGCCGCCGCGCCATGACGGCCCTTGTCGCCCTTCTCCGAGCGCTGGCGCGTGGTGCGCAGGTAGATGAACTCGTCGCACGCGTTGACGAAGAGGGGGGAGGTGGACTCCTTCACCGCCAACCCGATGACGGTGCGCCCGTTCTCACGCAGCTTGTAGGCGAGCGGGCAGAAGTCGCTGTCGCCGGAGGCGATGACGAACGTGTCGATGCTCTCGCGCGCGTAGCACAGCTCCAGCGCGTCGATGACCAGGCGCATGTCCGCGCCGTTCTTCCCCGCGCGGGTGGAGGGGGGCACGTCGATGAGCTCCACGCCGAACCGGTGCAGGCCCATCTTCGCTTCGTTGAAGCGGGACCAGTCGCAGTAGGCGCGACGGAAGACCACCTTCCCCTTCTCCAGCAGCCGGTCGAGCGAGGGCTGGAGGTCGAAGTTGGAAGCGCTGATACCGGTGTTGGTGACGAGGTTCTCGAAGTCGAGAAAAAGGGCGATGCGGTGCTCGTTGGTGCGACCGTTCACGTGCGGCCTCTGCGATAGGCGCCGGTGTACGGCGCGATAGGGCGCCGATGTGCGGCGCGGATGGAGCCCCGGCGCTTCCTCCGTCAGGAGGGCGCCCGCCGGGCCCTGCGGGTGCACCCTAGCCTGTTCCCGGCCCCCTGGGGCGGTGGCGTTCGACGGCTGAACACTCGGCGGGAGCGGTGGCCCGCCTCGCTGGGAGGTGGCCGGGGCACGGTCCAGGCGTGAGCGTCACGTCGTGGCCTACCTTCGGGGGAGACGGGTCCAAGGACCCCCAGCCGGAGTACGAGTCATGACGCGAAAAACGATGTCCAGTCGGTGGAAGCGCATCGCCCTGGCCGCCCCGGTGTTGGCGGCACTGGCGGCGCCCACCGCGGGTCTGGCGAGGGACCCCCAGCAGAACACGGCGGAACAGGAGCAGTTGGAGATAGATTTGGACCGCACGGGCAACCTCGCCGGCAACGTCCCCCCGCTCAACGTGGGCGGCATGATTGGCGCCGACGTCACGCCCACCCAGGGCATGACCCGCATCGTCCAGGGGCCCGACGTGGACCTGACGCCAGACCCCAAGCGCACCCGTCAGATTGAGGGCGACGTCGTGGCGCTGGAGGGCAGCGTCCTCTACGTCCAACCCGACGAGGGCGCGGTGGTGCCCCTGAGCCTGGAGGCACTCAGGCTGAAGCAGACTCCCGAGGAGGGCCGGCGTGTGATTGCCGACTACCAGGTGGAGAACGAGACGCAGAACATGGCGACGGCGCTCGCGGGCGAGAAGAAGTGAGCCACGGTCGCCTCATGAAGCAGTTCGGGGGAGCCGCCACGGCAGGCGGTCCTCCCCCGAAGCTCCCGACGCGTTGAACTACTTCTTCTGGGCGCCGACGACGGTGTCGGGCCGCGCGTTCTCGCCGAACTTGCCGGCCGTGTAGTCGCGCGCCATCTGCTCCAGCGTGACGTGCGGCACCTTCTTCGCGTGGCCGGCCTGACCGAACTGCTTCATCCGCTCCTCGCAGATGGCCTGCATGGCCGCGCGCGCGGGCGTCAGGTAGTAGCGCGGGTCGAACTCCTCCGGCTTGGCGAAGAAGGCCTTGCGGATGGCGCCGGTGATGGCGAGCCGGTTGTCGGTGTCGACGTTGATTTTGCGCACGCCCGCGCGGATGCCGCGCTGAATCTCCTCCACCGGCACGCCGTAGGTCTCCTTGATGCGACCGCCGTTGGCGTTGATGATGTCGCACAGCTCCTTGGGCACGGAGCTGGAGCCGTGCATCACCAGGTGGCAGTTGGGGATCTTCTTGTGGATCTCCTCGATGCGGCTCATGGCGAGCACATCACCACTGGGCTTGCGGGAGAACTTGTAGGCGCCGTGGCTGGTGCCCATGGCGACGGCGAGCGCGTCGATGCCCGTGCGGTTGACGAAGTCCACCGCCTGGTCCGGGTCCGTGAGGAGCTGGTCCAGCGTGAGCTTGCCCTCGGCGCCGTGGCCGTCCTCCTTCTCGCCCATGCCGCTCTCGAGCGAGCCCAGCACGCCCAGCTCACCTTCCACCGACACGCCGAAGCGGTGGGCCACGTTGACGACTTCGCGCGTGACGGCGACGTTGTACTCGTAGCTGGAGGGCGACTTGCCGTCCTCTTCCAGCGAGCCGTCCATCATCACGCTGGTGAAGCCCATGCGGATGGCGCTGATGCAGGTCTCCGGCGAGTTGCCGTGGTCCTGGTGCATGACCACCGGAATCTCCGGGTAGAGCTCCACCGCGGCCTGCATCAGGTTCCGGAGGAACAAGTCATTGGTGTACTTCCGCGCCCCGCGCGACGCCTGGATGATGGCCGGGCTCTGGGTGGCGCGAGCGGCCTCCATGATGGCCTGGATCTGCTCCATGTTGTTGACGTTGAGCGCGGCGACCCCGAAGTTGTTGGCGGCGGCGTAGTCGAGCAGGGGACGCAGGGCGATGAGCGGCATGACTGTGTCTCTCCGTGGCGGTTGTTTCGAGTAAGTGCGGCGCCTGAGTTAGCACGGACGCGCCCGAGGGCGCCGCCAAAAGCTCGCCGGACGCGTTCCCCAGCCGACGCTGTCAGCGGGCGGTCACTGGGTGCAATTGGACCAGCGGGGGCAGGCGGTCCGCGCGCTCCAGCAGGCGGGGCTTGGGACGCACCGCGACAGGCACCCGGGACTCGGTGAGCAGCTCCAAATCGAACACGTTGTCCCCGAAGGCGGCATACAAGGGCCGCTCGGTGCGCGCTCTCAGACACGTCACCTTCCCGGGGCCGTAGGGGATGGGGGCGATGACGTCCGGCAGCACCGTGCCACCCGAGGACTGGGGGGTGCTGGCGATGACGTGCTCGGAGGGGATGCCCACCACGCGCGCGGCGGCCTCCACGACGGCGAGTGGCGAGGCGCTCACCACGTAACAGGGGATGTCGTTCTCACGGGCCCAGTCCACCACGCGACGCACCTCCGGGTGGACGCGCTCGGCCACGCTGTGTGACTCCACCACGCCGCGAGCAAAGGCGCGCAGCTCCTCCACCTCCCAGCCGGCGAACAGCCACGTCGCCATCTCGCAGATGTCGTGCTCGGCGATGCGGCCGGCCTGGAAGGCGGTGAACAGCCTGCGGGCCAGCGTGCTGTTGCTGCCCTCCAGCTCCAGGCCGTGCGCGGCGGCCACCTGCTCCATCCGGGGGCGGGCCGCGTCGCGCACGGCGTCGCGCCCCGTCACGGCCATGAACAAGTCGTCCCCGACGTCACCGCTCCACAGCGTGCCGTCTCCGTCGAACGCCAGGAGGCCCCCCGGCGTGGCCCGCGCCTCGCGAGCGATGCGCTCCAGCGTCTGCTCCACGTGCTCCATCTTCATGGCGTGACATCCTGGCCGGACGCCTTCGCGTGGCCAACCCCCGTTGATTCACCGAAGGATTTTTCGAGGCTCCGTTCACTCTCCAGCAGCGCGGGGAATTGAAACGTCCAAGGGGGGACGTTTCACGCCGTTGGGGGAACACGCTTGTCCAATCTCAACCTGAAGGTCCTTTCTGGGGAAGGGCCGGATGTACGAGAGGGTGCGTCCGAAGTCGCGTCAGGAGGGGCTCGCTCGGGGGAGGAGTTCGTCCGGGGGCGGGGCATCCGGTTGATCCGCGAGGATGGCACGGCCTTCCTCGACGCGGCCTCCGGCACCTTCAACGTGCCTCTGGGGTACGACCATCCGGAGGTGACGAACGCCGTGATGGAGCAACTGCGGCGCATGGCGCACGCCAGCTCCTCGTTGATGGCGGGGCAGGCGAAGCAGGTGCTCTCGGAGCTGCTCGCGCATGCGCCCGCGCACCTGACGGCCGGGTGGATGCGAGACATCACCGGCTCCACCGCCAACGAGTGCGCGGTGCAGGTGGCGCAGAAGGCCACGGGGAAGACGGACATCCTCAGCCTCTTTCTCTCCCACCATGGACAGACGCAGTTCACCACGGCGATTTCGGGCAACGCGTTTCGTCGCAAGGGCTTCCCGGAGTCGGTGTCACCGCACTCGGTGAAGGTGCCGGCGCCGTACTGTTATCGCTGCTTCTACAAGGCGAAGTACCCCGGCTGCGGGATGCTGTGCGTGGAGCGCATCAGCGACTTCGTCGAGTACGCGAGCAGCGGCTCGGTGGCGTGCATGCTGGTGGAGCCCGTGCTGGGCAACGGCGGCAACGTGGTGCCTCCCCCCGGCTACTTCCAGGCGCTCAACAAGCTCTGTGAAGAGAAGGGCATCCTCCTCATCGCGGATGAGGTGCAGACGGGGATGGGGCGCACCGGGCACCTGTTCGCTTCGGAGGCGCTCGGCTTCAAGCCGAACATCGTCACCCTGGCCAAGGGCCTGGGCGGCATCGGCATCCCCGTGGCGGCGGTGCTCTTCGAGGGCGCGCTGGATGTGATGGAGAGCCACGAGCACTCCTTCACCTCGGGGTGCAATCCGCTGGCGCTCACCGCGGCGTCCGCGACGTTGAAGGCGATGACGTCCGGCCACCTGCTGGCCAACGTGCGGCGCAACGGAATCGTGTTGGGAGAGCTGCTGGGGCAGCTCGCCACGCGCTACCCGTGCATCGGCGACGTGCGGGGCCTCGGGTACATGTGGGGCCTGGAAATCGTGCGCGCGGATGGCTCGCCGGACGTGGAGAAGACGCTGGCGCTAATTCGCGTGGCGGGTGAGCGACACCAACTGGTGCTGCGCGGCTCCCGCTACAGCTTCGGCAACGTGGTGAAGGTGCGGCCTCCGCTCATCGCGACGCAGGACGACCTGGAAGAAATCGTCGCGCGGCTGTCACGCGCGCTCGCGGACGTGGGCTGAGTCGGGACTCGAGGGGGAGCACATGAGGGCAGTGGTGTACACGACAGCCTGGGAGCTGGAGCTGCGCGAGCGTGCCGAGCCGTCCGCGCCCGTGCATGACGAGGTGATGGTGCGCGTTCGCGCCACCGGCATCTGCGGCACGGACCTGGGCATCATTGGCGGCGAGTACGCGGCGAAGCCCGGTGTGGTGCTGGGCCACGAGTCCGCGGGCGAAGTCGTCGCCGTGGGCCCCTCCGTGCGCCACGTCCAGGTGGGGGACCGCGTCGTCATCGACCCGACCTTCCACTGCGGCCAGTGCCGGCTGTGCCGCACCGGACGGCAGAACCACTGCCAGCGCAAGGGTGAGACGGAGACGGGCGTCAGCGCCGACGGCACCATGGCGCCGCTGCACAAGACGACGGAGCGCTTCCTCTACACGCTGCCCGCGCACGTGGGCTTCGAGGAGGCCAGCCTCACCGAGCCGCTGAGCTGCGCCGTCACGGGCGCCAACCAGCTGCGCCTGCGTCCGTCGCTGCGCACGGTGGTGCTCGGCGGTGGGCCCATGGGCGTGTTGTACGCGTGGGTGCTGGCGGGCCTGGGGTTGACGGGCACGTTGGTGGAGCGCTCGGCCGCGCGGCGGGAGCTGTGCCGCGAAGTGGTGGACCGGCGCTGGACGGTGGCGGAGTCACTGGATGAGGTCTGCGCGCGCCACGCCTCGGATGCGACGCCGCTGGACGTGGTGGTGGACACCACGGGGCGACTGGCGGGTGAGGCGCTGACGAAGCTGTCTCGCGGCGGGCAGTTGTTGCTGGTGGGCCTCAAGCGACACGAGGTAGCGCTGGACGTGGGCGGCATCGCGGACCGCAGCCTGTCCGTGCAGGGCTCCATCGATTCGCTGGATGGCAGCTTCGCCACCGCGTTGCACCTCATCGCCTCGGGCGTGGTGCCCGCGCGTCGGCTGGTGTCGCACCGCCTGCCATTGGCGTCGTTCCGCGAGGGGCTGGCGCTGGTGGGCTGTGACGTGGGCGCCCGGCGTCAGGGCCCTCCCGCCGGCGCGCTGAAGGTCGTCCTCCAACCCTGAAGCCCGAGCGAGGCGCACATGATTCACGGACTGCTGATTGAAGGCACGGACTACGCGGGCAAGACGACGGTGTGCAAGCTGTTGGGCGCGCGCCTGTCGGCGGCGGGACTGCCGGCGCGGCTGGGGCATTGCTACGTGTTCGACATGCCCATCCTCGACCACTTCCTGGCCGAGGCGAAGCGCACGCCGGACCTGCTTGAGATTGACTGGTTCTACTCGGCGAACATCCTGCTCGACCTGGCGCGCTGTCACCGCGGGTTGCCGTCGGGCTTCCTCGTCCAGGACAGACACTGGCTCAGCCAGGTGGGGCGCAACCGCTTCTTCCACCCGGATGTGTCGGGGCTGCCCAGCCAGCTCATCTGGGATGAGCACCTGCCGTTCGCGTTCAACTACTACCTGACGTCCACGCCGAAGGCGAAGCGGGAGCGGGCGCTGCTGCGTCCCTCCAAGTCGGTGCGTGACACGTACCTGCGCGACAACCCGGAGCGGCACCAGGCCTACGACGAGTACCTCGTGTCGCTGCTGCCCGCCGAGGAGCGCTGGACGGTGGTGGACACCAGCGAGCTGCGGCCGGAGCAGGTGGCGGAGCGCATCGCGACGGACGTGCTGCGCCGACTGCATGCGGAGGCCCCGGCGCAGGTGCGGCCGGTGGTGGCTCGCTAGGTGGCCAGGGCGGGGGAGCGGCGCAGCGCCAGGAAAGGGCAGGCAATGCAGGCACGGGAAGGCACCATGGAAGTGCTCGTCATCGGCAACAACACGGTGGACATCGTCTTCTCCACGCGCGACGCGCTGGTGACGGACGGCAAGGTGCAGGCGGACGGGCTGCGCTTCTTCGGAGGCGGGCAGGGCGCCAACGTCGCGGCGATGCTGGGCGCGCTGGGCGTGCGCACGCGCTACTTCGGCGTCTTCGGGGGCGGGGACTTCGGGCGGCTGGCGCGCGGCTCGCTGGTGGAGTCCGGCGTGGTGGTGGAGGGCAGCCTCACGGTGGCGGACTGTCCGCAGCACTCGGCCGCCATCATCGTGGACACCACGCACGGCACGCGCTCGCTGGTGATGCACAAGGACGCGCGGCTGCGCATGGACGGCATCCCCGCGGACGCCGCGCCGCTGGAGCAGTGCGGGCTGGTGTACCTGGACGGGCACGAGCCCGCCTTCTCGCGGGCGCTGGCGAAGCGCGCGCGGGCCCAGGGGCTGCCGGTGCTGGCGGACGCGGAGGTGGCGGAGGAGGCACGGCCGCTCTTGCCGTACCTCACGAGCCTGGTCGCGCCGGGCAAGGTGCTGCGCGAGCTGACGGGGGAGCGCGAGCTGTCCGCCGCCGCGCGCACGCTGCTGGCCGGGGGACTGCGCGTGGTGGTGGGGACGCTGGGCGCGGAGGGCTGCGAGGGGTGGACGGCGCAGGGTGAGCACCACCGCGTCGCGGCGGAGCGCTGCGAGGTGGTGGACACGACGGGAGCGGGGGACGCGTTCCACGCGGGCTACATCGCGGCGGTGCAGGCGGGGCATGGCTTTGGTGAGGCGCTGCGCTTCGCGACGAAGGTGGCGGCGGTGAAGTGCGGAGTCCCGGGGCCGCGCGCGGGAGTGGACCGGCTGGCGCTGCTGGGCGTGGGACTGGGCACGAGCGGGGGCGCGTCTCTGTCGCTGCTCTAGCGGCGGCGGGGACACGGGGGGGCTGGCCATGAAGGTCATCGTCACGGGGGCGAGCGGATTTCTGGGGCGCAGGGTGATGCGCGCGCTGTTGATGGAGGGCGTCCAGGCCCAGGGGACCTGGAGCACGACGCCGCGCCAGGGGCTCATGCGCCTGGACATCACCGACGCACGCGCCGTGGACGCGGCCTTCGTGGAGGGCGGCTTCGACGTGTGCATCCACGCGGCGGCGCGCTGCAACCTGGACGACTGCGAGCGTCACCGGTCCGCCGCGACGAGCATCAACGTGGGAGGCACGGGCCACGTGGTGGAGGCGTGCCGACGCACGCGCACGCGGCTGCTCTACGTGTCCACCGACCATGTCTTCGATGGTGCCCCCGCCCGCACGTACGTGGAGACGGACGCACCCCGGCCGCTCCAGCACTACGGCGTCACCAAGCGCGAGGGGGAATTGCTGGCGCTGACGCTGGAGGACGCGCTGGTGCTGCGCGTGCCGTTGCTCTACGGCCTCACCGGCCCGGACGAGAAGTCCACCTTCGTCACGTCCACGCTGGAGCACTTGTCCACGGGCCTGCCCGTGTACGTGGACGGCGAGCAGGTGCGCTACCCGGTGCTGGTGGACGAGGTGGCGGGACTGCTGGCGCGGCTCGCGGGCGGCGGCGTGCGCGGCGTGCTGCACTTCAGTGGCGCCGAGGCCACCACCAAGTACGCGTGGGCGCGGCGGCTGGCCCATGCCTTCAACCTGGATGTGTCGCTGGTGCGCGCGCGCAAGGAGTCGTCGCTCGCGGTGCGGCCGCGGGACAACCGCCTGGTGTCCACGCGGCTGACGGCGCTGGGACTGAAGACGCCGTTCTCTCTCTCCGAGGGACTGGATGTCCTCCGGCACCAGCGGGAGGCGGGCCTGTGAGCGGCGCGCGAGCAGAGGGCGACTGGCGCGGAGTGGTGCGCGACGTGCGCGTGTCGGGCAGTCGCGTCACCAAGCGCGCCACGCACGGGCGCGACAAGCTGCTGCGTGAGGTGGCGTGGCTTCGCGAGCTGCCTCCGCGCGCGGCGGAGCGCTTCCCTCGCGTGCTGGAGGTGCGCACCGGCGCGGACTGGGCCGAGTACGACATGGACTTCTGTCCGTGGCCGGAGCTGTCGCGCGTGCTGGTGGACGGCACGCTGACGGTGGGCGAGGCCGTGAGCGGCACGCGGAGCATCGTGTCCTTCGCCTTCGACACGCTCTATGCGGACCACCACCGTCCCGCACCCGAGGGCTTCTTCCACGCCAACTACGTGGACAAGTACTGGCGTCGCGCGAGCGCGGGCCGGGGGCTGTCCGCCCGCTTCGACCGGCTGTGCGCCGCGGGGAGCCTGGACCTCAACGGCCGGCTTCACCGGAGCGCGGCCGAGCTGGTGCGTGAGCTGGAGCGAGACACGGCGCTGCTCGCGCGATTGCATCCTCCCCGGGTGGGACGGTTCCACGGCGACTTCAAGTTCGACAACGTCCTGCTGGAGCCGGCCACGGGTCGCTTCCTGTTGTTGGACCCGAGGGGCTCGACCGCCACGGGGGACTCCGACAGCGACTACCTGGAGGACCTGGCCAAGCTGCGCACGTGCACGAGCGGCCTCTACGATTTGGCGCGCGCTGGCGCGGCCCGGGTGTCCGAGGAGGAAGGGCGCCTGTCGTGGGAGTGGGCCTTGTGGGCGCGTCCCGCCCTGGAGCGCTTCGCCGCGCTGGATGTGTGGCTGGGTGAAGAGCTGCCCGCGCGGGCACTGGCGCGAGGGGACACGGATTGGCGCGTGCGGTGGGACTTCGTCACGCCGCTGCTGCTTTTGGCCAACGCGCCGTTCCAACTGGCGCCGGTGACTCCTCGCACCGAGGACATCGCGCTGGTGCTGCATGCCACGGGCGTGCGGCTGCTCGCGGAGGCGCTGGAGCGTCACGGCACCCGGGGTGCGGAGGTGTCGCGATGACGCGCGTCGCGAAGAAGCGCTCAGTCCTGCGAGGCCGCGTGGAGGAAGCCGGGCAGCACCGCCCGCAGGCCCGCGATGACGGCGGCGGCCACGAAGGCGTGCCCCACGGAGACGAGCGTGGGGCGCACGGCGCGAATCAGCGGAGACAGGTGGCGGCGGTCCAGGTCATGCGCCGCATTGACGTCCAGGCCGTGCTCGCGTGCGCGGTCCGCGGCGCGCGACAGGGCCTCCAGCGCGCGCTCCTGCGTGGGCGTGCCGAAGCCCTCCACATAGTCGCGACAGTTCAGTTCCACGGCGGCGACGCCGGCACGCGCGACCAGGTCCACGGCCTCTGGCTCCGGGTCCACGAACACGGAGATGCGCGTGCGGCCTCGCAGCGTCTGGGCCCAGTGCGCCAGCCGGGGCTGGTCGTCCTCGGGGCGCCAGCCGCGCTGGGTGGTGAGGTGTTGGGCCTCGAAGGGTGTCACCACCCAGCAGCCGACGCCGGGGGTGCGCTCCAGCAGCGCGCCGAGGTCCTCGCGCAGGTCTCCGCCGACATGCAGCGTGGCGTGGCCTTCGCGCACGGCGTCCAGGGCGGCGAGCGCGGTGATGTCGTGGGGCTTCACGTGCCGGTGGTCGGACCACTGGTGGACCATCAGCGCGCGGCAGCCGCCTTCGATGAGCGTGCGCGCGGCCTCCGTCAAATCAGGCACGGCGCCGCCGCGCGACGAGCGCAGCAGGGCGACCTTGTTGAGACCCACGCGCAGCAGGGGTGTCGGCACAGGGGCACGCATCGACGGACCTCCGGGTTCCAGGGGCCCATCCTCGCATGGCCGCCGTGTCGTGTGTCTCCCACGTCTCTTCCGATTCAAGCGGCCCGAGTCCTGGCCGCGCCAGGTGCAGCACGCAGCACGTAGTGAAACGCAGACACCTCAAGGAGCAACACCATGAACAAGCCCCGTAGCGTTGCCATCAAGCTGTCCGCCGACACCATGAAGTGCGTCGTCGGTGGTTCCATCTCCACCATCCCGGGTCCCGTCGTCACGCTGCCCGGCCCCATCGTCACGCTGCCCGGTCCCATCGTCATCGGGCCGGGCCGCGTCTTCCCGGTGCTGTGATTGCCGGGTGAAGGCTGACCGCGTGAGCCGTTGAGGCTCATGCAGGGGAGGCGCGGGCCACTGAACCCGGCTCGCGCCTTCCTTCCTCTTCTCGCTTCTGGTGTCGCCGCCCTCATGACTCAGCCCTCGCGTGACGAACTGATGAACCTGCTTGGCGTGGACCTTGGCCACCTGCTGGCGCTGGAGTCGCTGACGCCCGCAATCGAGGCCGCCGTGTTCCTGTCCGGCTCCCTGGTGGAGGGCATGGGCAATGCCTTCTCCGACATCGACGTGTTCGTCGTCGGCGGGGGCGAGCCGACGGGCACCAGCCTGCACAAGGCCGGGGACGCGCTCTTCTCCGTGCACATGCTCGGCAAGCGCCGCGTGGACTTCGAGTACTGGAGCGAGGCGTCGGTGGAGGTGCTCGCCGCGAAGCTCGCCGCGTTGGACCTGAAAGAAGGCGGGCGGGACAACGTGATGATGGAGCGGCGGATGACGGAGGACGAAATCGTCTTCCTGCACCGCGTGCGCACGGGGGTGGCGCTGATGCATGACGGCCGGCTGGACAGGCTGCGCTCGCGCTTCGACTTCCGTCGCCTGTCGCGGTGGCTCTTGGAGGTGAAGATTCGCGAGGTCGACGACGCGCTCGAGGACCTCTACGGGATGATGGAGCAGCCGGACGTGGCGCTGATGCGCGCGCGGGAGTTGCTCAACTCCACCTGCGACGCCTTCTGTCACTACCGGGGCAGCACGAACATCCGGCGCAAGTGGCGCACGCGCATCCTGGGGCAGCTCGTCGCGAGTGGGGACGAGGAGGCGCGCAAGTTCGAGCAGCGCTTCTGGGAGCTCCAGTTCCCGGATGGCGCGCGGCTGCGTCAGCGTCCGGAGGATTTGAAAACCTATCTGGAGACATGCATCCGGCTGTGCAACCAGCTCACGGATGTCATCGAGGAATGAGCGCCATGGATTTGGACACGCTTGTTCCCGTCACACACCTGCGTGTGCGGCGCCGTCGAGCCGAGGGGCAGGTGCACCTCATCCTCGACAACTACTACTTCGATTTGGACGAAGGCACCGACGCCGTCTGGCGCGCCTGTGACGGCGTGAGGACGGTGGCCCAGGTGGCGGAGGCGCTGCACAGCGAGCGGGGCTGGGCGCTGGAGCTGGCCCGGTCCATCACCCGCGACACGCTGAGTGCCTTCGCCGAGCAGGAGCTCGTCTCGCTCGTCGCCCACCCTTCCACAAGCAACCCATCCGCAGGCGGTGAAACCCATGAGTGACAACAACGGCCACCTTCCCATCATCGGACGTGCCTGGCATCCCTCCACCCGTGAGCCGGGGCCGCTCTTGCCGGCGACTCGACTTGCCCTGGCGAACTGGGTGCGCCCGGAGGGACTGGCGCGGCGTGAGCTGGTGCTCGGCGCGGCGGAGGGTGAGCCCTGGGAGGTGATGACCATCGACAGCGAGAGCGCCGACCAGGCGTGGCGCGTGATTCAGTTGTTGGATGGCAAGCGGACCCTGGCGGACATCGCGAAGGAGACGCGGCTGGGGCTGGAGCTGGTGTCGTCGGTGGCGCAGGACCTGTATCACCGCGCGGTGCTGGTGCAGACGAGCGGGCTGGAGGTGGATGCGCTGACGTACTACGAGCACCTGCGCTCGCTGGCGGGCATCGCGCAGCAGCGCTGGGGGCCGTCGTCGATGCTGCGTCGGTTCTGGACGGGGCCGGTGTCGCGGCGTCTGGCGGTGGGCTACCTGCTGGAGAACTACCACTTCGCGGCGGCGGCCTCGTCGCATCAGAGCGCGGCGGTGGCGTCGCAGCCGACGGAGCGGCTGAAGACCATCCTGAGCGAGCACCTGTCGTTCGAGTACTGGCACCACGCGTGGTTGAAGCGCGGGTTGCTCGCGGCGGGGTTGACGGAGGCGGACCTGGAGCGCGCGTCGCCGCTCATCGCGATGCAGGCGCTCATCAACCACCTGCGCTGGCTGGGGATGGCGGACCCGCTGTCGTATTCGGCCTGCATCGGCGTGGGAGAGGGAGACCCGACGGCGCTGGCCACGGTGGGGAAGTTCTGGGAGCGCTTCACGGAGCACGCGGTGTTGCCGGTGGAGGCGTTCGGGCCATTCCGGGACCACGACGTGGGGGATTGCAGCGACGACCATGACCAGTTCGGTCGCGAGCCCTTCGCGGACGCGGGCCCGCTCACCGCGGCGGACCAGGCGCGCATCCGGCGACGGCTCATCACCTTCTGCCGGCTGACGATGGCCTACCACCGCGAGCTGCTCGACTTCTACGGCCCGGAGGAAGGGCCGACGGTTTTCACCGTGGAGGACTGAGTCCACCCGAGATGAGTGTGCTAGCGGACTCCGTTGAGGTCTCCCCGCTGGACGCGCGCCGCGTGTCCGGCGTGCTGCGCATTCTGCCGGATGAGGTGCGCCGACACTTGATGAAGACGGGACGCGTGCGCGAGTACGTGTCGCAGGAACTCGTCGCGAATCGGGGTCAGCCTTGCGACACGGTGCGCCTGGTCCTTGAGGGCATGTTGGTGATGGGGCACCTGGGTGCCAATCACGGGGCCTTCCTCCGGGTGACGCATGTGGCGGCGGGCGAGCTGTATGGCGCACATGCGCGTGAAGACGGAGCGACGCACGGCTTCGACGTCGTGACGGGTGGAGGGACGCGCGTGCTGGAGGTGTCCGGCGCGGACTTCCGGGAGGCGTTGGCGCTGGACGAGACGGGTGGGCTGACGGCGCTGCTGTGTCCCGCGTTGCGCCGGGCGCTGCTCGACTTGTTCGGGGACGATGTGGAGCCGGAGGGTGTGTTGCGGCTCGCGGCGTGCTTCCGGGAGGGCACGGTGCCGGAGGGCACGGTGTTGATGCCGGCGGGAGCGACGGCGGCGGAGTGGTGGGTGTTGAGGCAGGGCTCGGTGCGCTATGGCGAGCGGGCCCTGGGGCCGGGCGAGGACTTCGCGTTGGATGCGCTGCTGCTGGACGCACCCGTCTTCGCGGCGGCGACAGCGCTGGAGACCAGCACCCTGCTGTCCGCTCCCAGAGGCGCCGCGGCGGAGGTGTTGCTGCGCTTCCCGGGCGTGCGACGCGCGCTGGGTCGACGTGTGGCGAGGAGCAGCGCGCAGTTCAATCGCTGGCCGCACGTGGTCCTCACGGACGTGAATGCTCCACCCGAGGCACCTCCCGAAGAGGAGTCCTCGATGGAGCTGCCGGAGCGCCCCACGGCCGCGTCGCCGTGGAAACAGGTGCCGTTCTATCGGCAGCAGGAGCACATGGACTGTGGTGCCGCGTGCCTGCGGATGGTGGCGCGGTACTACGGGCACGAGCTGGACTACCCGTCGCTGATGAAGCTCGCGGGTGTGAGCCGGTATGGCACCAGCCTGTTGGACTTGTCGCGCACGGGTGAGCAGCTCGGGTTCATCACCACGGGCGTCCAGGCGGACTGGGAGCTGTTGCGCTCGGTGGACCTGCCGGCCATCGCGCATCTTCAAGACCGGCACCACTTCGTCGTCGTGTGGCGAGTCACCCGGAAGGGTGTCGTCGTGGGTGACCCGTCGTTCTCCACGCGCTTCATTCCGAGGGAGGAGTTCCTGCGCTCCTGGCGTGGGGTGCTGTTGTTGCTCAAGCCGTCGGACCGGATGGCGACGGCGGTGGCGGCGCTTCCGCCGAAGCAGCAGGAGAAGTCCGCGCTGGCGCGCTTCTCCGTGTTGCTGCGACCGTACCGAGGGGTCATCGCGGAGTTGGTGGGTCTGTCGTTGTTGTTGCAGGTGCTGGCGTTGGCGTTTCCGCTGGGAAGTCAGGTGGTCATCGACCGGGTGTTGATGCGGGCGGATGCGCAGCTGCTCGATGTGTTGTTGGCGGGGTTGGTGGGCACGGCGCTGTTGTCGGGAGTGCTGGCCTTCGCGCGGAGCTATCTGGTGCTGGAGGTGTCCACGCGAATCGAACGCGACGTGGTGGAGACGCTCTATCGACGGGTGCTGGATGGGGCGTCGGGGTTGTTCCAGCGCTTCACGACGAGCGACATCCTGAACCGGTTCATGGAGGTGGGGCTGATTCGAGGCTTCATCGTGGACAACGCCATCGCCATCACCATCGATGTGGCGCTGGTGTTGAGCACGGCGGGGGTGTTGATGATGTACTCGCCCACGCTGGCGGTGCTCGCGCTGGGGTTGATGCCGCTGCACCTCTTGGTGTCGGCCGTGGTGGGCCGCTGGGTGCGGAACCACACGGTGGCGTACCTGTCACAGCATGACCTGTACCAGACGCACCTGATGGACTCGTTCAAGGGCTTCGAGTCGCTCAAGGCGCATGCGCTGGAGTTGCCGTTCCTGCGCACGATGCAGCGCTTGCTGGCGCCGTCGCTGCAGCATGGCTTCAAGGCCTCGATGCACGGGGCGATTGGCGCGAGTGTGTCGCAGACGTTGGACCTGGTGGGCAGTGCGTTGGTGTTGTGGGTGGGCTCGCGCGCGGTGTTGCGGGGGGAGCTGACGGTGGGAGCGCTCATCGCGGCGACCTTGTTCGCACGGCAGATGAGTGGACCGGTGGTGCGACTGGCGACGCAGTGGCGGGACTACCAGCGGGTGCAGGCGCATCTGGAGCGAGTGGGTGCGGTGCAGGACGTGGCGGGGGAGGGGGACAAGCGGGCGTCGGCGGTGCTGGAGCTGCCGCAGGTGAAGGGGCACATCCGCTTCCGGGGGGTGAGCTTCCGCTATGGGCTTGGCCGCGAGTCCAACACATTGGAGCGGCTGGACCTGGAGTTCGCGCCTGGGGAGGTGGTGGCGCTGGTGGGGCCATCGGGGTGTGGAAAGAGCACGCTGGTGCGGCTGCTGCTGAGGTTGCATGACCCGAGCGAGGGGACGGTCTCGATTGATGGGTACAACCTGCGGGACGTGACGCCGGAGTCGGTGCGTGGGCAGATAGGGATGGTGACGCAGGAGACGCAGCTGTTCTCCGGGACGGTGTTCGACAACATCGCCTGTGGGCGTCCGGTGACGGAGGAAGCGGTGGTGCGGGCGGCAAGGCTCGCGGGGGCGTATGACTTCGTCACGGAGTTGCCGTATGGGTTCCAGACGCTGGTGGGGGAGCGTGGGTTGACGTTGTCGGGGGGGCAGCGCCAGCGGGTCATCATCGCTCGAGCGTTGGTGACGGACCCGCGCATCCTCATCTTCGACGAGGCGACGGCGGCGCTGGACCCGCTGGCGGAGCAGGCGATTCATGACCGGCTGCGCGACATCGTCCGGGGGCGGACCACGCTCATCATCAGTCACCGGCTCCAGACGTTGCAGCACGCGGACCGCATCGTGGTGATGAACGAGGGACATATCTCCCAGATGGGGACGCACGAATCGCTCATGTCCGCCCAGGGCAAGTTGTACAGCGCGCTCGCGCAGGCGACACCGAACTGGAAGCGCCATGGAGCGGAGGGTGCTCATGGCGGTGATTGAGAATGGGGCAGGGACGCGCCATGGAGCGGAGGGTGCTCATGGTTCTGACTGAGAACGCGGCGGGGAAGCGGCGCGGGGAAGCTCCATGGAGCGGAGGATGGTCATGGCGGTGATTGAGGACACCTATCGGGAGCTGTTGCCGGTCCTCGACTTTCCTCGGACGCGCCGCGTGCTGCGTGGGCTGTATGCGGTGTGCGCGGGGCTGGCGCTGCTGGGTTTCGGTGCGCTGTTCTTCGTCGAGATGGATGTGGTGGTCCGGGGCCAGGCCGTGGTGGCTCCCGTGGGGGAGACGGCGCGAGTGCAGGCGCCGCGCTCCGGTGTGGTGTTGGACATCGCGGTGCGCGAGGGACAGCAGGTGGAGCAGGGCGCTGTCCTGTTGCGCCTGGATGACGCGCAGGTGCGCTCGCGGGTGAGGTTGCTGGAGCAGCAGGTGGTGGAAGTGCGCTCGCGGGTGGTGATGCTGGAGGCGCTGGTGGCGTCGCGGACGGAGTCGTTCGGGATGCAGGTTCGCGTGCGCAAGGCGACGGCGTTGGAGACAGCGGCTCGACTGGAGGCGGCGCGAGCGCTCATCCACGCGAAGGAGCGTGAGGCGGAGGCGCGCTCAAGGGACGCTCGGAACGCTGAACATCTGCGCGAGAAGGAATTCGTCGCCTCGGTGGAAGCGGAGAACGCGTCCGTGCAAGCGGAGGTGGCGCGCTCGCAGGTGGTGGCGGCGCAGGCCTCCGTGCGCGAACTGGAAGCGAGCCTGGGGCGATTGGAGTTGGAGCAGCGTGGGCTGGAGGGTGACTCGCGCGTGGCTTCGCTCTCGGATGGAGCTGCGCTGTCGGCGGCGAAGGTGGAGTTGGAGCGCTACACGGGGGAACTGGAGGAGACGCGATTGGAGGCCGCGCGGCTGGAGGTGGTGGCGCCGCGAGCGGGCACGGTGCAAGGGTTGACGGTGTTCGACCGAGGGGACGTGGTGCAGGCGGGGAGTGTGCTCGCGCTGGTGGTGCCATCGGAGGATGGGCTCGTGCTGCGCACGGTGGTGGCATCGGAGGGCATCGCCTTCCTGCGAGACGGGCAGCCGGTGCGCATCAAGCTGGACGCGTATCCCTTCCAGGACTTCGGCGTTCTGTTGGGGGAGCTGTCGCGAATCGCGGGGGACACGACGCGGCGGCAGGAGGACACGCTGGGCGCCGCGCCCTATCGCGTCGACGTGAAAGTCCCCGGTGAGCCCCGCTCCACGGCGGGAGTGCCCGTGCGGCTGCGTCCGGGGATGACGGGCACTGCGGAATTCGTCGTGCGACGCGAGCGGCTCATCTCCGCGCTGATGCGCCCACTGCGCGGCGTGGACAGCCTGGGTCACTGAGTCGCTACTGCTGCACGGAGAGGATCCGCCAGCCTGTGACATCAATGGCGTAGGTGGCGCCGATGTCCAGCAGCGGAGGCCCGCCGAACGTCGAGGCCTATCCGGGTCGAACCCTCATGAACGTTCCGTTGAAGGCGTCGGCTGGAGGCATGGACAGAGACTCCGCACGCGTGGCACTACTGCTCAGGGTGGAGTCCTGGTGGGGGAGTGCGCATGGCTGAGAGCGGCGTGGACAATGACTTCTCCATCAGTGGCGAAGTCGCGCAGTCGGTGGCTCAGCGATTCGTCCGCGGACTGAGACGAAGGTGGCCCAAGCTCGTGTGTAGCCAGGCTTGGAGAATCCTTTTCGAAGAGGGACGGATCCCGAACCCTTTCCCTCGGTACATCCTGGTCTCCAAAAACCTGGAGATGCAGAAGTGGGCAAGTGTGGAAGGCGCTGTTCTCGACGAGAACGGTGAATGCGCCGTCGGCATCTATCTTCTTCCACTCGTCGATGGTGGCGTCGACATCGACCTCATCACCGCCGAACCTGTCCCTGATGCCTTCACGGAGTTCGTCCTCGGGTGTCTCTGCTCCGCGATTGTCTCCGGGTATCGACTGAAACAACTGCGCATGCTTCGGGACCGGGGTCATCTGGTTGCGAATCGATACGCGGTGGAGGTCCCCGCGGAGCCCGTGTGGTTGAAGACCGCGATTCGACTCTGCGCGGAGAAACAGTGGCCCGGAGTCGTCGTGGTCGAGCATGCCGTCACGGTGGAACCCTTCTGGTCGATGACCGTGCCCACACCGGAGCCACGGCGGACGACGACCTTCTTCTGTGAAGCCCCGTCACAGGGACGCAGCGGAGTGTTGGTGGGAGTGAAGTTTCCTCCGGGAACCACCCGCGAATGGCGCGGTTCCGCCCAGGCCGTGCTGTGTGAAGCCGTGGGGATGTGGCACCGGGTCTTGTTCCGAGGCAGGAAGCCGCCGCACGAAGTCTTCACCGCTCCACCGGGAGAGCCTGTCCTGGAGGAGGGTGTGGTGACCTTCCAGGGAACAGGAGGGTCATTCGCGGGCGTGAAGAAGGACACTCCAATCGCGCAGGAGTTCCGCCCCATCAACTTCAAGGACTTCTGGGACCGATTGCACCGTGCCGCTGAAGCGTGCCGTCAGCTTGGGGAGATGCTGGTGACGGAGACGCTCCCTCCCTCTCTGCGCTTCGACTTCAAGGCCGCGGAGTGGCCGCCCGAGAAGGATGGCCGCGTGAAGTTCCTGGGAGGCCGGCTCCTGCGGCCAGAGGTGCTGATGGGAGTGGAGGAGAAGCAGGCCGCCCGTTACCTCTGGGTGGATGGGAAGGCCCCTGTATGGGTGAACCTGAAGGTCTGCGCCGTGGACGAGCACCACACGTACATTCAAGTGCTCTTCAATCCCGACCGGCTCACCAACGATGACACGCGCCTGATGTACCAGCAGGAAGGCTATCCACCGTTCTCCACAAGGGGTCCTCCAGGTGGTGCGCCAGACAGGAAGGTGTCGCTCCCGCCGCGAAAACCCATCAAGAGGAGCACCCATGATTGAACTCGCCGAAGGCAATCTCCTTCAAGCGGACGTCCAGGCGCTCATCAACGCCGTCAACACGGAAGGAGTGATGGGCAAGGGCATCGCACTCCAGTTCAAGCGAGCCTTCCCCGCGATGTTCAAGGAGTACGAACGCGAGGCGAAGGCGGGTCGCCTCGAGACGGGCCGCGTCCATGTCTTCGACCTGGGAGCGCTGAAGGGCCCGCGGTGGATCATCAACTTCCCGACGAAGCGGAGCTGGCGCCAGCCTTCGCGCCTGGAGTGGATTCGCACGGGCCTCGAGTCCCTCGTCGAGGAGGTCCAACGCCGGGGGATTCAATCACTGGCCGTTCCCGCCCTGGGCTGCGGAAATGGAGGCCTGGCGTGGACGGAGGTCTTCCCCTTCATCCAGGAGTCCTTCGCGCGAATCTCCTCCGTTCGGGTGCTCGTCTATCCCCCCGGCTGACGCACCCGTTCCCTGAGGTCCCGCGCGGCCCTTCGTGTCGGACCAGAGCAGTCCCTCAGTTCTTCGCCCCGCTCCCCCGCGCCTCATTCAGCGCGCTCAAATCCACCAGCCCGTTGATGTCCGAGGTGGGGATGAAGCCCAGCTCCTGCGCATGCTTCGCGGCGGTGCTCAGCGCCGTGGGCACCGGGTCCAGACTCGGCTCCAGTCGTGAGAACGCACCCTGCAGAATCGCCGGCTGCAACGGCTTCTGCGTCAGCTTCCCGAACGCCTGGTTCACCTCCGCCGTGAAACCCTTCGGGTTCTGCTGCCACCGCTCGGTCAGCTTCACGTGCGCGCGCAGCAGCGCGACGATGCGCGGACGCTGCGTCTCCAGCACCTTGCGCGTCGTCACTATCACCGTGGTGGGAAAGCGCCCCTCGGGCCACAGCGTCTTCTCATCCACGAGAATCTGTCCGCCACCCTCCGGCTCCAGCAGCATCCGCGTGCCCCAGGGCTCCGGCACCCACGCGCCCTCGATTCCTCCCCGCAGGTACTGCACCAGGATGTCCGAGTTCGTCAGCGGCACAATCTGCACGTCACCCTGTCCATCCAGGTTCGTGCTCAAGCCCTGCTGCTTCAGCCAGTGGCGCAGCGCGATGTCCTGCGTGTTGCCAAGCTGGGGCGTCGCGATTTTCTTCCCCTTCAGCTCCGCCGCCGACTTCGCCGTGCGCGTCACCAGCACCGCCCCGCCATTCACCGCGCCCGCGATGATGCGCAGGTCCTTGCCCGCCTTGAGGTACGTGTTGATGGCGGGCCCCGTGCCCACATACGACACGTCCAGCGAGCCGCCCACCAGCGCCTCCATGGCCGCGGGCCCCGCGTTGAACTGCTTCACCTCCAGCTTCCCCACGCCAGGCTCCGCCGCGAAGGCGCCCTCCGCGTTGCCCACCAGCGCCTGCGCATGCGTGATGTTGGGGAAGAACCCCATGCGCAAGGGCGCGTCGGCACCGCCAGACGCGTCACGCTTGCAACCGACCCCCAGCCCCGCGAGGCCAGCGAGAACAAGGACAGCCAGGGAACGAAAGGCGCGCATAGGCACCCAAGAGTGGGACGGCGGGACGGGTTGGCAACGGGTGTCGAAGCACAAGCGTCGGGCGCTTCACGTCCCACGCCTCACAGCGTGCCTTCCAGCCCCCACCGACGCCGCAACCGCCCCTCCACCGTCTGGAAGAAGACACGGTCCACGGTGATGCCGATGAGGATGATGGCCACCATCACCGCCATCACTTGAGGAACGTCCATCAGCTCGCGACCCACCGTGAGCAGCTGTCCCAGGCCCCCCGAGACGAACAACAGCTCGCCGGCCAGCAGCGCGCGCCACGCGAAGCTCCACCCCAGCTTGAGCCCCGTGACGATGCCCGGCAGCGCCGCCGGCAACAACACGCCGAACTGGAAGCGCAGGCCGCGAACGCCCAGCGTGCTGGCCACTCGCAACAGCTGCGGGTCCACGCCCTGCACGCTGTCCTCCGTGGCGATGGCGATGCCCAGCACACTGCCCATCACCACGACGAAGAGGATGGACGTGTCCGTCAGCCCGAACCACAGGAGCGCCAGCGGCAGCCAGCAGATGGACGGCAGCGCCTGCAGCCCCATCACCACCGGCTTCACCGCGTTGCGGAAGAAGGCCAGCCGCGCCATCAGCAGACCCAGCGGAACGCCGATGGCCACCGACATCAGATAGGCACGGCCCAGTCGCCCCAGGGAGCGCAGCGTGGCATCCAACAGCCGCCCGTCGACCGCCATGCTCCACAGGCTCTTGGCCACCGTCACCGGTCCGGGGAAGAGGTACGGAGACCAGATGCCCAGCCGGGACAGGCCCTCCCAGGCGCCCAGCAGCAACAGCATCAGGCCCAGCTTCTGCCCGTAGTTCTTCAAGGGGGCATCGCGCTTCATGGCTCACCTCACGGGCCGAGTCAGTCCCGACGCGGGCAGCGTGTGGGTCGACGCCGTCGTGGACGCGGTCGCCCGCGGCGGTGTCGCTTCCGGCAGGGTGTTTCGCTCCACCTCGCGCAAGAGTCCCTGGACATGGCGGACCATCTCCGTGAGCGCCGCGTCCTCCGGGTGTCGCGGCATGGGCAGGTGGACCTCCAAGTCCCTCACGATGCGCCCCGGCCTCGGCGCCATCAGGACGACGCGGGTGCCCAGCATCAGCGCCTCGTGCACGTCGTGCGTGACGAACACAATCGTCTTGTGGGTGCGCATCCAGATGGACTGAAGCATCTCCTGCATGTGGATGCGCGTCTGCGCGTCCAGCGAGCCGAAGGGCTCGTCCATGAGCAGCACCGTCGGGTCCACCGCGAGCGCCCGCGCCAGGCTGGCGCGCATCTTCATGCCGCCGGAGAGCTGGTGCGGCAGCGTCTCCTCGAAGCCCTGGAGCTGTACGCGGCGGATGTACTGGTCCGCGCGCTCCTTGCGCTGGGAGCGCGGCACACCTCGCGCGGCCAGGGCGAAGGTGATGTTTCCGCGCACCGTGAGCCACGGGAAGAGGGCCGCCTCCTGGAACATCAGGAGCCTGTCCGGCCCGGGGCCTCGGATGCGTTGTCCATCAATGGACACCGTGCCGCCGGTGGGCTGCACATGGCCGGCCAGCGCGTAGAGCAGCGTGGACTTGCCGCAGCCCGAAGGACCCAGAAGGCAGACGAGCTCCCCCGAGCGGACGTTCAGGTCCACGTCCTGGAGCGCCACGACCTTGTTGGCGTAGCGGTGGCCCAGCTGGGTGACGGAGATTTTCGCGTGGTCGGCCTCCACGTGCGCTGGCCGGAGCAGGCGCAGCGAGCTTCGCCATCGGCCAAGGAGGGCACGCAGCATCGGCCACAAACTAGGCACATGTGGGCAGGGCGGAAGGGGGTGGCGAGCCGCTTCGAGAGCGCTCGCCATCCTGCTTCCTCGTCCAGCAACCAGGGAGGCCCGGTGCTTGGACGTGGGTACAAGCACTTCGTGACCTCGGCTTCTGAAACGTAGGGACTCCGGAGGCGCTTGCTTCCGGTGCCCGCCCGGCTGTCCCGGACCGGAGGGCAGGTGTGGGGGTTCCCTTGGAGAGAGACCTGGGGGAATCTCCCGCCAATGCACCTGGGGAAATACGAACTCGTCCGCAAGCTGGCGACCGGAGGCATGGCGGAGGTGTTCCTGGCGAAGGCGGCCGGGCCCGGGGGCTTCGAGAAGACGCTGGTGCTCAAGCGCATCCTCCCGCATCTGGCGGAGGACCCGTCCTTCGTGGAGATGTTCCTCGGCGAAGCGCGGCTCGTCGCGGGGCTCAACCACCCGAACGTCGTCCAGATTTTCGACTTCGGTGAAGCCGAGGGCAGCTACTTCCTGACGATGGAGCTCATCGACGGGCCCAACCTGCGGCGCTGGCAGCGACAGGCCGCGACGCGGGGACAGCCGCTGGCCCCCGGCATCTGCGCCAAGGTCGTGGCGCAGGCGGCGGAGGGCCTCGCCTTCGCGCATGAGTTCGCGGACCCGACGACGGGCCAGCCGCTCGGGTTGATTCACCGCGACGTGAGCCCGGACAACATCCTGGTGTCCCGGCAGGGCGCGGTGAAGGTGGTGGACTTCGGCATCGCCAAGGTGGCGGGACAGAAGCACCGCACGCAGACCGGCATCGTGAAGGGCAAGGTCGCGTACATGCCGCCCGAGCAGGTGCGGGCGGACCCGCTGGACCGGCGCGTGGATGTGTATGCGCTCGGCGTGGTGCTGTACGAGCTGCTCACGGGACGTCTGCCCTTCGATGGGCCCTCGGAGCTGGCGATGATGCAGGCCATCGTCTCGAGCGAGCCGGTGCCCGTGAGCCGTCATCGCAAGGATGTTCCCAGCGCCCTTCAAGCCATCATCACCCGGGCGCTGCACAAGGACCGCGAGGACCGCTACGCGGACTGTCGCGCGCTTCATGCGGACCTGGAGCGCTTCGTGTTGTCCCTGGGCGAGCCGGTGGGCGCGTATCAGATTGCCCAGGCCGTCGGGCAGGTGGTGGAGGAGCGCCTCGTTCCGACGCCCGCGCCGATGTCGTCTCGGCCCGAGCCGCGGGACGCTCGGGTGGAGACGCCCGAGCGCACGGTGCCCTCCGGCCCCTCGCGAAGGCAGCACCCCGAGACACAGGACCCGCCCGCTCCCTCGGTGTTCGAACAGGACACGGAGCAGCGTCCTCGCTCGGAGGCGGGCGCCGCGCGGAAGAAGAGGCTCGTGCCGGTGGTGCTCGTGGGTGCGGCGCTGCTCGTCGCGGGGGGTGGTTACGCGCTGCTCGGAGGAACTCCGTCCCCTGTGCCCCAGACTCAGCCGGGAGCGGCGACGCAGGCACCAGGGACTCCCGCGCTCGTGGCCGCCGCGCCGCCCACGGTCCCCGCGGACACGAAGGGCACGAAGGGCGTGGAGGAGAAGCCGGACGAGGCCGAACTGGAGGCCCAGCTCGCGGTGAAGCGGGAGCAGGACGAAGGGCCCCCCGACACAGACGACTTCGACCTGCTCGCGCCCGTGGTGCCTCCCGCGAGTGACAAGCCTGTGGAGAGCAAGGAGCCCGCGTCACCAGCGGTGAAGCGCGCGCTGGGCTCGGTGGAGTTTCGCATCCGCCCCTATGCCGTCGTGTATCTCGACAAAAGGCTGCTGGGCGAAACACCGCTCGCCGTCATCGACGTCCCAGCGGGCGTCCATACCGTGACGGCCGTCAACCCGCGATTGGGGAAGAAGGTGACGCGCAGCTTCGAGGTGAAGGCGGGCGTGGCCAATGTCTTCAAGCTCAATCTGTTGCAGGAGGACTGAGCCGAGATTCATCCCGCGTGGCGGGCGGCGGGACGGAGCGCTTACGGCTCATCTTTCGCGGCGGCGGCGGGCTCGGGCTGCTCGGGTGGCGGAGTCGCGGGCTTGTCTTTCGGGCCCATCACCGTGTCCAGCGCGGAGCCCAGCGCCGAGCCGACATTCTTTCCCAGCGAGGAGCCCGCGGCGCCCAGGCGCGAACGCAAGCCTGGCTTCGACTCGTGGATGGGCAGCGGCTTCGGCTCGGGCGTGGCGTCCGCCTGCTTCTCCACGGGCGCGGGCGCGACGGCCTTCGGTTCCTCGACGACGGGGGGTGGTGCCTCCACGGGTGCGGCCTTCGCGGACTCGGTGCCCTGCTTGAGCTGCACCTGCTTGCGCACCGACTCGAAGTCCCGCTCCACCTTGGGCGCCGCCGCGACAGGCAGCTTCGCCAGGGGCCGCAGTGTGAGGCCGGTGCGGAACTCCTCCAGCGCCTGCTTCCTGCGGCCCAGGTCCGCGAGCACCAGCCCGCGATAGAGCGCCACCTCCACCTGCTCGTCGGTGGTGGACGCGACCTGCTTCGCCTGCGTCAGCCAGTTGAGGGCCTTCTCGTACTCCAGCGACTCGTACAGCGTCCCCGCGCGCTCGATGCGGTGGCGGAAGAGCCCCGAAGGGTCTTCGGCCTCAGGGGGATTCGCGGTGGCCAGTCCCGGCGCGAGCCAGGCGCACAGCACCACCATCCAGGCCCCCCAGCTTCTCGGGTTCGTCGAAGCTTCCATGTCTGGCAAAGCTAGCACGGAGCCCGTGGACAGGAATCCACCCCCTGGGGCGGCAAGCCCACGGGACGCGCGCTGGATGTCTGGGGTTGACCGGGTGCGGAGTGACCGTGTCAGGCCGCTGAAGCCTGAGCGGCCCGCTCGGCGCGGCGGTGGGTCCGCGTGCGCCACGCCAGCCACAGGCTGAAGATGAACAGCGCCACGCCCACGCCGGTGAAGGCGCCGCCCACGCGCAGGGACGCGCGCCGGTCATCCCGGGTCACCTCCAGCGGTCCCGCGCCCGGCGCGGCGAGGTAGCGCTCCACCTGCTCCTTCACGGCGGTGGCCTCGCCCTCCTCGGTGGCCCACTGCGCGAAGAGGGGCAGCTTGCCCTGCGTCGTCTCCAGTTGGGGTCGGAAGATGGGCACGGACGCGCGGCGGGCGCTGCGGCTGCGCTCCACCTTGACGGCCTGAATCGCGTCCAGCGGCAGCGTGGCCAAAGGCTCGCGCGTGAGCCACCCGGAGCGAGTGAGTGTGCAGGGCCCACCCGGCTCACAGCGGAGGTCCATCCGCGACTTTCCGTCCAGGAGCCACAGGCCGAACACCAGGAAGGGCAGGGCGAGGAGGAGGAAGGCCGCGGTGCCAATGGCCGTGGAGCGGCTGGCGAGGGGCGTGTCGTCGGTGGGGGCAGCGGGAAGGGGCTCGCTCACGGTCACCACTCATAGACCGGGAGCCTCCGGCTGGCAGCGGTTTCGTGCACTCGTCGACAGCCGCCCCCGGTCAGCGGGCGACCGGGCGCTGTGTACCCCCCAACCCTTGACCCTGGTGTCCCAGCCGCGCGGTGAACACCTCAACCAGGATTCGGCACTCGAATGGGCAGGAGCCGCGCATGAAGGCCGTCGCCGTCTTTCCCGGGAAGAAAGAGGTGCGCGTCATCGACGCGCCAGAGCCCCAGCTCCAGTCTCCCACTCAGGTGAAGGTGCGCACCCGCGAGGTGGGCGTGTGCGGCACGGACAAGGACATCGTCTCGTTCACCTACGGCTCGCCGCCTCCGGGCTCGGACTTCCTCATCCTCGGCCACGAGTGTCTGGGCGAGGTGGTGGAGGTGGGCTCGGCCGTGAAGGGGCTTCAAGTCGGGGACCTCGTCGTCCCGCGCGTGCGCAGGCCGTGTCCTCACGCCACCTGTCCCGCGTGTCGCGGCGGTCATCCCGATTTCTGCATCACCGGGGACTTCACCGAGCGCGGCATCAAGGAGGCCCATGGCTTCTGCTCGGAGCACTTCGTGGAGGACGTGGCGTATGTGCACCGAGTGCCCACGGAGCTGCGCGAGGTCGCCGTGCTCACCGAGCCGCTGACCATCGCCGAGAAGGGCCTGCGCCAGTGGGAGCACATCCAGGAGCGCCTGCCGTGGCGGCCCGCACCGGGGCGCGCGGTGGTGCTGGGCGCGGGTCCGGTGGGACAGCTCGCGGTGCTGACGCTGCTGCGGCGGGGCTTCGCCACCACGGTGTACTCGCACAGCCGCAAGCCGAACCCGAAGGCGGACGCGGCGGAGGCGGTGGGCGCGCCCTACCTCTCCACCCAGGACGTGTCCCCGGCTGAGCTGGTCCGCCGCGTGGGTCCCGCGGACGTCATCTACGAGGCCACCGGCGTGGTGAAGCCGGCGTTCGACGCGCTCGAGGCGCTGGCGAACAATGGCGTCCTCATCTTCACGGGGGTGCCGTCGGACAAACAGCCGCTGACGCTCGAGGGCGCGGAGTTCCTCAAGCAGGTGGTGCTGCGCAACCAGGTGCTGCTGGGCACGGTGAACGCGGCGGCCACGGACTTCGACGCGGCGCTGGAGGACCTGGCTCGCTTCCGTGCGCGCTGGCCGGGGGGGCTGGAGCGGCTCATCACCTCGCGCCATCCGCCGGAGGCCTTCCTCGACGTGGTGACGGGCAAGGCGGGCAAGGGAATCAAGCAGGTCATCACCTTCAGCTGAGGGCGAGGTGCGTATGCAGGGAGGCAGACATTCGGTGGCGGGGGGCTCGGTGCCCATCGAGGACCACGGCGTCATTGGCGACCTGCGCACGGTGGCGCTGATAGGCAACGAGGGCACCATCGACTGGATGTGCTACCCGCACTTCGACAGTCCCAGTGTCTTCGCCGCGCTGCTGGACCCGGAGAAGGGTGGCCACTGGCGCCTCCATCCCCAGCCGGACGGAGTGATGTGCAAGCAGTTCTACTGGCCGGACACCAACGTGCTGGTGACGCGCTTCTACACGCCGGACGGCGTGGGGGAGCTCATCGACTTCATGCCCATGGGGCGGGATGACGAGAAGGACGTGCGCGAGGTGCTCCGGCGCGTGCGCGTGGTGCGCGGAGAGATGGCGTTCGAGATGGAGTGCTTCCCGGCCTTCAACTACGCGCGGGACACGCACACGACGCACCTCATCGCCGGCGGGGCCGCCTTCGAGTCGGAGAAGCTCCAGCTCACCCTGGCGTCCTCCGTGCCCATGCGGCGCGCGGAGCGGGGTGTCACGGCGAGCTTCGTGCTGCGGGAGAACGAGTCCGCCGTCTTCACGCTGCGCGAGGGGATGCGGGTGTCGTGCGAGGAGCTGGTGCACAGCCACGACTCGGCGGAGAAGGTCTTTCGCGCCACGGTGGAGTACTGGCGCCACTGGCTGTCGGGCTGTCAGTACACGGGGCGCTGGAGGGAGACGGTGCAGCGCTCGGCGCTGGCGCTGAAGCTGATGACGTTCGCCCCGACGGGCGCGATTGTCGCGGCGCCCACGTGCAGTCTGCCCGAGTCACCCGGTGGCACCCGCAACTGGGACTACCGTTACTGCTGGCTGCGGGACGCGGCCTTCACCGTCTATGCGTTCCTGCGCATCGGCTTCAAGAAGGAGGCGGCGGCCTTCATGCGGTGGGTGGAGGCGCGGTGCGCGGAGCAGGGGGACGGGCCGCTGCCGCTGATGTTCTCGTTGGATGGCAGCCGGGTGCCGGACGAGGTGGAGCTGCCGCACCTGGCGGGCTATGGCGGCGCGAAGCCGGTGCGCATCGGCAACGGGGCCGCGGACCAGCTCCAGCTCGACATCTATGGCGAGCTGATGGACTCGGTGTACCTGTTCAACAAGTACGCGGCGCCCATCTCCTACGACTTCTGGCGGCACCTGCGGAGGCTGGTGGATTGGGTGTGCGAGCACTGGAACCAGCCGGACGAGGGCATCTGGGAGGTGCGCGGAGGGCGGCGGCACTTCGTGTATTCGAAGCTGATGTGCTGGGTGGCGGTGGACCGGGCCATCCGGCTGGCGGACAAGCGCAGCTTCCCGGCGGACCGACCCCGGTGGCTCGCGACGCGCGACGCCATCTTCGAGGACATCATGGCGCGGGGCTGGAGCGAGGAGCGCGGCTCCTTCATCCAGGCGTATGGGAAGGACACGCTGGATGCGGCGAATCTGCTGATGCCGCTGGTGTTCTTCCTGTCGCCGGTGGACCCGCGGATGATCTCCACGCTGGACCACATGCGCCAGCCGCCATCGAAGGGCGGGCTGACGTCGGACGGGCTGGTGTTCCGCTACGACGTGGAGGCCACGCTGGACGGCATCGCCGGCAGCGAGGGCACCTTCAACCTGTGCAGCTTCTGGTTGGTGGAGGCGATGACGCGAGCGAACCCGGTGCGGCCGGATTTGCTGGAGGAGGCGCGGCTCACCTTCGAGCGGATGCTGGGCTACGCCAACCACGTGGGGCTGTACGCGGAGCAGACGGGCATGTCGGGCGAGTCGCTTGGCAACTTCCCGCAGGCGCTCACCCACCTGTCGCTCATCAGCGCCGCGTACAACCTGGACCGGACGCTGGGGCGCAAGGACTGACGGGACGCAGAACCACTCGTCGTCGGCCTCCGTATTGAGGGAGAGTGAGGCTCCACCGCGTCAGGTGGGCTCACCTCTCCGGTTCCCTTCATGGCCGCTCCGCTTCCGTCCGTCCCCGTGTCCTCCCCCGCACCCGGCGCTCGTGTCCTCCGCGTCCTCAAGGGCGTTGTCGCCGTCGTGGGGTTGCTGGTGCTCGCGACCCTCGGCGTGCGCCTTCGCTACGGGGGAGGCGAACCGTACCCGGACGTGACGGGCATGCCCCTGTTGCCGGACAGCGCGCTCGAAGAGGTGGTGCGCAGCGCGGAGCCCATCGGCAACGTGGCGGTGTCCTCGACGGGGCGCCTGTTCTACACGCTCCACCCGGAGAGTCGGCCGGAGGGCGCGAAGCTGTGGGAGTGGGTGGACGGCAAGGCCGTGCCGTTCCCCGCGGAGGCGCTCCAGAAGAGGCTCTTCGACACGGTGCTCGGCATCACCATCGACCGGCGTGACTGGCTGTGGACCATCGACCATGGCAATCACGGCCTCGGCGTGCCGCGACTGCTCGCCTTCGACCTGGCCAACGGGCACCTCGCGCACGAGTTCGACTTCCCGCCGCAAGTCGCGCCGCCAGGCTCCTTCCTCCAGGACCTGCGGGTCGATGCCCAGGGCGGCACGGTGTTCATCGCGGACGTGGGCTTCTGGCGCCGCTCGCCCGCGCTCATCGTCTACGACGTGGCCGCGAAGCAGGCGCGCCGCGTGCTGGAGAAACACGAGTCCGTCTTCCCGCGCGACTTCGTCATCCGCAATCCCATCAAGGAGATGGTGTTCTTCGGCGGGCTCGCCGCGCTGAAGTGCGGCGTGGACGGCATCGCCCTGGACCCGAGCGACGAGTGGCTGTGGTTCGCCGCGATGAACCACGACACCATGTACCGGGTGCGCACCCAGGACCTGCGCGACGCCAGCCTGGATGACGAGGCGCTCGCCCAGCGGCTCCAGGCCGTGGGCCGCAAGCCGCTCAACGACGGGCTCAGCGCGGACGCGCAAGGCAACGTGCTGATGACGGACGTGGAGCACGGGGCCGTGCTGCGCATGAGTCCGGATGGACGGCTGGAGACGCTGGTGAAGTCCCCGCGCATCCGCTGGGCGGACGCGCTCAACCACGGGCCGGACGGCTGGCTCTACGTGGCCGACAGCGCCATTCCCCACCACATGCTCCAGTCCAAGGCGCACATCGCGGCGAACGGCCCCTACTTCATCTGGCGCTTCAAGCCCGGCATCGGCGGCATCGCCGGCATGTGAGGCCCGGCGCCCGGCGAGTCTCCACCCGTGTCAGCCGCCCTTGTCCGCCCGCGTCCGGCCGGCGCACGAAAGGACACGGCCATGGGAGACCCACGCAATCCGAAGCGGGCGAACGAGCCCTGGAACCCCGAGCGACTGCGCGTCAGCGAGGAGGAAGTGCTCGCGCTGGCGCCGTGGGTGACGGTGTCCGGCGGTTGGGCGTGGCACTTCATGGCGCCCCCGCATGAGGAGCTGAAGCTCTTCCACGACCACAAGGACGTGGACCTCTTCGTGGAGCCCTCGCGCTTCCCGGAGGTCGTCCCGGTGCTCACCGCCCGGGGCTACCACCGCATCTGGACGCGCTTCGACGCGACGAGCACGCACTTCTACCGCTACGCGCGGCATGACGCGGGCGGCAAGGTCATCCTCGACGTCTTCGTCCGGAGCGTCCCGTCGGTGGAGGCGCGCGGCGTGCGCGTGGTGGACCCGGCCACGCTGCTCACCTTCTACGGCGACATCCACAGCACGGAGGATTGCGTGTCCGTGCTCGCCGCCCGCGCGCTGCTCGCCAAGGGAGAGAGCCCCATCGGCCGCGCGGAGCTCGTCACCCGGCCCTCATGACTTTGGAGCGCGCGAGGCCCGTGAAGCCTCGCGCGCTTGAGTCACGTCACTGCACGTTGAAGTGGTAGTTGTTGCCGAAGTTGGAGTCCCACGCCTGGCAGCCCCAGCGGCTGGTGTTCTCGAACCAGATGGCCAGGTCGCCGCGCGTGTTGAGCGGAATCGACGGCGCGGGCGGGTTGGGCGTGGACGAGAAGCCCGCCACCCAGAAGCTCTGCACCGGGCCGTTGTTGAACTGGTAGTGGCCGGTAATCGTCCACCCCGGCGTGTTGGCGTTGATGTTGCCCCGGCACTGCGTCAATCGCGAGGCGTCGTAGACGATGCTCACGGCGCCGCCGAAGGGCAGCGGGTTGGAGGAGGCGAAGACATTCCAGCCCTGGGACGGGGACTGGAAGGTGATGCTCGGCGCCGTTTGAGACACGGCCACCGAGGCGACGAGCAGCGAGACAGCGGCCAGCAACCACCGGAAGTGACGACGCAGCAAGGCAGGACTCCTTGTCGAAAGAGGCACGGCACCAGGGATACGCGGGCCGACGGCTCCACGGGCCACGGCGACTTCCTCGCGGCTTTGCCCCGCGAGCCGCCCCGGAGTCTTCTACAGTCGGGCTCCCCCACTCCTTACGCTCCGCGCCATGGCCGACCCAAGACTCGCCTTCTACCGACTCGCCGTCCGCGTCGACGCCCACTATGACGCGATGAGCCGGAGCTTGCGCCGCTCGCTGGGCATCGCCCCGCCGCTGCGCATCCTCCCCTACCGGGGCCATGGCACCTCCGAGCGCGCCGTCATCAAGGCCCGCGTCCTGGAGGACCGCCACATCCGCCCGCAGAAGCAGCGCCACACGCTGTGGAGCAGCGCGGTGGCCTCCTACAAGCGCTACATGACGCGCGAAATCGCGGGCGCCCACGTGGCGGTGCGCTGGGGCGACAAGCGCTGGGAGGGCACCACCGACGAGGAGGGCTTCCTGGAGCTGTGGGTGACCCCTCCGGAGGGCGTGCGCTCCGGCTGGCACATGGTGGAGCTGGAGCTGTTGTCGCCGGAGCCGGAAGGAGTGCCTCGCGTGGCGGCCCCCGTGCGAGTGGCCGGCGCGAGCGCGAGCTACGGCGTCATCAGCGACATCGACGACACCGTCATCGTCACTGGCGTGACGGACCCGCTCAAGCGCGCCTGGGCCTTGTTCCTCACCGAGCACCGCGTGCGCCTGCCCTTCCCGGGCGTGGACGCCTTCTACGCCGCGCTCCAGGCGGGCGCCGAGGGGACGGGCGACAACCCCATCTTCTACGTCTCCAGCAGCCCGTGGAATCTGTACGAGCACCTGGACGAGTTCCTCGCGCTGCACCACATCCCCACCGGCCCGCTGCTGCTGCGCGACTGGGGCCTGTCCAGCCAGGGCTTCGCGCCCGGCGGCGGCCACGGCCACAAGCTGGACAAGATGCGCGGGCTGCTTGGCGACTTGGAGCACCTGCCCTTCATCCTCATCGGCGACAGCGGCCAGGAGGACGCGGAGCACTACCGCACCATCGTCCGCGAGTTCCCCGGCCGCGTCCTCTGCGTCTACATCCGCAACGTGCCCGGCCACCCCGACCGCGCACGCGAGCTGGAGCGCATCGCCGCCGACATCCGCGACGCTGGCAGCCAGCTGCTCGTCGTGGACGACACCACGACGGCTGCCCGCCACGCGGCCCGCTCCGGGTGGATTCAGTGGAAGGAGGTCCTCGAGGTGGAGGCCCATCGTCGTGAGGAGGTCTCCAGGGACCTCGGAGGCTGACTTACGAAATTACAGCGTCGGCATCATTTTGTGAGCAATGCTTGAATTCCAACCTTCAGTTGTGGCACAGGCGCACCTGATTATCCGGTCTGTCCGTTGTTTCCACATCCCTGAGGGAAGCGAGTTCTCGCGTGGCCACCTGGTGCATCCGTTTTGCTGGTCACTCACCGCGCTGGTCCCAGGCGCGTGGGGTCTGGCGGTGTTCGAGGACGCCCAAGCAGGTGTGTGCGCCGAGGGCGCGTCAGCGTCCGCCCCTGCGCACCCCGCGCCGCAAGGCGAAGTGCTCGTGGTGGACGACGCGGCGGCCCTCGTCGGCGCGCTGAAGCGGGCTGTCGGTGGGGCTCCGGACGTCGGGGCCCCGTGGTTCAAGGCAGGGGACGGCCGCCCTGGAACTGGGCCAGGCGGGTGGCGCGCTCCATGACTTCTCCCTGGGCCCAGCGCTTCTCCGCGCCCGCGGGAGGCGTCAGCCGGCGCCAGGCGCCGTCGGCCTGCAGCTCCCACGCGTGGGTGTTGTCCGCGAGGCTGCGCTCCAGCGAGTCACGCACCTGCGCGGCCAGCGTGGTGTCCTCCACCGGCGCGAGGATTTCCACACGGTGGTCCAGGTTGCGAGGCATCAGGTCCGCGGAGCCGATGTAGCAGCGCAGCTCCGTGCCGCGCTCGAAGATGTAGACGCGCGCGTGCTCCAGGAAGCGGCCCAGCGTGGACACGACGCGGATGTTCTCCGAAATGCCGGGGACGCCGGGGCGCAGGCAGCAGATGCCTCGCACGTTGAGTTCGACCTTCACTCCGGCGCGCGACGCGTCGTAGAGGGCGCGGATGATGCCCGGGTCCACCAGCGCGTTCATCTTCATCTGGATGCGCGAGGGGCGCTCCAGCGTGTGGGCGACGACGGTGCGTTTGATGTGCTCCAGCAGGCCCTCGCGCATGGTGAGGGGCGCCACCAGCAGCTTGCGGAAGCTCTTGGGGCGTCCGAAGCCGGTGAGGTAGTTGAACAGGTCCGCCACGTCCGCGCCGATGTCCGGGTCCGTGGTGAACAGGCCCATGTCCGTGTAGAGGCGCGCCGTCTTCGGATTGTAGTTGCCGGTGCCGATGTGCACGTAGTGCCGCACCCGCTCGCCCTCGCGCCGGACGATGAGGATGGCCTTCGCGTGTGTCTTCAGCGAGGGGATGCCGTACACGACGTGCACGCCCGCCTCTTCCAGCGCGTTGGCCCACTTGATGTTGGTGCGCTCGTCGAAGCGGGCCTTCAGCTCCACCATGCACACCGCCTGCTTGCCGTTCTCCGTGGCGGTAATCAGCGCGGGCACCAGCGGCGAGCTGTCGGACGTGCGGTAGACGGTCTGCTTGATGGCCAGGACATCCGGGTCCGCCACCGCCTCCGTGACGAAGCGCTCCACCGACGAGGCGAACGAGTCGTAGGGGTGGTGGACGAGCAAGTCCCCGCGCCGCATCGCCGCCATCACCGTGACGCCCTCGGGCGAGTCCGTGTCCGGACGCAGCCGGGGCTGGGTGACGGATACCCACGGCGGGTCCTTCAGCTCCGGGAAGCCGGGCGCGAAGGCGATGGCCTGCACGTCCCCCAGGCCCAAGAGGCCCTGCTCCTCGTACACCTGCCGCGACTCCAGCCCCAGCGCCTCCACCAGCGGCTCCAGCAGCTTGGGGCTCATGCCCGCCTGCACCTCCAGGCGGATGACGTCGCCGAACCGCCGCTGCCGCAGCTCCGTCTCCACCGCCTTGAGCAGGTCCTCCGCGTCCTCGGACACGGTGAAGTCCGCGTCGCGGGTGACTCGGAACAGGCTCCAGCTGAGCACCTCCATGCCGGGGAACAGGTCTCCCAGGTGCTGGGCGATGACCTCCTCCAGCGGCACGAAGACGTTGTTCTTCAGGGGCAGGAAGCGGGGGAGCAGCTCCTTGGGCACCTTCACCCGGGCCACGCTCTCCTCGCCGGCCTCCGGGTCTCTCAGCAGCACCGCCAGGCTGAGCGACAGGTTGGAGATGTAGGGGAAGTGCCGGCCCAGGCCGATGGCCAGCGGGGTGAGCACGGGGAAGATTTGCTCGCGGAAGCGCTGATCCACCTGGGCGCGCTGGTCGGCGTCCAGCTCCTTCGCGTTGAGGATGCGCAGGCCCTTCTCCGCGAGCGCGGGCCGCAGGAGCTTCTCGAAGATGGCGCTGTGGCGCTTGCTCTGCTCGAAGATGCCCTCGTGCAGCTTGTCGAGCGTGTTGCCCGGGGCCGCGCCGTCCGGCACCAGCCGAGCCACGTTGGCGCGCACCTGTTCGTGCAGGCGCGCGACGCGAATCATGAAGAATTCGTCCAGGTTGCGCGCGTAGATGGCCACGAACTTGAGCCGCTCCAGCAGCGGCTCGTCCGCGGACTCCGCCAGCTGGAGCACCCTGTCGTTGAAGGCCAGCCAGGACAGCTCGCGATTGAAGAAGAGCCCCTCATCCATCTCCGCCCCCGCTGGCAGGGCATCCCGCTCCAAGGACTTCTGGGGGGGGACGCTGCGTCCGGCGGCGCCTCGCTTCGCCATCTTTCACGACTCCTGGTTCCTACCTCGGCGGGGATGTAGCAGGCCGGCCTCCCACCGATTGTGAACTTCGATGTCACGAAAGGAAGCCCTCCAGCGCACGGTACACGCCCGGGAAGTTGCCGGGCGGGCGTTACCGGAAGGCCCGCGTGGAGTTTCTTGCATCCGCGCTGTTGGAACGGCATGTCAGTCGACGTGAGCCCGACAGAGAACCCCTTGAATGCCTCCCTGGTCTCCGCGCCGACGGACGCTGGCAACCTCTTCACGGCCTATGACAAGGAGGACCGCAAGGCGTCCCGAGGCCGCTGGGCGCTGGCGCTCCTGGCCGCCCTGGTGCCGGTGGTGCTCGCGGTGGTGTTCTGGACGATGGTGCGCGAGCAGCGCCCCACGTTCCAGGTCGTCACGCCCCATGGCTTCAAGTCCATGCACGGTGGCATGACGACGGACCAGGTGATGGCGCTTTTGGGCCGCCCCATGACGCGCGAGCGCGACGCGACGGGCGCGGACTGCTACCGCCACGGCGCGCCGTCGGTGGAGAAGGAGTTCTTCCTCGTCTATTCGGTCTGTTACGAGGACGGGAAGCTGAGGGACGTGAAGCAGCAGAAGTTCTCCGCGTGGTCCGTGGAGCCGGAGACGGGCAGCTTCAAGGCCCCGTCCGGCGACGTGGCGCCCGCGCCCACCGGCGCCCCGGAAGCGGCGGCCCCGTCGTCCACCGCGGGCTCGCGGTAGTCCCTCCGCTCCAGGCACTCCCCTGACTCGCGGCGGGCCCGACTGCCCGCCACCCGACGCCAAGCCGTCCCATGGGCGGGGGTGTGGGCTCATGGCCGGCAGCGCCACCTTGTGGGCTGGGTGAGGTTCGGGCTGGAGGCTGATGTCCGGAGGGGGGCGGCGTGGGGCGGCCGTGGACGTTCTCACAGCGCGTCGGCGCTGGCTTCATCGCGTCCCTGCTCGTGGCGCTGGCGCTGGCGGTGACGTCGGCGGTGGCGCTGCTGTCGGTGCGCTCCGGCCACAAGGCGAGCCTGCTCGAGCTGTCCATGGACCTGCTGGAGGTGGAGCGCCTGCGCCGGGCCTTCAGCGACAAGGTGTCCAGCGAGCGGGGCTATGCGCTGTCGGGTGACGCGCTCTTCGCCGAGGAGATGGTGGCGTCGCGCGAGCGCTTCATCGCCACCTATGAGCGGCTGAAGCCCCGGCTGGGCACGGAGCCCTCGGCGTCGCTCCTGGAGTCCGTGATGCGCGCGGAGCAGGAGCATGAGCAGGCCGTGCGGGAGCTGGTGGTGGCGCATGCCAGCCAGGTGCCCCGCTCTCGGTTGGAGACCCTCTTCGAGGAGCGGGTGGGGGACACGCGCCTGCGCGCCTATGAATCGCTCCAGCAGCTCTCCGCGAGCGTGGAGGAGCGGCTCGCGCTGGGCATCCAGGCGGCGGTGGAGGTGGACGAGCGGGTGCTGGTGCTCACCCTGGTGGCGGCGAGCCTGGGCCTGGCCCTGGCCGGGGTGCTGGCGTGGGTGTTGTTGCGGCGGCTGCGTCCCTTGCGGGAGGAGGCCGAGGCCAGCACGAAGCGCTTCCAACTGCTCGTCGAGGGGGTGCAGGACTACGCGCTGCTGCTGCTGGACGAGCGGGGCCGGGTGGCGAGCTGGAACCCGGGCGCCACGCGCATCACCGGCTATCAGGCGGCGGAGGTCGTGGGCGAGTCGGTGGACCGCTTCTACCCTCCGGACGAGGTGGCGCTGGGGCTTCCGGAGAAAGATTTGGCGCGCGCGCGGCGGGACGGGCGGCTGCGCACGGAGGGGTGGCGCACGCGCAAGGACGGCACGCACTTCTTCGCGGAGGCCCTCATCAACACGCTGCTCGACGACGACGGCGAGGTGCGGGGCTACGCGGCGGTGACGCGCGACATCACCGAGCGGCAGCGCGCCGAGCGCACGCAGCGGTTGTTCGCGGAGGCCGGCCGCGTCTTCCAGCAGTACCTGGACCCGGACCTGATGGTGGCGGAGCTGGCGCGGATGATGGTGCCGGAGGTGGCGGATGTCTGTCTGCTGTACATGCTGACCCCGTCCGGACAGCTGCGGCCCCGGGCGGTGAAGCATGTGGTGGCGCAGAAGGAGCCCTCGCTGTGGGAGGCGGTGCGGCGCTATCAACCTCCGCCGGATGTCCCCCAGGGCCTCTGGCAGGTGGTGCGCACGGGGCGCTCCCAGTGGGTGCCGGACGTGTCGCCGGAGATGCTGACGCAGGGAGCGCAGGACGCGGAGCACTTGAGACTGATGGAGCAGGTGGGCGTGCGCTCGTACCTGGCGGTACCGCTGCGCGCCGGAGAGCGGACGCAGGGGGTGCTGGTGCTGCTGATGTCCCTGCCGGAGCGGCGGCTGACGCTGTCGGACCAGGTCTTCATGGAGGAGCTGGCCGGGCGCGCGGCGCTGGCGCTGGACAACGCGCGGCTCTTGCGCGAGGCGCGTGAGGCGGTGGAGCTCATCGGCGTGGCGGCGCATGACCTGGGCAATCCGCTCAACACGCTCCAGTTGCTCTTGCGCAGGCTGCTGCGCACGGACCAGGCGGTGGAGCGGGAGAAGGTGCGTGACGGCCTGGGCACGGCGCTGAAGCAGACGCAGCGGCTGGGGCAATTGCTGCTCAACCTGCTGGACTTGTCGCGACTGTCCTCGGGGCGACTGGTGCTGGACGTGGCGCCGGTGGACCTGGCGGACCTGGCGCACGAGGTGGTGGAGCGCTTCGCCGCGCACGCCGCGGAGGTGGGCAGCAAGTTTGTCTTCGACGCGGAGCTGGGGCTGGTGGGCCAGTGGGACCGGCTGCGATTGGACCGCGTGGTGACGAACCTGGTGTCCAACGCGCTGAAGTTCGGCGCGGGACATCCGGTGGTGGTGCGGGTGGAGCGCGCGGGGCTGGCGCGGGCGCGACTGGTGGTGCGCGACTTCGGCGAGGGCATCGCCCTGGAGTCGCAGCGGCGCATCTTCGACCGCTTCGAGCGGGTGCCCTCGGCGGGCCGCCACGCGGGCTTCGGACTGGGGCTCTACATCGTCCGGCAACTGGTGGACGCACACGCGGGCTCCGTCCACGTGGACAGCACGCCGGGCGAGGGCTCCACCTTCACGGTGGAGCTGCCATTGATGGAGCTGGGCGCGGAGCTGGAGGACGACGCCATGGAGCCGGCTCCGCCCGGGGCGACCTAGGCTAGAGCTTCTCCATCGTGTCCGCGGTGCGCTCCTCGCGGACGTTGCCGGTGTTGAGGGTGGTGGCCGGCTCGAAGAGGAGGACATGGACCTCCTCCTCCGCGACGGGCCGGTGCTCCACGCCCCGGGGGATGATGATGAACTCGCCGGGCTCCACCTCCACGGTGCGCTCGCGCAGCTCCATGCGCAGCCGGCCGTGGAGGACCAGGAACAGCTCGTCCTCGTGCTCGTGGTGGTGCCAGGTAAAGGGGCCCATCAGCTTCGCCAGCCGGACGTGTTGTCCGTTCAGCTCACCCACCACTTTGGGGGACCAGTGCTCGGAGAACAGGGTCAGCTTCTGGGCAAGATTGACCTTGTCCACGCTCGGCGATGCCATGTGTGTGCTCACTTCATTCGTTTCCGCCTCCGCGGTGTCGGTCTCGACGCGGCGGCGGGAGTCCCAGCGGGGCGGGCGCGCGCAACTGGAGCTGGGGCTTCGGGGGGGTGCGCTCATTCCGGGGTCTCTCCTATCAGGACGCGGAGTCTTGAATCCACCATGCACGAGGCCCGGGACGGATGTCTGTCTTTCCATCCAGACACCGCCGCTCATGGACACCTCGCGCGAGGTTGGGTCGACTACCCGACGAAGGGTGAGGCCTGACTCAGTCTGGATAGAACATCGGGTCCCGCGTGATGACGAACGAGGAGATGACGGAGGCCACCTCGTGCGGCAGTCCGGTGAACTGCACGCCCACCCCGGGCATCAGCTCCGGCATGCGGGGATTGGACTCGCGCACCCAGCGCACCACGCCCGTCACCTTCATGGGCCGGCCACCCGGCAGCGTGAAGTCCAGCTCCACCTGCGTGCCGCGAGGCACCGCGTCCACCGTGGCGATGAAGACGCCGCCCTCGCTGATGTCCATCGAGAAGCCGGTGAAGAAGTTGGAGTCGCTGCGCATGTCGATGGACGTGTGCATCCGCACGCGCCCGTTGCGCCGGGCCTCCTGGCCGTCCGCGCTCGCCGCTCCCCGCGCCGGGGGGGAGGGCAGCGCCAGGCCCTGGGACTTCACCGTGGCGGCGGCCTGCGCCAGCTCCGCCTGACGCACGCGAGCGGCCTCCTGCTGCGCGCGCGTGGCGGCCTCCTGTCGGGCCCGGGTCCGCGCGGCGCTGGCCTCCACCTGCTGCTTCAGCGCGGCCTCCGCGTCCGCCACGGCGCGTGACACCTGCGCGGTCTGCTCCTGCTGGATGCGCAGCGCGGCCTGCACCTCCGTCCCCATCCGCTTGCGCGCCTCCAGGGCCTTCTCGCGCGCCTCCAACGCCTTCGCGCGCGCGGCCTCCACGTCCAGGGACGGCACGCGAGCGGCCTGGAGCCTGGCCGCCTGCTCGCCCACCTGCGGGTCGGCGTCGGGTTCCTGGTGGGCACGGGCCAGCGCGGCGCGCACGCCGTCGAGTCGGGAGGTGAGGGCGGCGGTGTCGGCGAGGGCGCGCGTCACCTGCTCCGCGAGGCGGGACTCCTGGGCGGACAGCTCGCTCTCGGCGCGAGCCAGCTCGGCCTCACGGGGGCCCGACGGGGGGACGCGGGCGGCAGGGGACGGCGAGGTCATTCTTGGGACTCCAGAGGGCCGGCACTGTAGCAGGCTCCCCGGGAAGTCCACGCGCCCCTCGCGTGTGGGTCAATCCGCGCCCTTGATGCAGGCGACGGGCTTGAGGCGCCGGGCGACTCGGGCGAGCCCCGCCATCTCCACCGTCTCCAGCACGTCGTCCAGGTTCTTGTAGCAGGGGCCGGACTCGTCGAGCGGCGTCTGGCGGGTGTTGAGGATGATGCCGGACTCCGCCATGCGCGCGTCGGTGGCGCCCTGGTCCAGCACGCGCCGGGCCTCGCCTCGGGACAGGCGCCGGCCGGAGCCGTGGTTCACCGAGTAGATGGACTTGGACGCGCCCTCTTCGGCGAAGAGGATGGCGCTGCCGGTCTCCATGGAGCCTGGAATCAGGATGGGGTGGCCGGTGTCCTCCCACGTGGTGCGCTTGAGCGCGGGGTGGCCCGCGGGGAACGCGCGCGTGGCGCCCTTGCGGGCGACGAACTTCCCGGCCTCCTTCTGGATGAGGTTGTGGGAGATTTCGTAATAGACGCTCGCGGTGCCGCCGAAGACGTCCTCCAGCGCGGCGCACACGGCCTCACCGATGATGAGCCGGTTGGCCACGGCGAAGTTGGCCGCCATGTTGTGCAGGTTCCAGTACTCGCGGCCCATCGGGCTGTCGGCGTCGAGCCAGACGAAGTCCTCGCTGCGGCTCTTCAGGCCCAACTGGGCGGCGCCCTTGACGAAGAACGTCTTGGCGATGTTCCACCCGAAGCCCCGGCTGCCGGTGTGGAGCATCACCCAGACGCGGCCCTCTTCATCCACCTGCATCTCGGTGAAGTGGTTGCCACCGCCCAGGCTGCCCAACTGGCCGCGCTTCTCGTAGGCCCGGTCGGGGATGTCCACCCGGTCGTCTTCCACGGGGATGAAGTCGCGCTCGGTGATGGCGGAGCCTCGGCCCAGGGCCTTGGCGCCGTGGCGGACGACCTCCGCGAAGGCTCGGTCGGACACCTTGCGCTGTGCCTGCACGCGACTGGCGCCCACGCCCACGGCGATGCGGCGGGTGACCTGCTCAATCCACTGGCGGCGCTTCGCCGGATCCGCCACGTCCTCCGCGTTGAGGGACGTCTGGAGCTGCACCATGCCGCAGCCGATGTCGTAGCCGGCGGCGGTGGGCAGGAGGATGCCGTCGGTCTCCACCACGGTGCCGATGGGGACGCCGTAGCCCACGTGACAGTCGGGGGTGACGGCGACGCGGGTGACGCCGGGGAAGGACGCGGCGTTGACCACCTGGTCGAAGACGGCGTCCTCCATGCCGGGAAAGTCGGGGCCTTCGCCCCACAGGAGCTTGTCGGAGAGGAACAGGTCCGCGTCGACCTTCATGGTCTTGGTCTTCGGCAGGACGTAATGGCCTTCGGCGGCCTTTTCCAAACGCTGCTTCCAACTCATGGCTTTGACTCCCCTGACGCCCCTGGACAGGGGTGAACACGCGCGAGGGACGGGAGCGTCCGAAAGAAGCTGACCCGGGCGCCCGGGTTTGTCCGAGCCTCCGAGGATGCTGGGAGAGCGGGCGGGAAAGCGAGCGAATTTCCGGGGTTTTCCCTCGGAGAACGGGGGAGGGCGCCAGGGCGCGACGCGGTGCGTGGGTGGCGCCTGCCCCGGACCTTGGGACGATGAAGAAGGGCGGGTGCTGTTGCCGTCTCGACGTCGGCAACGCATCCTCGTGGTGGCCCCGAGGCCTGGTTCGCACACCCGGACAGTCGACCGAAAGTCGGCTCGCGTGCGAAGCGCGGGAATTGGATCGGCCGAGGACTTGCCGCATTCCGGCTCCAGGCCCATCCATCTCCCATCCAGGCAGGGGGTGGGCGATGGGTTTCCTCGGTGGGATGTTCCTGGCGGTGGCGTTGCAGGCGGTGCCGGCGGATACGTTGGCGGGGCCGGTGTTCAATCCGTCGATCTGCGCGAAGAAGCGCGTCGATGCGTGCGGTTGTCACCACGTGTATGGGATTCGGCACTGCCATCCCAACCGGAAGGGTGAGCACTGCGAGGCGCCGGTGAAGGCGCAGGTGTCGGAGGAGAAGGCGGAGGCTCCGGTGCTGGAGAGCCGCGAGTCGGAGCCGGCGAAGACGACGGAGCAGGAGAAAGCCGCGCAGCCTCCGGCGACGCACGAGAAGAAGCGCTTCGACCCGAAGAAGTCCGTGCCGATGTAGCCCGCGAGCGCCGCGCAAGTCCTGGTGTGAAGGCTGGATGCGCCTCCGTCGTGTGGGGCGCTCCGCCAGACGCGTGTCAGCGACGGTGGGCGAGGATGCGCAGGCCCACGGGCTGGAGCGAGTGCTCGTCCAGGCGACGTTGCTCGACGGTGAGCAGGTGCTCGGCCACGCGCTCACCGGAGACGGTGTTGTCGTGGGCCTCGATGGTGCCTCTCGCCAGATAACGGAACAGATAGGGGCCGCGAGCCACCTGGGAAACCTCGAAGCCCCCGTCGCGGAGCGCGGTGAGCATCGCGGCTCCGGTGTGGAGTGGCTCGTCGTGGTGCTCGTGCTCGTGGTGCCAGCGCTCCAGGGGTGGCTCGGAGGGGGCGCCGTGGACGGCCTCGGCGGGAAAGCGTCCGGCGACGGCCAGCAGGTCCTGGGTGTCGTAGTACCAGCGCGCGGTGGTCTCGTCCGGCGCGGCCAGGTCGAAGTCATCCACGACGAGAACACCTCCGGGGACGAGCAGCTCGCGCAGCCTCGCCACACTCGCGTCGAGCGGAGTGATGTGGTGGAGGACGGTCACCGCGACGACGGCGTCGAAGGGCTGCTCGGAGGTGAAGCGCAGCAGGTCTGTTTCCTCGAAGCGGACGCGCGGTGAGCGTGGCGTGTCGCGCAGGCGAGTGTCGATGGCGACGACGTCATGGGCCTGGGCGGCGAGCTGGCCCGCGAGGGAGCCGTCACCGCAGCCGACTTCCAGGACTCGGCGCCGAGTGGAGAGGGCGGGAGCGACGAAGGCGAGCGTCTCGCGAAGGGTGAGGGGCGTCATGGCGGTGACGTGCATCGTGGTCGGCGGGGACCGCGAGGGGCAAGCTTCAGCGCCAGGATTCACGGCTGGGACGGGCGCACCGTGGAGTCGCGAGCGCGAGGGCAGGTCGGTTGCCAGGAGAGGTCGCCGAACCCGTTCGTGCTGCGCGGGTTGGCGGTGTCCGTGTCAGTGCGCGATGAGCGGAGTGGTGTCCGAGATGGGTTCGTCGCGGGGGTGTGAGGACACGTCTCGAGGGGGCAGCGGGAGGGACTCCGCGCGGCTCAACGACAGCGGTCCCTCGGCGCGGATGATGACCCAGTGGGACTGAGGCGAGACTCTCATCGCCACGCTGTTGGGGCTCAGCCATCGAAGCTCGGGCCGATAGGTCGCCACGGGCGTCACCGTCACGGGGCCACCGGTGGTCCAGAGACTCGCGCTCACCTCGACCTTGGGTGTCTCGCGAGGCACGGGAGCCGACGCGCTCACGGTGGTGTGTAGCGCCTGGGCGGGAGACATGGACGCGCTCGCGGTGGTGTGCAGCACTGTCGTGCGAGACAAGGGCGGGCTCGCGGTGGCGTGCAGCGCCTGGGCGGGAGACCGGAGTGCGTTCGCGGTGGCCGTTGCTGCCTGCGCGGGAGACAGGGGCGCGATTGTAGTGGTGCGTGGTGCCTGGGCGAGAGACAGGGGCACGCTGCCGGTGGTGTGCAGTGCCTGAGCGGGAGACAGGGGCGCGCTTGCAGTGGTGCGTGGTGCCTGGGCGAGAGACAGGGGCATGCTGCCGGTGGCGTGCAGTGTCTGAGCGGGAGACAGGGGTGCGATTGTCGTGACGCGTGGTGCCTGTGCGGGAGACACGGCTGCGCTCATGGTGGCAGTTGCTGCCTGCGCGGGAGACAGGGGTGCGATTGTCGTGGCGCGTGGTGCCTGAGCCGGAGACACGGCTGCGCTCATGGTGGCAGTTGCTGCCTGCGCGGGAGACAGGGGCGCGATTGTAGTGGTGCGTGGTGTCCGGGCGGGAGACCGGGGTGCGCTCGCGGTGGCAGGCAGTGTCTGAGCGGGAGACAGGGGCGCGATTGTAGTGGTGCGTGGTGCCTGAGCGGGAGACAGAGACGTGCTTGCGGTGGCGTGAGGTGCCTGCGCGGGAGACCCGGCCGCGCGCATGGTGGCCGTTGATGCCTGCGCGGGAGACAGGGGCGCAATCGTAGTGGCGCGTGGTGCCTGAGCGGGAGTCGGGAGCACGCCTGTCAGTGGAACCGTGGTGTCCCGTGCCGCGACGAGCGTCCCGCGCACCACGGGCACGGCGATTTCACGCGGCGCCTCCACCTGTCGTGGCGCGACCGCACCGCGCGGCGGAAACGAGCTCGGCATCGTCGGTGCGGAGGGCACGGGTGCCCGAGTCGCGGGCCCAGGTGGCTTCACCTTCACCGGCGCAATGGCCGGCGCCGAGGGCAGCGGCCCCGGCACTCGAGTCTCTTCCGCGGCTCGCAGCACGAAAGGAGGCGGCGGAGGAGGCGGTGTCTTCACTCGCGCGTCCGTGGTGCGCGGAGCCACCGCCACCGGAGCCTCGCTCACCGTGACGAGCCCCGCCGCGTGACTGTAGAGCCGCTCGTCCTCCAGCGCCGTCGAGGGCGGCAGCGACGCCTGTCCCATGCGCGTGAAGTCCGACAGGAGCACCGGGTCCCTCGGGTCCAGCTCCAGCGCCGCGCGAAGCGACGCGCGGGCCCGCGCCTCACAGCCCTGCGCGAGCAACAGCTCCGCCGCCGTGCGATACGACGCGATGGCGGCCTGCCGGTCCCCCGTGCGGCGACAGATTTCCGCGTGACGCACCCGCGCGTTCGGGTCCTTGGGCACCATCCGAAGGATGCGCGAATGGACCTCCGCGCATTCGGCGTACCGCTCCTGGACGAACAACAACTGCGCGGCTTCCTTCAACGCTCTCAACTGGGCCTGTGCGCGCTCGCTCATCGTCCTGTCCTCCGGAACGGATGCCCTGCGGGGGAAAGCAGGCGGCATGCCGTGGCGCCCGCGCACGCTCGAACGGTCCACTGTCCACCGGAGACACTGGCTCATGGCGCGAAAGCCCGTCTTCGAGCGAGCATCCACCGGGGACTCCGGGGTGAGGCGGGACGCGCATCGAGGCTCGCGACCTAAGGGAGAGCCTGTAGAAAAGGCGCCCCGCGCTGTAACAATGAAAGCCCGGTGTGTACCGGCGGTGGCCCGTTCCGAGGTGTGCATGTCGAAGCAGCACAGCCGCTCGCACCTCTTCGTCCAGCACCTGCCACCCGCCGCCCGTCGCTGCGCGGAGGTGCCCGGACTGGAGGCCCTGCTGGAGTCGTGGGTGTCCACCGGACGACACGCGTGGCCGGACGTGGTGCTTCCCGAAGAGGACTTCCTCCGCCATGTGGCCCAGCGGCTCATGCCGGGCCAGGAGCCCGCGGACACGCTCGCCGCCGTGCCCGTGTCGGACCTCTATCTGGCCTGTGCCTGCGCGCGAGGACTGCCCGCGGCCCACGCGGCCCTGGAGCGGCACTTCTTCCCCAAGGTGGCCAGTGCCATCTCCCGGGTGCGGGGTGGCGGCGTGGACGCGAAGGAAGTGCTCCAGCAACTGCGTCAGCGACTCCTGGTCCCCGCCCAGGACGGCGCCGAGCCGAGAATCGCCGAGTACCAGGGAGGAGGTCCGCTGGCGGCCTGGCTGCGCGCGGCGGCGGTGCGGACGGCGCTCAACCTCCAACGCGCGGAGGGCCGGCGTGCGCGCGCGGAGGAGGACGGGGACGGGACGATGTTCGAGCGGGTGGGCGAGGCCGGCCGGGACATCGAGCTGGACTACCTCCGCCGACGTCACCAGCAGGACTTCCGTGATGCCCTGTCGGGAGCGCTGGCGACCCTGTCCGCCCGGGAGCGCACCGTGCTGCGGCTGCACGTCGTGGACGGGGTGAGCCTGGAGTCCATTGGCGTCATGTACCGGGCGCACAAGTCCACGGTGTCGCGCTGGATGTCGCAAGCGAGGCAGACGGTGCTGGTGGGCGTGCGGGAGCGGCTCGCGGAGCGCCTCCAGTTGTCGTCGGGCGAGCTGCACAGTCTGATGCACGCGGTGCGCAGCCAGCTCGACATGAGCCTGTCGGGGTTGCTGCGCGGCGAGCCCGGGCCCGGATAGGCCCAGAGGCCCTCTCCACTTTTTTCGCGGTCCGCGTGCAACACGCCACGGGGAGCGGTGTCACCGGAATGAAGGCGGGGCAAACGCGCCTCGGTTCACTCAAGGAAGGACACACCTCATGCGGAACGGACTGGTGGGATTCACGTTGATGGCGCTGGCGCTGGTGGGCACGAGCGCGGCGGCGGAAGAGCGCATCGAACTCAAGCCGGGCGAGCAGCGAGTGCTCGACCTGAAGGACCTGACGCGGGTGGCGCTGGGAAACGTCAATACGGCGGAAGTGAAGACGCTGGGCAAGGGGCAGCTTGAAGTCACCGGCAGGGAGGCGGGCACCACGAAGCTGCTGGTGTGGAAGAAGAGCGGCGAGCGGCTGGAGTATTCCATCGTCGTGACGGACGGCGCCGCGAAGGAGAAGTAGGCCGCGCGGCGGGTGTGTCGTGGCGCATGGGGAGGAGGGCCCGAGTCCTTGCCGGGCCCCTCTCTCCTTCCTTCTAGGGGGGCGAGGTGGTGAAGTTGCGACGCACGCACATGAGCCCGCTGCCCACTTCCGCGTCCCCGGCGTGTCCGGATGAGAACGCGCTCGCCGGCTTCGCGAGTGGCGTGTTGCCTCCGGCGGATGTCCCGGGGATGGCCGCGCACCTGGACGTCTGCGAGGACTGTCGAGCCCTGGTCGCCGCGGTGGCGGCCGAAGCCTCCGCGCCGAATCCAGGTGGGCTGTCCCAGGGGCCCACGCGGCTGGACTCGAGGGTGCCATCCCCGGAAGGGGAGAAGCCGGGCATCGCGGGAGAACTCCTGCTCGAAGGGACGCGACTGGGGCCCTATGTCCTGCGCGAGCTGCTGGGCGTGGGAGGCATGGGCGTGGTGTACGCGGCGGAGGACCCGAGGCTGGAGCGAAGGGTCGCGGTGAAGCTGCTGCGTCCCCTCCGCGAGGGCATCGAGGGTCAGAATCGGGTGCGCCTGTCGCGAGAGGCGCAGGCGATGGCGCGCCTGTCCCATCCCAACGTGCTGCCTGTCTTCGAGCTGGGCTCGGTGGATGGACGGGACTACCTGGCGATGGAGTGGGTGGAGGGAACGACGCTCGCGGGCTGGCTGCGCGAGCGGGAACGTCCCTGGCGTGACGTGCTGGAGTTGTTCCTCGCGGCCGGAGCGGGGCTGGTTGCCGCGCATCAACAGGGACTGGTCCACCGCGACTTCAAGCCGGCCAACGTGCTGGTGGGCAGGGATGGACGTCCTCGTGTGACGGACTTCGGTCTCGCCCGTCGATGGCGGCGCGAAGACAGTGATGCACGCGCCGCCGCCGAGGTCTCCACGACGACGCTGCCGCTCGCGAAGGACCAGGAGGAGACCGCGCTCACGCGAGAGGGCACCACGCCGGGCACGCCCGCGTACATGTCACCCGAGCAGCGCCAGGGCAGGGCCGTGGACGCGCGAAGTGACCAGTACAGCTTCTGTGTCGCGCTCTACGAAGCCCTCCACGGCGAGCGTCCCGACAGGTCGTCGAAGCGGACTTCCGTCGAGGCTCGCGGCAAGAAGGGCCCCAGGTTGCCGGCGCACGTGCGGGCCGCGCTGGCGCGAGGGCTCGCGAGTGAACCGGAGGCACGCCACCCCTCGATGGAGGCCTTGCTCCAGGCGCTCTCCGGGCCCTCGTCCGTGAGCAAGAAGTGGCTGGGGGGCATGGCGCTCGTGCTGGTGGTGCTCCTCGGAGCGGGCACGTGGGCGCGGGCGTGGCTCCAGCCGGAGTTCGCTCCGAAAGAGAGCGAGGCCTTCCTGTCGGAGGTGGAGTCCGCGCGGAAGGCCAGCGGCAACGTCTTCTTCCCGATGCTGCTTGGGGAAGCGCGCAAGCTGGAGCTGCCCGGACTCAGTCGCGTCGCCATCGGGCGCTCGGACCTCGTCGAAATCCAGTCCGTGGAGAACGGGTTGTTGCTCGCGCCGCTCTCCACCGGCGCCACCCACCTGCTGGTCTGGACCCGCGATGGGAAGAGGGGGCTCTACACCGTGTCTGTCACGAGCCCCTGACCCACGCTTTCAAGGTCACGCGGTGACACGGGCCGACGGGAACACCGTCGGGCCGCATCGTCACAGCCTTCGCGGAAGCTACGCGGGCCACGGGGACAGCATCTGCGTCTCGTACTTCCCGAGCAGGGCGTGCGTCGCGCGCGCCGCGGCTTCGACCTCGGCGTGGCCGAGTCCCTTGGGCAGCGTCGAGATGACCGTGGGGAACGCCCCGTCGAACACGAGCAGGTTCTCCAGCTCCAGCGGGTCGCTCTGGAGGTCGTAGAGCTCCCACTGGTCGGCGTGCTCGCCCGACGGGTCCCACGTCCGCGCGAGCTTCCAGCGCGGCGTGCGCACGCACCGGACGTGGTTGGGCTGGCACACCGCGCCGGGCTTGAGGTCCGGCACCTTGCCCGCCTTCGTGGTGCCTTCGCGCAGGGCGTCGACGGAGCGTGTGAACACGGCGAACAGCGCATCGTCATGCGCCTGGTGCGGGTCGCCGGTGTGCGGCAGCGTCTCCGTAATCTCGTCGTCGGTGATGAAGAGCACTCCGGCGCGAGGCGTGCCGTCGGGCTCCGTCACGGTGTCGGTCTCTCCGCGCGCCAGCGGGCTCAGGTCCGCGCCGACGAAGGGAGGCACCGGGCGGTGGAGGCGCAGGTCGGTGCGAATCGCGTCGAGCGCGGCGCCTTCGATGCCCGCGAGCCCCAGGAGCGTGGGCAGCACGTCCACGTGGCTGCTGAGCGCTTCAATCTGCCGCGTCTCCGGAGCGACGTCCTTCTCCACGGGGAACTGGACGACGAGGGGCACGTGCAGCGCCTCCTGATAGGCGGTGTGCCACTTCTCCATCATGTAGCCGTGCGAGCCGGCGTACTCGCCATGGTCGGAGAGGAACATCACGAGGGTGTTCTCGCGCAGGCCGCTCTCGTCCAGCGTCCGCAGCACCTGGGCGATGTGCGCGTCCACCACGTGGATGAGCCACGTGTAGTACTGGTTGAAGCGCAGCGTGGACACGTCCGGGGCGGCCGTGAGCTGGAAGGGGATGCCCGAGTTGAGGGTGACGGCGACGGGGTCGATGTTCTCGTTCGCCTGATACAGGGTGAGCCCCGTCTTGGCCGCGAGCGCCAGGCCCATCTTGTACGAGTAGTCGCGCTGACAGCTCGGCTTGTTGACGAGCGAGTCGTGCACGTTGGGAGGCAGGTGCGCGTTCTCCTGCGGAAAGTCCTGGGGATTGAGGAAGAAGGAGAGGCTCCCCGAGACAGGAGTCACGGAGCGCGCCGTCTGTGTCGGCACGTGCAGCGGGCCCAGCGGGCGCGATTCGGAGTCCAACTGCCGGGGCAGGATGGGATACGTCGCGATGTCGTGGGGGTTGGTGAAGGACGCGACGGCGAGCCACGGCTGCGGCTCGGTGGAGGGTGCTTCGCCGAGCGGGGCCGTATAGGACTGCTGGGCGAGCGCGCGGTTGTAGGGCTGACCCAGTGCCATCCTGCGCAGGAAGGTGCAGGCCAGGTCCGCGAAGCCGATGTCGCGGAAGGTGCCCAGGTTGTTGACGGAGGAGCCGTGCGGCTCCGGATACGACAGCTCCCAGTCATCGAAGCCGTACTGCTTCAGCGAGTGGTCCGGTGGATTGCTGACGTGCCACTTGCCGAAGTAGTGCGTGTGGTAGCCGGCCTTCTGGAACCAGTGGCCGATGGTGGGAATCCCATCGGGCTCCAGCCAGGGGAACGCCGAGGCGTCGCCGCTCTTGAACAGGCCGTCCGTCTGCGTGACGCCGGTGCGCGTGCCGTACTGGCCCGTGTAGATGGCGGCGCGGCTGGGGATGCAGGCCGAGGTCGCGATGGTGTGGTTGCGGAAGACGGCGGCGTTCTTCCGCAGCGCGGTGAAGCCGGGGAAGTACTTCCGGTAGGGATTGTCCTCACCGCCCTCGTCGATGAAGCCGAGGATGTCCTTGATGCCGGGAAGGAAGCCCCCCTCCGGGCCATAGGCGAACCGGGGGAACATCAGCTGGTCCACCGTCAGCAGGAGGATGTTGGGGCGCGAGGCTTGGGTCATGGGTTCTCCGGGACGCCAGGAGGGAGCAAGGCTGGCGCCCGGAGTTGCACCCACCGTGCCCGTGCGCGCGGAAGAGGCTTGCTGTCCAAGGTCCGGGGGCCTCACCCGACGCGCGGCGTAGCGATGGAACGCGGCTGCGTTCGCCTCGGACGCGGCGCGCGGGAGAGGAGGGGACTCACGCCGTCGAAGCCTCGGTGCGGCGGTGGCCCGCGAACGGAAGCTCGGCCCGGTGACACGTCGTCCGTTCGCGGTCTTCGAGCCCGTGGTGCGGTCAGCGTCCGCCGCGCGGAGCCTGTCGCGCCTGACGCGGCGTCTCCTGGCCCAGCAGGCGGTATGCGCTCTGGCGGTGTTGCTGGAGCTGGGGCAGCAGGTTGTCGAGCATCGTCTTCAGCGCGGTGTTGTCGACGAACTGCTGCTGTCCGGCCATCACCTTGGCGATGACCACGTCATGGTCGCCCACCATGGCCGCCAGGAACGCGCGGTCGAACGCGGGGCCCTGGAGCGCCTGGAGCTTCTCCATCGTCGCGTGCTCCGCGCCCTGCATCGCCTTGGCGAGCGACGAGTCCGCCTTCGGCTCTCCCAACTGGAGCTTCTTCGTCTTCGCGAACGCGAGCAGGTTCTCATCGGCCTGTCCGTGCTCGCGCTCCATGCGGGCGCCAAAGTCCTTCACTCCCTGGGAGCTGCCGTTCTTCTGCGCGAGCTTCCCCATCTGGACTTCCATCTGGTTCGCGTGGTGCAGCTCCTCCAGGAAGGCCTTCTCCTCGGTGGGGATGGGCAGCAGGCCCTCGCGCATCCACTTCGCGGCCTGCGCGTCGGGCTGCCCGGAGCCGCCCGTGCCGGGCCAGGCGCTCGGGTCCTTCTGGATGTCTTCTCCATGGTCGATGGCGTCCGCCTCGCCCATGCGAATCATGCCCTGGCTGTCACCGGTGCCATTGTTCTGCGTCGTCGGTGTGTCCGACGCCTTCGCGTCCTGGTTGTCCTGCGCCCCCGCGGTGCCACCCAGCACCAGCGAACCCACGAGCATCCAACCGTGCCATCGCATCATCGCCAGCCTCCCGAGAGTGGAACTCCAGGAGGCAAGGTGGCGATGGGGAAGCGCCGGTGGCCAGGGAACACCAGGGGAGCGGACAGGGGCTCCGTCCCCGGGAGGGCCCCGAGCCTCAGGGCTCCGCGAGCAGGAACAGGGCGTGCGCGCTGGCGATGGGACGGGTGCGGTCGTCCTGCCAGGCCTCGACGCGGACGTTGGCCACGCGGCGGCCCTGGCGGGTGATGAAGGCGCGCGCGAAGGTGTCCTGCGCCTTGCCCGAGCGCAGGAAGTCCACGGTGATGGAGATGACCTTGGGCACGCGCGGCGTCTCCGTCTGGAGCAGCAGCTCGAAGATGGCGGACGACTCCAGGAGCGCGCCCAGCGTGCCGCCGTGCAGCGCGGGGATGAAGCTGTTGCCGATGAGCTTGGGCGTGTAGCGCATCCGGCAGAGCATCTCCCCGGCCAGGTTCTCCACGCCGATGCCCATGAAGCGCGTGTAGGGGATGGCGTCGGTGAGCTGGCCGTACTCGCGCGTCTTGCGCACGTGGTGCACCAGCTCGGCGAGGGCGGAGGGGGACTTGGCGTCACTCACGTCATTCCTCCAGCCGCATGAAGGTGCCCTGCGCGGAGGCCACCGGATTGCTCTTGTCACCCTGGTGTACGAGCGCGCGGACGAAGGCAATCTGTCGCGTGCTGCGATAGCACTCGGCCACGGCGATGAGGGAGACGTGGGGGCGGGCGGGGCGCAGGTAGTCGATGCGCAAATCCAACGTGACGAGCGGCTGGATGCGACCCAGCTTGAGGATGACGGCGGAGCCGCAGGCCGCGTCGATGAGCGTCGTGACGGCGCCGCCGGCGATGACGCCCGTCTCCGGGTTGCCGACGAGGAAGTCCGCGTAGGGCAGCTCGACGGTGGCCTCGGCGGGGCCGATGTCCAGGAGCTTCAGGCCCAGCGCGTGGTTGTGGGGGACGATGTCCGAGTAGAACAGGGCGGCGCGTTCCATCCGCTCGGCCTTGTCTTCGGGAAGGGTGAAGTCCGACATGGGGAGCGGATAACAGAATCAGGTCCGGATGGCGCGTGACGTTTCGCGTCGAGCCTTTGTCGGCCGCTCAGGAAGAGGGCTGCCCGGTCCCCTGTTCACGCTCGTCGAGCCTGTCTGCCCTGGGCCGGGTAGTCTCCCCGCCCCGCACGGCCGTGTCTCGCGCAGTCCCCCATCACGAGGACCTCCGGTGAAACGACTGACCTCCGCCCTCTGCGTCGCCCTGCTGGTACCGGGCACGCTCTTCGCCGCGCAGCCCGTGGCGACCCCTCCCTCCGCTCGGCAGGATCCGCTGCCTGCTCCCCAGAAGAAGGACGAGGCCGCGCGCGAAGCCGGCCGCGCCGTGGAGGTGGACCCCAACGCGCCGTCCGCCGAGGCAGGCCCGAAGGAGGACAAGGAGAAGGACGCCTGGAAGGTGGACGCCCCGGGCTTCCCCGCGAGGCAGGTGGACATCGACGTCACCGAGGGGACGTGGATGAACGTGGATGTGAGCCCGAGCGGAGACGAACTTGTCTTCGACCTCCTGGGCGACATCTACGTGTTGCCGCTGGCGGGCGGCGAGGCGCGCGCGCTCACCTCCGGCGTCGCGTGGGACATGCAGCCGCGCTTCAGCCCGGACGGCAAGTCCATCGCCTTCACCAGCGACAGGGGTGGCGGCGACAACATCTGGGTGATGAAGCGGGATGGCTCGGACGCGAAGCCGGTGACGCAGGAGAAGTTCCGCCTGCTCAACAGCCCCGCGTGGAGCCCGGACGGACAGTTCCTCATCGCGCGCAAGCACTTCACCTCGCGGCGCTCGCTGGGCGCGGGTGAGGTGTGGATGTATCACCGCTCCGGCGGCGAGGGCGTGCAGCTCACCGAGCGCGCCAACGAGCAGAAGGACCTGGGCGAGCCGGTGTTCTCTCCCGACGGCCGCTACGTCTACTTCAGCCAGGACGTCACGCCGGGCAAGACGTTCGAATACAACAAGGACCCCAACGGCGAGATTTACGCCATCCAGCGGTTGGATGTGGAGACGAAGGAGATTGACCCGTTCGTCTCCGGGCCGGGTGGCTCCATCCGTCCGACGCCGTCGCGGGATGGCAAGCAGCTGGCGTTCATCCGCCGCGTGCGCACGAAGTCGGTGCTCTACGTCACGGACGTGGCCTCCGGCGCGGAGCGCCCGCTGTACGACGGGCTGGACAGGGACATGCAGGAGACGTGGGCCATCCACGGCGTGTACCCGACGCTGGCGTGGACGCGGGACGACAAGGCGATTGTCTTCTGGGCGGGCGGCAAGCTGCAGCGCCTGGATGTGGCGACGAAGAAGCTGACGCCCATTCCCTTCCACGTGAAGGGGACGCGGACGATTTTCGAGGCGGTGCGCTCGCCGCAGGCCGTCGCGCCGGAGCGCTTCGCCACGAAGATGCTGCGCTGGGTGCAGGTGTCTCCGAAGGGAGACCGCGTGGTGTACCAGACGCTGGGCAAGCTCTACGTGAAGGAGCTGCCGGGCGGCGCGCCGAAGCGGCTGACGAAGCAGGAGGACCACCTGGAGTTCTATCCGTCGTTCTCTCGCGACGGGCGCTCCATCGTCTACACGACGTGGGATGACGAGAAGCTGGGCGCCATCCGCGTGGTGTCCGCGACGGGCGGCGAGGGCAAGGTGGTGACGTCGAAGCCGGGCTACTACGTGGAGCCGTCACTGAGCCCGGATGGCAAGTCCCTGGTGTACCGCGCCACGGGAGATGGCTACCTGATGCCGGGGCAGTGGAGCCGGGAGACGGGCCTCTTCGTGCAGCCCGCGTCGGGTGGCACGCCGCGCAGGCTGGCGCGGGATGGCGAGCAGCCGCACTTCGGGGCGCGCTCGGACCGCGTGTACTTCCTGCATGTGGAGCACAAGGAGAAGGAGGACGTCCGCTCGCTGAAGAGCGTGGGCCTGGATGGCGGCGAGGAGCGCACGCACGTGACGAGCGCGGAGGCGACGGAGCTGCGCGTGTCGCCGGACGAGCGGTGGGTGGCGTTCCGCGAGAACTTCAACGCCTTCATCACGCCCTTCCCGAAGGGCGCCAAGGCGGCGACGGTGGGGCCCGAGGCGAAGGCGTTGCCGGTGGCGAAGGTGAGCCGCGACGCGGGTGAGTACCTGCACTGGTCCGGTGACAGCGCGAGCCTGCACTGGGCGCTGGGGCCTGAGCTGTTCACCCGGGCGCTGAAGCAGTCCTTCTCCTTCGTGGACGGCGCGCCGGAGAATCTGCCCGCGGTGCCGGAGAGGGGCGTGGACCTGTCCTTCCAGGTGAAGGCGGACGCGCCGGAGGGCACGCTGGCGCTGGTGGGCGGCCGGGTCATCACCATGAAGGGTGACGAGGTCATCGAGCAGGGCGTGGTGGTGGTGCGCGGCAACCGCATCATCGCGGTGGGGCCGGTGGGCAAGGTGCAGGTGCCCTCGGGCGCGAAGGTCGTGGACGTGAAGGGCAAGACGCTGATGCCGGGGCTGGTGGATGTGCACTGGCACGGGGCCATGGGCGTGGAAGGCCTGATGCCCGAGCAGAGCTGGGTGCAGGCGGCGTCGCTGGCCTTCGGGGTGACGACGCTGCATGACCCGTCGAACTCCTCGGAGGAGGTCTTCGCGGCCAGTGAGCTGGGCCGGGCCGGAGCGCTCATCTCTCCGCGCATCTTCTCCACGGGCACGATTCTGTATGGCGCGGCGGGGGTGGGGTACCGCACGCCGATTGAAACGCTGGACGACGCGCGCTCGCACCTGCGGCGGATGAAGGCGATGGGGGCCTTCAGCGTGAAGAGCTACAACCAGCCTCGGAGAGACCAGCGGCAGAAGGTGCTCCAGGCGGCGCGGGAGCTGAACATGCTGGTGGTGCCGGAGGGCGGCTCGCTGCTCCAGCACAACCTGACGATGGTGGTGGATGGGCACACGGGCGTGGAGCACGCGATTCCGGTGGCGCGCATCTACGCGGACGTGAAGCAGCTCTGGGGCAAGAGCGGCACGGGCTACACGCCGACGCTCGGCGTGGCGTACGGCGGCAACTGGGGCGAGAACTACTGGTACCAGAAGACGAACGTCTGGCAGGACGAGCGACTGTTGTCCTTCGTGCCGCGCCGGGTGGTGGACTCGCGCAGCCGTCGGCGGACGATGGTGCCGGATGACGAGCTCAACCACGTGGACGCGGCGAGGACGGCGCGCGAGCTGAACGACGCGGGCGTCAACGTGCAGTTGGGCGCGCATGGTCAGCGCGAGGGCCTGGCGGCGCACTGGGAGCTGTCGATGTTCGGTCAGGGCGGGATGAAGCCCTTGCAGGCGCTGCGCGCGGGGAGCCTGGGCGGAGCGCGTTACCTGGGCATGGATGGGGAATTGGGCTCGCTGGAGGAGGGCAAGCTCGCGGACCTCATCGTGCTGGACAAGAACCCGCTGGAGGACCTGATGAACAGCCGCTCGGTGCGCTTCACCATGGTGAACGGCCGCCTGTTCGACGCGGCCACGCTCAACGAGGTGGGGACGCGGCAGCGGCAGCGCGCGAAGTTCTACTTCGAGAAGGACGGCAACGAGGGCTGGAGCCCCAAGGCCACCGCGCACACGCACACGCACGAGTGCGACTGAGCGTCGGGTGATGTGACTCGGGCTCCGGGGGCGAGGGTGTCCCTGGAGCCCGAGACCGCTCCGGCCGGAAAAGGCCACCCGCGAGCGCTCCCGTGCTTTCCGTCTATTCGAGGTTTGTCGGCTTTGTCTTGAAGACAGGTGTAGTCCTTCCTAGATTGCCCGAGCACCGTCGGTGGGCACCTGGGGAGGCCGTGGAAGATGTGGGTGAACGCGCAAGGGCCAGGGGTCGCGCTGGCCATCGCCGCCCTGGGGGTGTGCGGGTGCTCGTCGCCGCAAGTGGCTGACCCCGACATCGTGCGTCCCGCGCCGGGAGCGCCGTTCCTGGACAAGCTCCCGGGGCCAATGCTGGGGCCGTTCAGCTCGCCCTCCAGCGCCCTGCTCGCGGCCTGCCGGAAGATTCTCACGAAGCCCCACTCGAGCGCGGGTGCTCGGGACCACCAGGACTTCGATATCCGGTGGCGTGTCTCCAGTGAGTACTGCGCCTGGATGTATTACACGCCGGACCAGCAATACGTCGTGAGCAAGCTGACGGACCAGTCGCGAGTCGACCCGTTGCAGCGGAGCAAGAGCTGTCTGCTCCCCTCCTGGGTGGATGACCCCCGCTATCCGCCCGACGCCATCCGATACATCTACGCCCTGCACAACCATCCCTATGGCAGCAGCCTGACGGAGAACGACATCCGGTTCATTGTCTCGGAGGGGCTCGCGCACGGCTTCGAGAGCGAGACGAAGGATGGGCGCTTGCGGCTCTCCGTCGTCGCCTTCTTCTCCCGGAACGCATCGGAGCCTTCGTGCGACGGCTTCCACCAGTACATCCCGCTGACCGGGCAGTTGTTGAAGTGGTCGCGCAGTGGGGCGAACTGGCAGTGCGAACAGACGGGCTCGGTGCGCTGGTCGGACGCTGATACACGAACGTTCTCGGTCCAGAAACGAAGCGCGCCGTGCGAAAGGAGCCATACACCATGAAACATCTGCTCCTTCCGCTGCTGGTGCTCCTGTCGAGCTGCGTCCGGCATGCGGGCGCGCGCACCGCGAATCCGCCGGAGGACCCGTCCATCCAGTTCCCGGAGGCGCTGGGACAGGACGCCATCTCCCTGGGCGCGGAGGGACAGGCCTATGTCCTGGATGGCGCGATGCTGGGCGCGCTCTCGATTGCCGCCGAGGACCTCCTGCCGTTGGAGTCGCGCGGGCGCTCGTGCTGGAACCGGCAGGAGTCGTACCTCTATCGCGTGCTCCGACAGGGGGACGTGTTCTTCGTGAGCATCTCCGCGAACCCCTCCGCGTGCGGAGCGGAGCCCCGGATGTTGGATGGTGGCGCCGCGTACGCCATTGGAATGGATGGGCGCATCCTCCGACGCCGCTTCGACGGAGCGCAGGAGCCGTTGTCGCCGGATGCGGGAACGGAGCCTGATTCGGGCGCGTCCCCGGACGCCGGTATCCCCGTGGGCGATACGACGTGGGGCAAGCCGCTCCAGCCTGTTCCCTCCTGGTGGACGGATGGCGGGACGGATGCGGGAGCGGTGCCCCGCTGAATCGGGCGTGACGGCCCCGGGGAGGCGTGTGGCCCCCGGAGCCGGTGTGCTGCCGCGAGTCAGGGGATGAGGGTCAGCGCCAGCGTCTGGAGGGCCGTGTACTGAGGAAGCCCTTCAGGGGAGGCGCAGGCATTCTCCAGGTCGGCGGTGACGAAGGTCAGGGTGCGCACGGCGGTGGCTCCCGCGTACTTGCCGGAGACGACCGTGCCAATCTGGGCTGTCTCCTTCACGGAGGAACCTCCGCTGATGACGACCTGGGTGAGCGAGAGCTGAGACGTCTCTCCGGTGTTCCAGACGATGTTCACCGTGCCGCCTCGGATGCCGAGCACGTCATCACAGGCGAGGCCCGGTCGGAGCGCTGCGGGGAAGTTCGTGGTGCCGGACGTCACGGGGCTGGTCAGCAGGGAGATGCAGTTGGTGAGGCTGCCGACGCCTGAGACAGTCGTGTCCTGCGGGGTGTTGGTGAGGGGCGGCGAGAAGGAGATGGTCGTCGTCCCGAGCAGACATGTCACGGTGCCAAGCAGCGGCGCCTCGCTGGACTCCAGCGTGGATTCAAGCGGAGGCGTCGGTGGGGCGTCGGTACCACATCCGGAGAGGGTGCCGGAGACCAGGAAGAACGTCGTGAGCCACAGCCAGGGTTGTCGTGTGCGCATGTCCGCCTCGGGGTTGGAGGTGGAGACACCGTAACGGTGCATCGCACGGCGGTCGCACGGGGCTTGGGGGCCCTATCGGTTGTGAGTCATCGCGCTTGTACATACGTCCAATGCGCCGGGCCCGCAGCGTACCCCGCAGGGTGTTTCACGCGGTGGCGCGAGCCGCGAGCTTTCGGGACAGCAGTGCATCGAGCGAGAAGCGCCCGGGCCCGGCGGTGAGCAGCAACACGGAGACGGCGATGTACAGCGTCGCCAGCTCCGAGGAGCCGGAGCCACCCGCGCTGCGTCCTCCCGCGCGGACGAGCCAGGTGGGCAGTCCACCGAACGGCTCACCGGGGCCCGTGGTGAGTCCCATCACGCTGAGCCGGATGAACGGGTCGCCAAAGGGAATGTGCGCGATGACGATGCCCACGAGCATCGTCACGGCGACGCCGAGCGTGGCCAGCGGTGTCGCGACTCCCACCATCCACGCCAGGCCTCCGAAGAACTCGGCGGCGGCGCCGAGGAACTGGAGCACGCCGGGCACGGGCGCGCCTTCGCCCATCCACGTGAAGGGCGTCACCATCTTCCCCGCGCCATGCAGGGCCATGAGTCCACCGGTGAGGACCCGCAGCACGAGCAGGCCGGTGGAGAGAGAGCGGTCCGCGGTGCGCGGGTCGACGAGGATGCGAGACAGGGTGTGGGTCATCTGGACTTCTCCGGGGAATCGTTTTCCAGCAGCGACAGGGCGAAGCGCAGGGAGGAGCGGACGAGCGCGGAGTCGGGCTCCGTCTTGCCCACCACGCTCATCCCCTGCACGAGCACGACGAGGTGCGCGGCCAGCTCCCGCGCGTCATGCCGTCGACTGAGGAGTCCCTGCTCCTGGGCTTCCAGGATGGCGGGCACCAGCGCGGCGGCGAGCTTGGCGAAGGATTGTCCGACCACGGCACGAACCTCGGGGTCATGCGGCGCGACCTCCGCCGCGGTGTTGGCGAGCAGGCATCCACGCGTCCTTCCCGGCCCCGTGCAGCCCTTGCCGCGCACGCGCAGGTAGTGTTCCAGGCCGGCGCGAGGGTCGGCACCATGGGAAAGCAGCTCCCGAATCTGCACGGCGCTCTGGTCCGCGTAGCGGCGCAGCGAGGCGAGGAACAGCGCGCGCTTGTCACCGAAGGCCGCGTAGAGGCTGCCCTTCAGGACACCTGTTCCCGTCTCGAGGTCTCGGACCGACACGGCGTGGTAGCCGGTCGTCCAGAATTGCTCGATGGCGCGGTCCAGCACCGCGTCCTCGTCGAAAGTCTTGGGTCGCCCCATGCCTGCTCCTCGCGAGACCCGAGGGGCCCGCGCGTTCTTGGACGCTCGTTCAAATAATGATTGTTGGACGAGTGGTCAAGTTCAAGTGACGTGAAGGGGAACAGTCTCACGGGGGCGAAGGAGCCCACACTGGATGTGGGCGAGCCCGATAGGAGTCGACACATGTGGGTGGGTGGACCCGGAGGGGCACGGCACGAGCTGCCTGCTGCCGTGGAGGCTGGATGACCCGCGCTATCCGCCAGGGTCCTCCAGGAGGACGACGGTCCTGTACAGCGGTGTCCATGGAAGTGAGTTGTCGGAGGACGAGCTCTCCTTCCTGGCGTCGGAAGGGGAGCGCCACGGCATCGAGACCGAGCCAGGTCGTGCGAGTGCGTGGCTCTCCATCACGCTCACCATCGCGAGGAATGCCAGGACGCTCTCGTGAAGTGGTGGAGTCAGCGCGGCTTCATTGCCTGACGGTCACGGAGCGCTAGTAACTCACGTGCAACCATGCGGTCCTTGTCGCGACCCACGTGCTGCTTGATGGCGATGAGATCATCCAGACCGATGATTCGGCACGGATGCCCGTACAGCTCCATGGACACGGCTTTGGATGCCACGTCGTCATACGTGCCAACAGGCTGCGCCGTGGAGAGGATGTCGAGCCTCCCCAGGTCCGTCAGCAGGTAGAGGTTCTGGTAGGTCGCAAGCTCCGTGGGTGGCTCCGTCACAGGGCGCTTGGGAACGGCCAGGGCATAGCGAGGATGGTACGGAGCCAACGCATCGAACAGCTTCGTGAAGTTGTGCTCGGTGAATGGCGCGACGATGTCGAGGTCCAGGGTAAAGGTGGCCGACCCGTGGGCAACCGCCGCGACGCCTCCGATGATGACGAACTGAACCTGTGCATCGAGCAACAGCGTCAGAATCTCAGGAGTCCGCTGCATCGCTGCTCGCATCCTTGGGGCGGAGTGCTTCGTACAGCTCCGTCATGCGCTGTAACTGCTCGATGCGCTCCGTCGGAGTGAGCTCGAGGTTCTGTAGCAGAAGGGACACGTCCACGCCCGCATCGATGGCGGCGTCCCAGTGAGGGCCATAGCTGGGAAAAGACTGCCGGAGCAGGTCCCGCATATCCATGGCCCTACTCTAGGTCGGGAGCGTTTTGTCTGCAGCACTCCTCGACTCTCTGCTGGCCACCTCACAGGAGGACCTGGCGGGCCATTGCTCAGAGGGCCCGCTTCTCTCCTCGCTGTCCGAGACGCTACTTCTTGGATGCGAGGCGCCGCCGCGCGGTGGAAGTGAAATACGAAGGACGGCCGCGCTTGTCGTGCTCAGGGCGCAGCGCCGCGGGTGTTGGTCCCGCACTTCGCTTCGAAGAGCTGGAGCCTGTCGCGCAGTTGCTTGCGGTAGGAGTCCGGGGTGGACTCGTGCAGCATGTCCAGCGCGCGACGCTGGAGTCCGAGCGCCTCTTTGCAGCGGTCCAACTGGAAGGACATCGCCGCCTGGAGCGTCAGCGCGTAGGGGTCTCCCGGTGCGAGCTCCACCGCGCGACGGGCCACGGGGAGGCCCTTCTCCGGCTGCTGGGTCTGCTGGTAGTGCGCCGCGAGGCTGGCGAGGATGCGTGAGTCGTTGGGCAGCAGCTCGGCGGCGCGCTGTCGGGCCTGCTCCAGCGCCTGGCGTTCGCTGTTCATGTCCAGGTGCTCCGCAAGCAGGTCCCAGGCGCGACCATCGTCGGGGTGTGCCTGCACCAGCGTGCGGGCGCGAGCCAGGTGCTCCTGGGGGTTCTGCTGGAGCTGCGCGGCGAGCACGGCGACGCTCACGCTGACAGGGTCCTCCTTCAGGCCCTGCTCCACCTCGGCGCGCGCCTTCTGGATTCGCTCTTCCTGGGGCCGCGCGCCAATGCCATGCAGGTGCAAGCGCCCGCGCAGAGCGTGGACGTCCGCGGAGTCCAGCTCGCGCACGGTGACGTCTCGGGGCACGGGGGGCAGGGGCAGGGTGAGGATGGCGGAGCGCCCGCTCCAGACAAACGTGCGCAGGTCCCCTCGCAGGTCCCCCGCGTCCTTGAAGGCGATGTCCCAGGCGGTGCGCGGGTCCTCGGCGCGGGCCAGCCGGGTTTGAAGCTCGTCGAAGCGCTCGGTGTGCATGTTGATGAGGTAGTGAACCCAGACCCAGGCAGAGGCGTAGTGCTGCTGCGTCTCCGCCGCGCTCATCGACTCCTTCTGGTCCCAGGCCCAGAGGTCGTCGACGTCGAGCCAGCCGTGCTGCCGCACATAGGCGAGGCTGTTCTTGTTCGCGCGGCCGAGCACGGCCTCCTGGGTGCTGACCTTGACGTGGGTGGTCTGCAGGTACTGGGCGAGCCCCTCCGCCAGCCACCGGGACTGGCGCAGCAGCACGTGCCGGCTCAGCTCATGCGCCAGCTCGTGCGTCTGCAGCTCCTGCTCGGGCCCGTCGTCCAGCACGTAGCCCTCGCCCGACATGACGAGCAGCGTGCCCTGCTGCGTCGGCGCCACGAAGCCCACGTAGTCGCCCTGGATGAACTCCTTCAGCTCGTTGGTGTTGCGCAGGAGGATGACGTCCACGGAGCCGGGGGGATTGAAGTCCGTTCCCCACGCCAGCAGCAGGGCGCGGCGGAGCTTCTCCAGCTCGAGCGCCGTCGTGGTGGCCGACTGGGGCGTCAGGTTCGTCTGGATGCGGAAGTGCTCGCTCTGGACTTCGGACCAGGTCCGCCCGCCTTCACGGGGACACAGCGCGCGGGAGCCCGCGCAGCCGGTGGAGAGCGCCAGGACCAGACTCATCAAGACAACGTGGAATTTCATGCGCGGGGTTCTGGCATGAACGCCAAGAGAAGGAGAAGAGACGCGCCGAGGGGGGACGCGTGAGTCCTCCCCGTGAAGTTCGGCATCCCCGCGGGAAGTCCCGAGGTCTCCGCCGCTACTTCTTCTCGTCGCCCGCCAGGATGCGAGGCGCCGCCGCGCGGTGGAAGCCCTCGTACGGCTTGGACGCGGAGGTCTCCTCCAGCGGGAAAATCTTGGTGTTGCACGACGCGCCACCGTCAATCTTGATGACCTCGCCGGTGATGAACGCCGCCACGTCCGTGAGCAGGAACACGATGGCGCCGCTCACCTCCGCCTCCGTGGCCAGTCGCTGCAACGGCACTTCCTTCTTCAACAGCGGGATGAGCGCCTTGACGCCCTCGTCCTGGTAGCTGTCCATGCCGCTGGACGCGACCCAGCCCGGCGCCACCGCGTTGACTCGCACGCCCGTCGCCGCCCACTCCACCGCCGCCGTCTGCGTCAGGTTGAGCATGCCCATGCGCGCCGCGCCCGAGTGCCCCATCCCCGGCATCCCGCCCCACGCGTCCGCGAGCATGTTGACGATGGACCCGCCGTGGTTGCTCATCGACTGGAGATACACCTCGCGCGCCATCAGGAAGCCGCCCGTGAGGTTGGTGGCCACCACCGCCTCGAAGCCCTTCTTGGAGATGGCCGCGAGCGGTGACGGGAACTGCCCGCCCGCGTTGTTCACCAGGCCGTGGATGCGCCCGCGCGCCGCGACGATGCGGCCGACGGTGGCCTTCACGCCCTCCTCGTCACGGATGTCCACCGTCTCCAGCGAGCACTCGCCGCCGTCCTCGCGCAGCTCCGCGGCGACCTTCTCCAGCTTGTCCAGCTTGCGGCCCACCAGGACGACGTGCGCGCCGAGCGCCGCCAGCTCGTGCGCGGTGCAGCGCCCGATTCCGCTGCCGCCTCCCGTCACGACGATGTTCTGTCCCTTGAAACAACCCGGTGCGAATACAGAGCGGTAACCCATGTCGTCTCCCGAAGTGGCCCCGTGCGTGGCGAGAGGGCCCGTGGTGTCCGTGGTCGCCTCGCGGCGTCAGTCTCCCGCTTTCCGCCCGCGCCGGGAACGCAGCGCGTCCTCCAGCGTGAGCGCCCAGCGGTGGAGAATCTTCTTCCTGCGCGCGCTGTCGTCCCGCAGCAGGTTGGCGAGCCCCAGGCCCCGGATGAGGTCCAGCGTCGCCTGCACCAGCTCGCGCGTCTCCGGCTCGCGGTCATCCACGCCGAGCAGCGCCACCGTGAGCCGGTGTACCTCCCGCCCCACCTTCGCCTCCACCGGCAACAACTGCGCGCGCAGCTCCGCGTCCGCGCTCGCCGCCACCCAGAGCTGCGCCGCCGCGGCGAAGAGTGGCTGCGTGTAGAAGCCCGCCAGCATGTGCAGGATGCTCTCGGTCCGCCGCACGTCCGCTGGCAGGCGGGCCGCTCTCCGGCTGAGCTCCTCCACCTGCTGGTGCCCGACGTACTCCACCGCCGCCGCGACCAGGTCGCCTCGCGTGGGGAAGTGGTGCTGGCACGCGCCGCGAGACACGCCCGCTCGCTCGGCGATGACCGTCATCGTGGAGCCCGCCCACCCCAGCTCCGACAGGGCGCCAATGGCGGCCTCCATCAAGCGCTGCCGTGTCACGCGGCTGCGCTCCTGTTCCTGTCTGCCCGGCGGCGGTGCGTCGCTCACGAAGTCAGCTTGAAAGGCACCCTCGAAAAAAGCAAGCGCGCTTGCTTTTTTAGGCATGGGCTCCCAGACTGCCCGCATTCAGGCTGGACGTGGAGAGCGCATGAGCGAGTCCCCCCTCCGTATCGGCAATGCCTCGGGCTTCTATGGAGACCGGTTCTCGGCCGTCCGGGAGATGCTCGAAGGCGGCCAGTTGGACGTCCTCACGGGCGACTACCTGGCGGAGCTGACGATGTTGATTCTTGGCCGGGACCGGATGAAGGACCCGTCCACCGGCTACGCCAAGACGTTCCTCCGGCAGATGGAGCAGTGCCTGGGGCTCGCGCTGGACAAGAAGGTGAAGGTCGTCGTGAACGCGGGCGGGTTGAACCCGTCCGGCCTCGCGACGGCGCTGCGCGAGCTGAACGACAAGCTGGGCCTCAAGGCGCGCATCGCGCACGTGGAGGGGGATGACCTCTCCGGCAGCGCGGACGAGCTGGGCCTCGGCTCTCCCATCACCGCGAACGCGTACCTGGGCGGCTGGGGCATCGCCGAGAGCCTGCGCGCGGGCGCGGACGTCGTCGTCACCGGTCGCGTGACGGATGCCTCGCTGGTGGTGGGCCCGGCCGCCGCGCACTTCGGCTGGAAGCGGGACGACTGGGACAAGCTCGCCGGGGCCATGGTGGCCGGCCACGTCCTGGAGTGCGGCACGCAGGCGACGGGCGGCAACTACTCCTTCTTCAAGGAGCTGGATGTCCGCCGGCCCGGCTTCCCCCTGGCGGAGCTGTTCGCGGATGGCTCGTCCGTCATCTCCAAGCACGCGGGCACGGGCGGCGCGGTGACGGTGGACACGGTGCTCGCGCAGCTCCTCTATGAAATCACCGGGGCCCGGTACGCGGGGCCTGACGCGACGGCGAGGTTCGACTCCATCACCCTGGCGGCGGAGGGGAAGGACCGCGTGCGCATCTCGGGCGTGAAGGGTGAGCCGCCTCCGCCCACCGTGAAGGTCTGTCTCAACCACCTGGGTGGCTACAAGAACGAGGCGACGTTCATCCTGGTGGGGCTCGACATCGAGGAGAAGGCGGCGCTCATCCGAGGACAGATGGAAGCGGCGCTCACGCGCAAGCCGAAGGAGACGCACTGGACGTTGGTGCGCACGGACCGCGAGGACGCCGCCACGGAGGAGCAGGCCGCGGCCTTCCTGCGCGTCGTGGTGAAGGACGCGGACCAGAAGCTCGTGGGTCGCTCCTTCAGTGGCGCCGCCGTGGAGCTGGCGCTGGGCACCTATCCTGGCTTCACCATGACGGCGCCGCCGTCGGATGGCGCGCCTTACGGTGTCTACACGCCGGCCTATGTCGATGCGACGCGCGTGGAGCACGTCGCCGTCCTGCCGGATGGCGCGCGCACGGTCATCGCGCCCACGGAGCAGTCGCTGAAGCTGGCTCCTGTCGAGAAGCCCGCGTTGCCGGAGGCGCTGCCTTCGGGTCCCACGCGGCGGGCACCGCTGGGGCGCATCGTCGCGGCGCGCAGTGGGGACAAGGGCGGCACGGCGAACATTGGCGTGTGGGCGCGGACGGACGCGGCCTGGCGGTGGCTTGCGCACTTCCTCACGGCGGAGACGCTGCGCGAGCTGCTACCGGAGACAGCGGCCTTCGCGATTGAGCGGCACGACTTCCCCCAGCTCCGAGGGGTGAACTTCGTGGTCGACGGGATTCTGGGCGAAGGCGTGTCGTCGTCGACGCGCTTCGACCCGCAGGGCAAGGCGCTGGGGGAGTGGCTTCGCTCGCGCCATGTGGACATCCCCGAGTCGCTGCTTCGTGAAGGAGAGGGTTGAGGCCGATGCCAAGAATCACATCGCGGGTGAACACGGGCTCGGAGTCGTTCCAGGCACAGCGCGCGGACATGCTCGGGCGACTCGCGGAGCTGCGGGGCGTGGAGGCGAAGGTCCGCGCCACCGAGAACAAGGCGACCGAGAAGTTCCACAAGCGCGGCCAACTGCTGCCTCGCGAGCGGCTGATGATGCTGTTGGACAGGGGCTCGCCGTTCCTGGAGCTGTCCACGCTGTGCGGGTACGGCTACCACGACGACAGTGACGGCTCGCTGGCGGGCGGCAACAGCATCGCGGGCATCGGCTACGTGTCTGGCGTGCGGTGCTTCGTCTTCGTCAACAACTCCGCCATCAAGGGTGGCACCGCGTCTCCCTGGGGTGTGCAGAAGGCGCTGCGCGGACAGGCCATCGCGCTGCAGAACAAGCTGCCCATGGTGTCGCTGGTGGAGAGCGGCGGCGCGAATCTCATGTACCAGCAGGAGATCTTCATCCCGGGCGGGGAGACCTTCTACAACCAGGCGCGGATGTCGGCGGCGGGCATCCCGCAAATCACCGTGGTCCACGGCTCCAGCACGGCGGGTGGCGCCTACCTGCCGGGCCTGTCCGATTACGTGGTGATGGTGAAGAAGAAGGCGAAGGTGTTCCTCGCGGGCCCGCCGCTGCTCAAGGCGGCGACGGGCGAGGTCGCCACCGACGAGGACCTGGGTGGCGCGGAGATGCACGCCACCGTCGCGGGCACCGCGGACTATCTGGCCGAGGACGACGCCGACGCCATTCGCATGGCGCGGGAAATCGTGTCCAAGCTCGGCTGGAACGAGCGACTGGCGGCGGCCGCGCCCACGCTCTACGAGGAGCCGCGCTACTCGCCGGACGAGCTGTGTGGCGCCATCCCGGCGGACTACCGCAAGCCCTACGACTGCCGCGAAATCATCGCGCGCTTCGTGGACGGCTCCGACTTCACGGGCTTCAAGGACGCCTATGACGCGCACACCGTCTGCGGGTGGGCGAACCTCTTCGGCGCGCCCATTGGCATCATCGGCAACAACGGCCCCATCAGCCCGAAGGGCGCGACGAAGGCGGCGCAGTTCATCCAGCTCTGCTGCCAGTCGGGCACGCCCATCGTCTACCTCCAGAACACCACGGGGTATCTGGTGGGGACGCAGCCGGAGCAGGGCGGCATCGTCAAGCACGGCTCGAAGATGATTCAGGCGGTGGCGAACGCCACGGTGCCGCAGGTGACGTTGCTGGTGGGTGGCTCGTTCGGCGCGGGCAACTATGGAATGTGCGGCCGTCCGTTCCATCCGCGCTTCATCTTCGCGTGGCCCAACGCGCGCACGGCCGTCATGGGCGGCGAGCAGGCGGCGAAGGTGATGTCGATTGTCTTCGGCGAGAAGCTCGCGCGCGGCGGTGAGGTGGTGGACGAGGAGGCCATCCGCGCCTTCACCCAGCCCATCGTCGACCAGTTCGACAAGGAGTCGCACCCCTTCAACGCCTCGGCGCGGTTGTTCGACGACGGCATCATCGACCCGCGCGATACGCGACGGGTGCTCGGGTTCGTCCTGTCCATCTGCCGCGAGGCGGGGCGACGCGAGGTCAATCCCAACAGCTTCGGAGTCGCACGCCTGTGAGAGGAGCGAACGGGATGGAGCGTTTCAGCAAGGTCCTCGTCGCGAACCGGGGCGAAATCGCCGTGCGGGTGATTCGCACGTGCAAGCGGCTGGGTTATCGGACGGTGGCGGTGTTCTCCGAGGCGGACCGGGGCGCGCCGCATGTGCTCGCGGCGGACGAGGCGATGCCGATTGGAGCGTCGCCCGCGAGGGAGTCCTACCTCGTCATCGACAAGCTCATCGGCGCGGCGAAGGCGTCGGGGGCCCAGGCGATTCATCCGGGCTACGGCTTCCTCTCCGAGAACGCGGCCTTCTCGCGCGCGTGCAAGGAGGCGGGGCTCGTCTTCATCGGCCCGGACGCCGAGGCCATCACCCTGATGGGCAACAAGCGTCAGGCGAAGCTGCGGATGATTGCCGCCGGCGTGCCGTGCATTCCCGGCTACGAGGCGTCGGACGCGGACGACGAGGCGCTGGCGGTGGAGGGCGAGCGCATCGGCTTCCCGCTGATGGTGAAGGCGGCGGCCGGTGGTGGTGGGCGCGGCATGCGACTGGTGCACGAGGCGTCGCAGCTCCGCGCCGCGCTGCGCGGGGCACGCTCGGAGTCCACCAACGCCTTTGGCAGTGGTGAGCTCATCCTGGAGCGGGCCGTCATCAACGCGCGGCACGTGGAGATTCAGGTCTTCGCGGACGAGCACGGCAACGTGGTGCACCTGGGTGAGCGCGACTGCTCGGTGCAGCGCCGTCACCAGAAGATTGTTGAGGAGAGCCCGTCCCCCGCCGTCAGCGCGGAGCTGCGAGAGCGGATGGGACAGGTGGCCGTCACCGCGGCCCAGGCGATTGCCTACAAGGGCGCGGGCACCATCGAGTTCCTCCTCGCGCCGAGCGGCGAGTTCTACTTCATGGAGATGAACACCCGTCTCCAGGTGGAGCACCCCGTCACCGAGGAGATTACCGGCCTGGACCTGGTGGAGTGGCAGCTCCGCGTGGCCTCGGGCGAGGTGCTGCCGCGCGAGCAGAAGGACATCACGTGGAAGGGGCACGCCATCGAGGTGCGCCTGTGCGCCGAGGACCCGGCGAAACAATACGCACCGCAGGCGGGGAGGCTGTTGACGTGGCGGCTGCCCTCGCGCGAGGGCGTGCGAATCGACCATGGCGTGCGCGAGGGGCAGGACATTCCGCCCTTCTACGACTCCATGCAGGCGAAGGTGATTGCGTACGGCTCGGACCGGGAGCAGGCGCGGCGGCGACTGGTGGAGGCGCTGCACGAGCTCACCGTATTCGGTGTCACCACGAACAAGGCCCTGCTGCTCCACGTGCTGCAGGACGGGACATTCCGCTCCGGCGTCTACGACACGGGCTTCATCGGGAAGCACGCGGACGGCGCGACGCTGGCGCGGCTGTACGAGACGACTCCCCGTGAGCGGGCGCTGGCGGCGACGGCCCTCTTCCACGATGAGGCGCAGGTCCTCGCGAAGAGGAGCGGGCTGGATGGCTCGCTGGTGAACTGGAACACGGCGTACACGCATCCGGTGGCGATGACGCTGGAGGACCGGAGCGGTGAGTCGAAGGTCTCCGTGCGGCCGGTGTCTCCATCGCAGTACGAGGTGAGCGCAGGCGGCGAGTCGCTCGAAGTCGGCGTGTTGGGGTTGGCGGACAGCGTGTTCGACTACTCCGTTGGCGGGGCGCGAGGCCGTGCGCGCTATCTCCGGAGCGGGGACTCGCTCTGGTTGGATTTGGGCGTCGGGGCACGCCGCCTCACGGACGTGACGTTTCGTCCGGCGAAGTCGTCGGAGGGGGCGGGCACAGGCCGACTGCTCGCGCCGATGGACGGACGCATCCTGCGCGTGGATGCGAAGCCGGGCGACGTGGTGAAGCCGGGTGACGTCCTCCTCGTGCTGGAGGCGATGAAGATGGAGTTCCAGCTCGCGGCGGACATTCCCGGTGTCGTCGAGGCGGTGAATGCCTCGGCGGGTGGACAGGTGTCCGCGAAGCAGTTGCTCGTGGTGCTCACGCCGGAGGCGAAGCCGAAGGAGCCGCCGGCCTGAGTCGAGCGACGGTGCGGGCAAATCAGGCCACGGACGTCCCTTGTCCGGGAGTGGAATGACAGTGGCGGGACTCCCACCTGTACCTGAAGGGGCTGGGGCACTTCGTGTGCTCCTCCAGGGATGACGTCGTGGCGCTCGAGATTCCTTTCGTGGACATCACGACGCTGGCGCCGCTGCCCGTTCGCTCGATTCAGTGGTGGTGGGGCTGTGTGTCGTCGGAGGGCTGAGCGCTGTTTCGGCTCAGTCCGAGCACGGCGAGTCCCACGAGGCACAAGGCCGCGCCCGACGCGCATACGCCCGCCCAGCCCCAGTGGGTCCACGCGGTGGTGCCCAGCCAGGAGCCGCCCGCGCCGCCCGCGAAGTACGTCACCATGTAGAGGGTGTTGAGGCGGCTGCGAGCCTCCGGGCGCAGGGCGTAGACGCGCGTCTGGTTGGAGATGTGGTTGCCCTGGGCGCCCAGGTCGAGCAGCACGACACCCAGCGCGATGCCCCACAGCCATTGGCCCAGCGGCCACATCAGCACGAAGGACAGGAGCAACACGGCGATGGCCAGCATGTTGATGCGCCGTCCACCGTGCGAGTCCGCGTAGCGGCCCACGAGGGGGGCGATCAACGCGCCGACGACGCCGACGACTCCGAAGAGGCCGGCGACCTGGGGGCCGTAGTGTTGGGGGAGACTCTGGAGGTACAGGGCGAGCGTGGACCAGAAAACGCTGAAGGCGCCGAAGGTGAGCGCGCCGAGGACGGAGTGGATGCGCAGCACGGGCTCGGTGCGCGCCAGATGGACCAGCGAGCGCATCAGCTCCGGGTAGGGCATGGCGGCCACGGCCGGTTGCGAGGGCAGGGTGAAGCGCAGCAGCAGCGCGAGCAGGAGCATCATCCCGGCGGCGATCCAGAACATGGCGCGCCAGCCCAGGTGGGTGCCCACGAAGCCGGCGGCGGTGCGCGACAGGAGGATGCCGATGAGCAGGCCGCTCATGACGGTGCCGACGACTCGGCCGCGCTGTGCGGCGGGGGCCAGGTGCGCGGCGAAGGGCACGAGGAGCTGCGGGACGATGGTGGTGGCGCCCACGATGAAGCTGGCGAGCACGAGCCACGGAAGGGTGGGCGCGAGCGCGACGCCGACGAGGGCCAGGCTCACCAGCGCGGACATGGTGACGATGACGCGCCGTCGCTCCAGGCTGTCGCCGAGCGGGACGATGAGCAGCATTCCCGCCGCATAGCCGACCTGGGTCAGCGTGGGCACGAGGCCGAGTGAGCTGCCGGAGGCGTTCAGCTCCCGGCCGATATCTCCGAGCAGGGGCTGGTTGTAATAGAGGTTCGCGGCGGTGGCGCCGGAGGCGGCGGCCATGAGCCACACCAGCCCGGAGCTGAGGGTGGTGTGAGACGGTTCCGAGGGTGCTCGTGTCGACATGGGAGGCGCGGCGCACTCTCTTCCTGGAGTGCGCTCAGGTCCAGCGGCGTGTGAGGCGCGTCACGCCTGCTTGCTGGTGGGCGCGGAGTGCGTGGGAGCGCCGCGCGCGTGGATGCCGTGAGGTGGAGGGGGTTCCTGGAGTGCGCCCGGGTTCAACAGCACGTGAGGCTTTAGTCAGCCTGTTTGTCCTGGTGGTCGAGGGGAAAGCGGGAGCACCGCACGCGTGGAAGCCGCGAGGTAGATGGGTGCGAGGGAAGTAACGCCGGGCCAGGGAGTGCGCAGGGGTTCTCGTGGAGGACAGGTGTGAGGTCGGGCTCCACGAGTGCGGGTCGGTGTAGGCTTCCGGGTATGGCTGGAGTCACCACCGCGCCGGAGCGTCTGCCCGTCATCGACATGTCCCCGCTGTTCGACGCGTCCCCTTCCGAGGCACGGAAGCGGGTGGCGCGTGAAATCGAGCAGGCGTGTCGTGACACCGGCTTCTTCTATGTCTCCGGCCACGGGGTCTCGGACGAGGTTCTCGCGCGGCTGGAGGATGAGAGTCACCGTTTCTTCGCGCTGCCGCGTGAGGCGAAGGAGGCCATCGCCATGGCGCACGGCGGGCCTGCGTGGCGTGGCTGGTTCCCGCTGGGAGGCGAGCTGACGTCGGGGAAGCCGGACCGCAAGGAAGGGCTCTATCTGGGCACGGAGCTGGGGCCCGAGCATCCTCGAGTGAGGGCGGGCTGGCCGCTGCACGGTGCGAATCTGTGGCCGCCGGAGGTGCCGGGGCTGCGCGCGGTGGTGCTCGACTACATGGCCAGTGTGACGCGCGCGGCGCATGCGTTGATGGAGGGCGTGGCGGAGAGCCTGGGACTGGAGCGGGACTACTTCCACCGGACGTACACGGCGGACCCCACGGTGCTGTTCCGTGTCTTCCACTACCCCGCGGAGCCGGAGCCCGCGGATGGCGAAGAGCGCTGGGGCGTGGGGGAGCACACGGACTATGGGTTGCTGACGTTGCTCGCGCAGGACTCGAATGGTGGGCTGCAGGTGAAGTCGCGACGCGGGTGGGTGGAGGCGCCGCCGCTGCCGGGGACCCTGGTGTGCAACATCGGCGACATGCTCGACCGGCTGACGGGTGGTTGGTATCGCTCCACACCGCATCGAGTGAAGAACGTGAGTGGGCGAGACAGGCTCTCGTTCCCGCTCTTCTTCGACCCGGACTTCGCGGCGGAGGTCCAGCCGCTGCCGAATGTGGCTTCGGCAGATGTGGACGAGGACCGGGCTCGGCGTTGGGATGGAGCGAGCGTCCACGCGTTCGACGGCACCTACGGTGACTATCTGCTGGGGAAGGTGTCGAAGGTGTTCCCGCAGCTCGTGCGGCGGGTGTTGTAGTTCACGCGTGGCGTCGAGGCGAAAGCCCCTCGCCTCGACCTCACCGCGCGCCGCGACGAGCGGACCCTCGGGCCCGCCGCGCGTCCGCGTTGCTCAGCTCCCGCTTGTCGCCGGTGCTTCCGTGCGCGGCAACAGGCGCCCACCCAGCATGGTGATGCGTCGAGCCGCCAGTCGCTCACGCGCCTCGGGCTGGATGTCCTGCGGCGTCCACTTCAGGTCGTGGTCGAACTCCACGTGCACCGACTCGACGCCCTCCTGACCCGTGAGGCGCTGCTCGATTTCCCGCATGAAGTACGCCGCCATCATGCACATGGGAGACGTGATGTGCAGCCGCACCGTCACCTTGCCATCGCGGTGCTCCACGCTCTGGATGAGCCCCATCTCACCAATGCCCAGCGGCACCCCCGTCGCCAGGCTGCACGGGTCCGGAATCGACTGGATGCGCTCGCGCAGCGCCGCTTCCATCGTCACGGCCGCGCCTCCTGCTGGTAGCTGTAGGGCTTGATGTCGCCCCTGGCGCGCTTGCGCGAGAACGCATCGTTCTCGATGCGCTTCTTCACCGCCTCGATGTCCACCCCGGCGTAGCGCGCGTAGTTGTCGCAGAGAATCATCCGCTTCACCTCTGGCGTCACCTGCATGCCCGCCATCTGCACCAGTTCCTCGGGCAGTTGGAAGTCGTGCCAGAACTTGTGCAGCGCCGGCTGCGGGTGGCTGAACACCGTCCCGGAGCCCCACATGATTTTCGACGGGCCCGCCCACTTGAGCAGCGCGGCCAGCGACTCCGCGAACCAGCGCTCCCGCTTCACCAGCAACGCGCCCGTCACCTCCAGATTGACGTACACGTTGGGGAACAGCGACAGCTGCATGCCCGTCTCGTCCAGGAACGCCATGCCGCCGTGGACGATTTCGAAGTTCAGGTCCGGGAACGCATCCGCCGCGCCGCCGATGTCGTCGACCTTGTACGGCTCCAGCGGCACCGCCCCCATCGGCAGGCCCTTGTGCACCGCGATGTTCTTGATGCCCAGCTTGCGCGCCCGCTCGAACAGGGGGAACGCGATGCTCGGGTCATCCATCCGCCAGCCGGTGTGCTTGAACGAGTCTCCCAGCCACGCGGCCGGATAGAGCTTCAGGCCCGTGGGCTTGAGCTCCTCCGCCTGCCGCTCCAGGTCCTCCAGCGCCGCCGTGCCCCGCAGCGGGTCCACGCCCGCGTAGACGAGGAATCGGTCCGGGAAGCGCCGCTTGATGTCCACCGTCTTCTCGTACGAACACAGCCCATCCGTGTAGAGCGTCTGGAGCGGCAGCACGTGGTGCACCGCCAGGTCGATGTCGCTCTCCACGAAGAGGATGTGCGCCAGCTCGTCCACGGACCAGTCCTTCATGAACTGGTCGGCCTGCGGGACGCGGTGCGAGTCGTTGGACAACCCGCTGTGCAGTCCGAAGATGAGCTGTGCCAGGGACTCGGCGTACTTCCCCGCGCGCCAGTTGGACGGGTGCAGGTTGTACGCATGCGTAACCGCATCGATGACGAAACCGCCGCCAATCACCAGGAACTCCCTTCGGATGCGCACCGGGAAATCCGGCGCGGTGAAGTCTCACTCATTCGTGGCAAGCCCGGCGACGTCAGGCGTCGACCGCCAGCACTTCTCCGACGATTTGTTGAATCATCTGCGCATCGAAGGGCTTCTCGATGCGCGGGTTCGGAATGCGCTCCAGGAACTGGCGCGCCCGGGTGGTGTACGAGCCACCGGTGATGAAGATGAAGCGCAGGCTCAGCCCGGGCTCCCGCTCCCGCACCCGCTCGTAGACATCCATGCCGGTGATGCCCGGCATCATCAGGTCACAGAAGATGGCGTCGAACGGGCCGCCGGAGGTCAGCTTCGTCAGCGCCTCCTCGCCACTTCCCACCACCGTCACCTGGTGCCGCTTTCCGATGATGCGCGCCAGTGAGCGGCCCACCGCGGGCTCGTCGTCAATCACCAGCAGCCGGCCGCTGCGCTCCGAGGACGGCGCGGCCACGGAAGGCACCTCGCGAGGCGTCGCGTCCGCGGGCGCGGGTGGCAGCTGCACCGTGAACGTGGTTCCCCGCCCCGGCTCGCTGCGCACGGTGATTTCACCGCCCAGCCCCTGGATGATGCCGTGGCAGATGGACAGCCCCAGCCCCGTGCCCGAGCCCACCGCCTTCGTCGTGAAGAACGGGTCGAAGATGCGCGCGAGCACGCTGGGTGGCATGCCGGAGCCGGTGTCGCTCACGTCCACCGCCACGCCGCCATTCACGCCGGGGCGAACCCAGAGCGTCACCTGCTGGTTCGCCGGGTCTCCCTCGGGGATGGCCTGCGCCGCGTTCACGACGAGGTTGAGGAAGACCTGCCCCAGCCGGGACGCATCCGCGTGGACGAGCGGCACGTCCTCGTAGCGCTTGACGATTTGGGCTCGGGGCTTCAGCTCGCTGGAGGCCAGCTTGAGGGAGAACTCCAGCGACTCCCTCACGTCCAGCAGCTCCCGCCGCTCCTCCTCCTGGCGGGAGATGTACTTCAAGTCCCGGACGATGTTGCGCACGCGCGTGGCGCCCTCGAGCGCCTCCTTGAGCAGCTCCCCGGTGTCCTTCAGGGACACGGACCAGCCCGGCGCGAGCGCCCCATCCGGCAGCATCCGCCCCAGCTCCCCACCCAGCCGCACCATGGACTCCATGGCCGACTCCAGATTGGCCATGACGTAGGTGAGCGGGTTGTTGATTTCGTGCCCCACGCCCGCCGCCAGCGTGCCGGCGAGCACCATGCGGTCCGACTGGAGGAGCTGGGCCTGCATGCGCTTGCGCTCGGTGATGTCGCGCGCCATGACGACCACCGCGCCCACGCCGTCGAAGTCGACGGGCAGGCCCGCGCTCTCCGCGTCGAACCAGGTGCCGTCGCGGCGCATGTACCGAATCTCGCGCAGCGGGGCCAGCTCACCCCGGGCCACCACGGCGTGCACGCGCTGGCGCACCACGTCCAGGTCATCCGGGTGGACGATGGTCCAGATGGGCCGGCCCATCAGCTCGCTGGCGTGGTCGTACCTCAGCGCGCGCAGCAGCGTCGGGTTGACGTAGATGAAGCGCTGGTCCCGGTGGACGAAGATGGCCTCGGGCGCCGTCTCGATGAGCTTGCGGAAGCTCTGCTCGGAGCGGTGCAATGCTTCCTCCGTGCGCTTGCGCTCGGTGACGTCCTCGAAGGCGAACAACCGGTAGCGCGACTCGTCGCCGCTGGCGCCCATGGGCGTGGAGAGCCGACGCAGCATCCGACCGTTGGCGAGCACCGCCTCGTCCCCGTGCAGCGGTGGCGGGGCGTCCGACTCCGCGGTGGTGGGGTTGAGGCGCAGGAAGGCCGCGGCCTCACCCGCGCGCAGGCAGTGGCCCAGCACGTCCTCGTGGGAGACCTGGCCCTTGCGCATCGCGCCTTCCAGCGACTCGATGCCCCACAGCTGGCAGAAGCGGTGGTTGGCGTAGAGGACGGTGCCGGAGCGGACCTCCACCACGTACAGACCCAGCGGCAGGCTGTCGCTCATCGCCCACGGTGGCACCGGGCCATTCGCCTCCGCGACGGCGCCGCGCTCCTTGTCGAGCGCGGGAGGCGACTCCAGCCTTCTCACCGTGCAGTACAGCGGCCCACCCGCCGCGGAGCAGGCCGCGCTCCACACGAGCCACGCCCACGTGCCGTCCCGACACCGCCACCGACAGGAGAAGCGCATGGTGCCCGTGGTCCGCGCCAGCGACTCCAGCCGCGCCTCCACCGCCGAGAGGTCCTCCGGGTGGATGAAGCCCCGGGAGCCTTCGAGTCGCAGCTCCGTGGGAGACCAACCCACCGTCACGTTCCAGGCCGGATTGGCTTCCAGAATCCGACCCTGCGCGCCCAGCACCACGAACAACTCGGTGGAGAGCTCGAAGAAGCGGTGAGCCCACTGCTCCATCAACATTGCGTTCCTTCAACGCCCAGGGGCGCGAGACGCCACGGCCCTGGGGGGAGGGGGCCGTACGTCGCTTGGTGCATGACGGGGATAAACGAGTCTTCACGGACATAGACACCATTTCAGGAAAAAATGCATGTCCGTAATTCGTTGGACCGGGCGCGCGGACGTGTGCCCGGGTGCTGGGCAACCACGGAGCCGAGCGGTGACGGCGCGTGCCAATTCCTGTCGCATTGTCGAAGCGCTGTTCAGGTTGCCAAGGGGGGTGCGAATCCACCGCAGGCTGGGTGCGCAGGGCTTCAGTGCGCACCACGTCTGTCTTCCAGGACGGCAACCCATATCCACCACGTCAGGGAAGGGTGGAGGTTTGGGCAGACGTCGTGGGGCGGAGGCGCGCGTCCGGATGGCAGGCTTTGATCTCCCCGCCAGCCCAGAACACACTTCCACACCCGCTTTTTGTCAGCGGTGCTGTAAAAGTGAACCTTCACCCGGGAAATTATGTCCGCTTGTACGCTGAGTGAGGTACCGGGCTTGACGTCGTTGAGAATGATCTTCAACATGCCCGCCACGTTTCCTCCCAAAGAGTGAGACGCAGCGGCGGTAATCGCCTCCCCCAAAAGCGATATCGCCGTATGAAGTCCCAGTTGAGCCCCGCGCGCCGCGTTCCCCCTCTCGGCGCGCGGTGGCCCCTGGGATTCCCGGCAAGCTCCTCGAAATCACCAGGCAGGCACGCCTCGCTCGCACCCCGCGTGGAGCGCATCTCGCTTGCGAGCCCCCAGGGCCGGGCGGAGAGTGGGCGCCTCTTTCGGAGGTCCTCTTGCCCGTCTCCACGTTCATCCTGTCTTCATCCCTCGCGCTGCAACTCGTCTCGGGGGCCGCGCCGGTTGCCACGAAGTCCGCGCCCACGAAGCCCGCCCAGACGGCGAAGGCTTTCACGCCGCCCCTGGCCGTCGCGGAGAAGCTGGTGGGGCCCGCGCTGACGGAAGGTCATTCCTATGCGCGGCTCGCGGAGCTGACGGATGGGATTGGACCGCGCCTGTCGGGCTCCGAGGGCGCGGCGGCCGCGGTGCAGTGGGCGCTGCGGAGCTTCAAGGCGGACGGCGTGAAGGCGTGGACGGAGCCCGTGAAGGTGCCGCGCTGGGTGCGAGGGGAGGAGCGCGGCGAGGTGCTCGCGTCCGAGCGCACGCGTGGCCATCCGCTGTTCCTGCTCGCGCTGGGTGGCAGTCCTCCCACCGCGCCGGAGGGGCTCACGGCGGAGGTGGTGGAGGTGACGTCGCTGGAGGCGCTCGCCGCGCTGGGCGACGGGGTGAAGGGGAAGATTGTCTTCTTCAACCACACGATGTCGGTGGCCGCGGACTACGGCCGCTTCGCCGGGCTGCGTGGCCGAGGCCCCGCGCTGGCGGCGAAGGCGGGCGCGGCCGGCGCGCTGGTGCGCTCGCTGGCGACGGCGTCCCTGCGCACGCCGCACACGGGGTCCACGCGCTTCGAGGACGAGGGCCCGCGCATCCCCGCGGCGTCCATCACGACGGAGGACGCGGATCTGCTGCACCGCCAGCTCGAGAAGGGAGCGGTGCGCGTGAAGCTGGTGCTGGGGTGCTCGGAGCTGCCGGACGCGGACTCGCACAACGTCGTCGCGGAGATTCGGGGCCGGGAGAAGCCGCAGGAAATCGTGCTCATCAGCGCGCACCTGGACTCGTGGGACGTGGGCACGGGGGCGCATGACGATGGCGCGGGGGTGGTGATGGTGATGGAGGCCGCGCGGCTCATCGCGAAGCTGCCGCAGGCGCCTCGGCGCACGGTGCGGGTGGTGCTCTACATGAACGAGGAGAACGGGCTGCGCGGTGGGCGCGCGTACGCGGAGGCTCACGCGGCGGAGCTGTCCCGGCACGTGGCGGCCATGGAGATGGACGCGGGCGGTGGGCGTCCGGTGGGCGTGAGCCTGCGCGCGGGCGCGGGTGGGCAGGAACTGCTCAAGCCCTGGCTGTCGCCGCTGGTGGCGCTGGGCGCGGCCAACTTCTCCGCGCGTGAGGCGGGGGGCGCGGACATCAGCCCTCTCTTGCCGGCGCGGGTGCCGTTCTTCGGCGTGGAGGTGGATTCGAGCCGCTACTTCGACGTGCACCACACGCATGCGGACACGCTGGACAAGGTGGACCCACAGGACCTGGCGCGCAGCACCGCCGCCACCGCGTGGGTGACGTACGCCCTGGCCGAGTCCCCGGACACGCTCGTCCGCCCGGAGGCCCCCGCCGCGCCGCCCGGCTCTGCGCCCGTGGCCGCACCCCAGAAGGCCAGCGCGGGGCACTGAGCAGGGGCCTCGCGGTTCGCTGCGGGTGGAAGCACTCAATTTTGTCGATATCGGGCGGTTTCTGACGAATCGAGTCAGATTCACCGATTGAATCTGACAATATCGACAAAATTGAATGAAGCCTGAGCGACCTCATTTCAGGGAAGAGTTCTGGGAAAACCCGCCCGCGCTTCCACGAGGCGTGGAGCTGGTCCGCCAGGAGGCGTTGGTCGTTCCCCGAACGGGGCCGGGCGGCGAGTCCACCTATGACCTCGCGGAGGTCCGGTTGCCGGAGGCCCGGGTGCCGGTGCTGTTGAGCTACCGGGCACCGCTGTTCCCCGTGGATGTGCTGGCGCAGCGGGAGAAGCTGGCGGATCTGCGCGAGCAGCTCCGGCGAAGAGAATCCGAGACTCACGGACTGCCCGCCTTCCGCTTGCCGATGCTCGTCACGGACTCGGCGTCTCCCCGTGTGCTGGATGCGTGCGCGGAAGCGGAGATGGCGCTGGTCGACTCACGGGGAACCTTCTTCCTGCGCACCGGGAGCACCTTTGTCCGAGTCCAGGGGCGAGGAGTCTCGAGTCGCGTTCCCCGGGAGCCCGTGTTCCACGGCAAGGGGAGTCGCATCGTGCGCGTCCTGCTCCAGTCGCCCGAAGAGACGTGGACGGTGCGCGCTCTCTCCGAGCGGACGCAGACGAGCTACGCGTATGCCCATGGCGTCATCAAGAAGCTCATCCAGTCCGGATATGTGGAGGGAGGCCGAGGCGTCGGCTTCAGGCTGAGAGAGCCGGCGGGATTGCTGAAGGAGTGGAAGAACAGCGGTCGGCCAACGGCCATCTCGAAGGAGGGGTTCAACGCACCGTCCACGACGCCGGACCGGCTCCACGATGGGTACTTCAAGCTGGTGTCCCAGGGCATTCGCGCCGTCTTCACGCTGGCCAGTGCATTGGAGCCGGAGGAGCGGTTCGTCTCGGGCGTACCCCATGCGCTCTATCTCTCCGGCTCACTGGATGCCGCTATCAGCGCCTTCGGCCTGCGCAGGATGACGCCGCACAACTTCTTGATTCATCGCGCGGACCCCGCCGCGGAGACAGAAGAAGGGGGCATCTACTTCGCCCAGCGACACTTGCGGCACGGCCCTGGTGTTGCATTGCCCCAACTGACGGTGGACTTCCAGCACAGTGGTGGAAGGGGACCCGAGCAGGCGGAGGAACTCCTCAAGCGCTTCGCGCGGGCGCTGCCTGTCTCCTGAGGGGAATCGTGACGGACGAAGAGCGCTTCGATGAAATCCTGGAGGAGTTGAGAGAACTGCTGCTCGACCTGGGGGACCTCTCCTTCAGTGTGATGCTCATTGGAGGGCAGGTGCTCGCGATGGAGTCTCGTCTGCGAGGTGGCACGGGAGTCATCTCTGTCGAGACGGACACCGGTACCGTGGTCGAGCGAGGTTTCTCTTTCGAGCCAGACCTGTTGTTCGACCTGGATGGGTCGGAGTTCATGGCGGGGCGGCTTCTGGAGGTCCTCAGGGAGAGGGGCTTCAAGAGGGAAGCGCGAGATTTCCGCTGGTCGAAGACCCTGCCGAGTGGACAAACCATGGACCTGGACCTCTTCGCGCCTGACGGCAGCGAGGTCTCGGAGCGCCTCACGCGGATGACGCCGCTTCCAGACGCACGTATCGCGCTGGGTCGGCGTCGGCTCGTATCGCTCAAGGTGGGTGGCAAGTCCTTGTCGATTCTATTGCCCGATGCCGCGGGCTTCCTCTCGATGAAGGAGCGCGCCAAACGCGAGCTTCGACCCGAAAAGGCCAAGGACAGCTTCGACCTGTTCGTATACGTCAAGCTGGTGGGGACCGATGCTGTCCGTGCTTCGCTCCAGGCTGCTGGAGAGGACGGGCGAGCACTTCGCGACAGGTTGCTGACGCTCTTCTGGAATGCTCACTCGAAGGGTGTCCAGGATGTCCTCACGTATGCCGCCAGCCATGAGGACGAGGAGCGCGCCTTGCTGGCCCAGGCCGTCGTCGACCTGTTCGCGGAGCTCTGACCCTGAGGCTCGTTCGCGCGGGTTCTCTCGAATGCTGTGTCACTTGCTTTTGTATCCAGGTGGCAATCATGGCCTAGGATGCCGCCCCTGCTGACTCATCCCAGAAGGGGCTCATGTCCGAGGCGTTCTACGTTCGAGTGGGGAAGGTCGAGGAGCGGAAGGTCACGTTCCAGTGTCTGACGGGGTTCGCGGGAGGTCTGACGGACTACGCCAACACCCGGTCCTTCGCGCTGATGCTGCTCCTCGACGCGAAGGAGCGCGCGGGCGACACCCTCTATCTCGTGAGGAGCGCGCCACCCGCCGTGGCTGACGCGCACCTCGCGTTGGCGGAGAAGGCCGCCAAGGCGCCCTCGTCGCTCCACAAGGACGCGGGCAACGCCAATGTCTTCGAGGCGAAGTGGCATGCCCGGCACACGCCCCGCTTCGTGGAGCGCACCTCCGTCCTGGAGCGGTACAACGACGTCGGCGAGGAGAAGCTCCGGGAGACCTTCGAGGAAATCTCTCCCCTCCAGGACCAGGGGCGGTGGCTGTTCCTGGAGGCCGCCTGGGCGCGCATGCACCGCTTCGACCTGGCCGTCGAGGTGACGGACGCGAAGTACCTGGAGCACCTCGCGGAAGGTCATCTCTTCGCGACGACCGCCTTCGACGTGTGGCTCGAATCGAGGCCCCTTCCTCCCTGAGTCCGGGATGGGGCGAGGGCGGGCACCTGGCTGCCCGCTCCCCTGGCACGTCGTTGACGCCCTGGTGACGTCATGGTTCCGTGACGCTTCTCCCGGCACGGCCCCGCCGGGGAAGTGGTGAGTGCTTCGTGACTGTGACTGCTGGAGACTCGCGGCCTCGCCGCGATACCCCTGCCGGGGAAGTGATGGACTGGCTCACCTCGGAGGCGAGGCGGCTGGCGAGTCCCGCCCCGCTGCTCGAAGGTCTGTGCGAGCGCCTGTTCGCGCTCGGCGTGCCGCTGTCCCGGGTGTCCATCGTCCTCTTCACGCTGCACCCCCTCCTCCACGCGAAGAGCTTCCGCTGGCGCCCCGGTCAACACGGCACCACGGAGGTCCACCCCCACGGCCTCCAGCACCTGCCCGCCTTCTCGCGCAGCCCCTTCAAGGCCCTGCAAGAAGGGCTGCCCATCATCGACCGTCGGCTGGAGACGCCTCTGGGCGAGGACGACTTCCCCATGTTCGCCGAGCTGCGCGCGGAGGGCCTCACCGAGTACCTCGCGCTGCCCGTCTGCTTCAGCGACGGCTCGCGCCACGCGGTCTCCTGGTCCACGTCCGCGCCCGGAGGCTTCACCGACGCACACCGCGCCATGCTCCAGGCGCTGCATCCGCTGCTCGAACTGGTGCTGGAGGTCATCGCTCGCAGGGACATGACGGGCGTGCTGCTCGACACGTACCTGGGCCGCGACACCGGCCGACGCATCCTCCAGGGACAGATTCGACGCGGTGACGGAGAGACCACGTCCGCCGTCATCTGTCTGAGTGACTTGCGCAGCTTCACCGCGCTGTCGGACGCGCTGCCTCGCGATGCGCTGCTGGAGTTGCTCAACGCCTACTTCGAGACGATGGTCAGCGCCTTCCACTCTCACGGCGCGGAGGTGCTCAAGTTCATGGGCGACGCGGTGCTGGCCATCTACCGCATCGACGAGAACTCGCCGGTGGAGGAGCGGTGCGAGGCCGCCGCGCGCACCATCCATCAGGCGGTGGCCGTCTGCGCGCGCGACAACGCCAACCGTCGCCGCGAGGGCCTGACGCCCTACGAGTTCGGCGCGTCGCTCCACGTGGGCGATGTGATGTACGGGAACATTGGCGCCTCGGACCGGCTCGACTTCACCGTCATTGGCCCCGCGGTGAACCTGGCCAGCCGCATCGCCGGCCTGTGCGCGGGGCACAACGTGCCCGTGCTGCTCTCCGAGTCCTTCGTCGCCCACTACCGCGGCGGCGTGAAGGACCTGGGCCACCACCCCGTCAAGGGCGTGCCCCACCCCGTGCACATCTACACGCTCGAATCGGAGTCCTCCGCGCGCACCTTCGCGTGAGCGCCCTTCACTTCGCCGGTGTCCGCACCCTCCCGCGTTGCAGCGGCTGCTCCGGCAGTCGCAGCGTCACCAGGAAGGCGAGCAACGCGACGAGGATGGCGCAGCGGTACACCGCCTTCACCGCGCGCGTGAAGGACTCCTTCAGCGCCCGGTCCGTCCGGTCCACGGCCTCCAGCGCACGCTTTTCCTGGGCGTCCACACCCGCCACCGCGCTGTCCGACGCCTTCACCCGCTGACGCTCGGCTTCCAGCTCCGCGCGCACCCGCTGCTTCACCTCCTCCGCGTGGAAGGCCGTTCGCGCCGCGCCCCCTTCGCCTCCCGCGCCAGGCACCTCGGACACCAGCTCCGCGCGGAGCTGGGGTGGCAGTCCCTCGGTGGCGCTGGCCACGCGGGTCCCCAGTTCATGGGACAGCGTCGTCGCGAACACCGCGCCCATCAGCGCCACGCCCAGCGTCATCCCGAGCTGTCGGAAGAACGTCGCCGCCGACGTGGCCACGCCAATCTGTTGCGGTGACACCGAGTTCTGGATGGCCAGGGTGTAGAGCGGAATCGACGGCCCCAGGCCCACGCCCACGAGGACCATCTTCACCGTGACTTCCGCCTGCGTGGAGTCCGGCGTCAGCGTGAAGCCCATCACCGTGAAGCCCACCATCAGCAACACGAGCGAGCCGAGCATCAGCCCCTTGTAACGGCCGAGGCGCGACACGAGCTGTCCACTCAGCACGTTGCCCGCCACCACGCCCAACGTCAGCGGCGTCAGCGTCAGCCCCGAGTGTGTCGCCGACAGCCCCACCACGTTCACCATGAACAGCGGAAGGAACACGACGCCCGAGAGGAACACCGCGCCGATGATGAACACCGCCGCGTTCCCCAGGCCGAACGTCCTCTGCCGGAACAGCTTCAAGTCCAACAGGGGTTCCCGCGCGCGTCGCTCCTCGCGGATGAAGAGCGCCGTGCCCGCCGCCGCCAGCGCGAACATCCCCAGCACCTGCCATGAGCCCCACGCCCAGCCGCCCCCATGGGCCACCTGGTCCGAGCCCCGTCCCAGGCTGAGCGCGAGCAGCAGCGGCACCACCGCCAGCGCGAGCAGCACCGCGCCTGTCACGTCGAGCTTCCCCCGGGACACGCCCTCCGGCCGCAGCTTCGGCATGCGCAGCAGCACGAGCGCGAGCGCCACCGTGCCCACCGGCAGGTTGATGAAGAACACCCAGTGCCAGCCCAGCCGGTCCGTGATGAAGCCACCGGCGAGCGGGCCCACCACGCTCGACAGGCCGAACATCGCGCCGAACAGGCCCTGGTACTTGCCGCGCTCGCGGGGCGGGAAGAGGTCGGCGACGACCGACAGTGCGCCGGTGAACAGCGCCGCGCTGCCCAGCCCCTGCACCGCGCGGAACAGGACGAGCGACACCGTGGAGCGCGACACGCCACACAGGAAGCTGCCGAGCAGGAAGACGACGATGCCCGCGGCCAGCACCGCGCGGCGGCCGAGCAGGTCAGACAGCTTCCCCCACACGGGCACCATCATCGTCGAGGCGACGAGGTACGACGTGGTGAGCCACGGGTAGAGCGCCGGAGAAATCCCCAGGTCCGCCTGGATGGCCGGGCCCGCGGTGGCGACAATCGTCTGGTCCAGCGCCGCGAGCAGCAGCCCGAGCAGCGCGCCCAGCATCGTGAAGACCTTCTGTGCGCGGGTGAACGCGGGGAACGCGGCAGGCGCTGCATCCGGAGACGTGGGCGCGGCGGACGGAGCCATGTTCGCGAGAAGGCCCTTCGGTGCGAAGGGTTCGCGCGAACTTGGGCGCTGTCCGCGTGATGTGCCAGCGCTCCCACAGGTCGCGTTGGCGAGATGACAGACGCCTGGCGCGTGGAGAGATGCTGGTCATGGGACAAGCATCTGGCAGCAGTCGCGGGGCCGCGGGAATAGCCTTGGGCCCCTCTACCCCCCGGCGCTCGAGAGGAACGCCCGCGATGCGTCTGCCTTCAATCCTGTTCCTGGTCACAGAGGAGTCGCTCATGCGTGTGTCCTCGAGGTCGCTGGTCGTCGTGTGCCTGCTGTCGTCGCTGGTGGGTTGCAAGGACGAGGAGCCGCCTCCTGTGCCGAAGCCCACGCTCTCCGAGACGCCGCTGTGGCAGGTGAAGGCGGACCCAAGCTTCCCCGACGAGTGCTTCGGCAGCTCCGTGGCCCTCGCGGACTTCGATGGAGATGGTCGCAAGGATCTGGCGGTGAGCTCGCAGGCTTGTCAGGAGCTGCTCGTCAGCTCACGCAACCCGGGACGCCTGTCCATCTTCGTGGGGCAGGAGAAGTTCTTCTCCACGCAGGCCGTGTCCGCCGCGCTGAGCTGGCAGAACACGCACCCGAACGCCTCCGGACAACAGCTCCGCGTGGAGTCCGGCGAAGTGAATGGAGATGCCTACGCGGACCTGCTCGTGTATGGCCGCTACGGCGTCTCCGTCTTCCTGGGCCAGGCGGACCTGGCGGCGATGCTGTCCGCGCCGTCCTTTCGCGTGCCAGGCAATGGCACCTTCCAGAACAGCTTGTTCGTGGACCTGAATGGCGACGGGCTCGACGACCTCGTCGCCAATCACAGCGCCTCGCAGCGCTTCTACCTGTCCACGCCAGGGGCGGGAGGAGAGGGCGGTCTGTTCACTCTCGCTCGCACGCGCACGGGGTACTTGAGGGCCTCGTTCGTGGGAGACCTGAACAAAGACGGGGCCGAGGACGTGTCGCTGGGGTTTGGCGGTGGCAACCTGGGCTACTTCCTGGGCTGCAAGCCCGGGAGCGCCTTCGCGTGCGACGGCCCCATCTCCGCCGAACCCTGGCGAATCGAGACCCTGGTCGGACGCGGCAACCTCCACCCGGACCTGAATGGCGACGGACATCCGGAGACCTTCGCGTTCTCGGAGTCGGGCCCGTTCCAGTTCCACTTCTCCCAGCCGGACGGCACCTTCTCCCCCACGCCCGCCTGGTCCACCCAGGGCGACCCCGCGTTCCCCTACGTCAGCAGCTTCGCCGGTCTGGCCTCCGTGGGGGACATGGATGGGGACGGCGTGCGCAACGACTTCGTGCTGCACTCCTCGGGACGGCTGTACCTCTTCTCACCGAAGGACGGCATCTCCCAGTCGATGCACCCCGTCTGGGCCTGGCCGCGCGCGGACGCGGTCCCCAGCGGCTATGGGACCTACCGGCGCTACTCCATCGCGGTGCCCGGGGACCTGAACGGCGACGGTTACGATGACCTGGTGGTGGCCACCACCGAGTTCGGGGACATCCTCGACGTGCCCATGGGAGAGGTGTCCATCCATGCCGGAGGGCAGGTGCCCGCGACGCCCGCCACGCCACCGCACCTGCCGTCGCCCCAGGCCTGTGGACTCCAGGTGGACGAGGTGAACGGCAAGCCGGACCTCACCGTGGACCAGGACGTGCTCGAGCGCACGGTGCATGTGGTGTGGAGGAACTTCGAGGAGGAGGATTGCGAGGTGAAGGAGCAGTGCGTGCTCGCGCCGGGTCGCCGCAAGCTCCTGCGCTTCAGCACCTCCATCCAGAACCTGGGCAACAAGGCCGCGGTCCTCCCGCCCATCGAGGAGAACCCGGACCTTTACGTCTTCGACGAGTGCCACGGGCATGACCACCTCACCAACTTCGCCGCGTACGAGCTGCGCGACTCGGCGGGCAACGCGGTGATGACGGGGCGCAAGCAGGGTTACTATCTGGTGGACGTCCAGAGCTACTGCTCGGACGCGGCGGCCTCGACCTTCCACGAGCCCATGGGCATCTCCGCGGGCTGGTCGGACATCTACACGCTCGACACCCCGTGCCAGTGGGTGGACATCACCGACGTGGCGGACGGCACGTACTCGTTCCAGGTCAGCGTGGACACCCGGGACATCGTCGAGGAGGGAACGGTCCACCCCAACACCGTGGCCTTCCCGGTGCGGTTGGAGGGAGACACCGTCACGGTGCTGCCGTAATCCTGCGGGGCCATGAGCCCCGAGCGCCCGCTGTACCTGGACCACAACGCCACCACCCCCGTGGACCCGGAGGTGGTGGACGCCATGCTGCCGTACCTCCGCGAGCACTTCGGCAACCCGTCCAGCGCGCACCCGTACGGACGCCGCGCCCATGAGGCACTGGAGATGGCGCGCGCGCAGGTGGCCGCGCTCATCGGCGCGAAGCCCTCCGAAATCCTCTTCACCTCCGGCGGCACGGAGGCCAACAACCTGGCCATCCGGGGCACCGCCGAGGCTCGCGCGGAGCGGCGCCACCTGCTCACCTCCACCATCGAACACCCCGCCACGACGCTGCCCTGCGACGCGCTGGAGTGGCGCGGCTGGCGCGTGACGTGGCTGCCGGTGGACGCCGAGGGCCGCGTGCGCGTGGAGGACGCCGAGCGCGCGCTGGACGCGGAGGGCGCGGAAACCGCACTCGTGTCACTGATGCATGCCAATAACGAAACGGGTGTGTTGCAGCCGGTGGCGGAGCTCGCCGCGCGGGCCCACCGTCACGGCGCCACCGTACACACGGACGCGGCGCAGTCGGTGGGGAAGGTGCTGGTGGACGTGAATGTGCTCGGCGTGGACCTGCTCACGCTGGTGGGGCACAAGCTGCGAGCCCCCAAGGGCGTGGGCGCGCTGTACGTGCGCGAGGGCACGCCGCTGCGCGCGGTGACGCTCGGCGGAGGCCAGGAGCGCGGGCTGCGGCCGGGGACCCAGAATGTGCCGTACGCGGTGGGGCTGGGCGTCGCATGTGAGCTGGCGGGCAGGCGGCTGGCGCGGGGTGGGAGCGCGGCGCTCGGGGCCCTGAGGGAGCGGTTGTGGGCGGGGCTTCGCGAGGCGGTGCCGGGCGTCACCTTGAGCGGGCAGGGGGCCGAGCGGCTGCCCAACACGCTCCATGTGCGCTTCCCAGGGGTGCGGGGTGGAGCGGTGCTGGCGGCGACGCCGGAGGTGGCCGCGTCGACGGGGTCGGCGTGTCACGATGGGGGTGAGTCCGCCTCGCCCGTCCTGCGGGCGATGGGAATCCCGGAAGCGGACGCCCTGGGCGCGGTGCGCCTTTCCCTGGGGCCCGACACTTCCCCGGAAGAAGTGGATCAGGCGGTGGTTGTACTGGCGCGCGGGTGGAGACAGGTGGCGGGCTGAAATCTCCGTGCAATCATCGCCCCGCTTCCGGCGTAGGGCGTGGTACCGGAGCGTGCCGCCGGTGCGGCGCCACCGCCGACGCGAGAGGGTGTTTCACGTGAGCATCAGGGTCGACGTGTGGGAGGGCGGGCGCATCGCGCTGTTTTCGCTGCGAGCCAACCGCCTGCGAACGGTGCTGACGACGGTGGGGATTGGCGTGGGTGTCTGCACGCTGCTGGCCATCGTCGGCATCATCCAGGGCATCAACCAGTCCTTCGCGGACCAGCTCGCGCAAATCGGCGCCAACACCATCCAGGTGTCCAAGTTCCCCTGGGCCATGGGCGGTGACTGGTGGGAGTACCGCAACCGGAAGAACCTGACCGTGGACATGATACCCGCCATCCTCCAGTCCTCGGAGCACGTGGTGGCGGCGGCGCCCATCTTCTACGACAGGGCGGAGGTGCGCTTCCTGGACCGGCGCATGACGGGCGTGCTGGCCGCGGGCACCACGGCGGACTACTCCATCATCTCCTCCTACACCGTGGACAAGGGGCGCTTCCTCACCGACGCGGATGTGAACACGCGCTCGCCGGTGGTCGTCATCGGCGCGGAGCTGACGCGCACGCTGTTCCCCGGGCTGGACCCCGTGGGCCACCGCATCCTCCTGGCGGGCAGGCCCTACCGCGTGGTGGGCACGCTGGAGCCCAAGGGCACCGTGCTCGGTGAGAATCAGGACATGACGGTGCTGATTCCGTACCGCACCTTCCAGGAGCACTTCGGCAAGCGCAACTCGCCCAACATCATGGTGTCGGTGGACTCGCCCGAAAACACGCTCGACGTGGTGGACCATATGACCGCTGCGCTGCGCCGCGCACGCGGGACGCCGCCCGGGGTGAAGGACGACTTCGCCATCAACCGGCCCGAGCAGCTCGCCAACATGTACGCCAAGCTCACCGGTGCGCTGTACGGCGCGGCGACGGGCGTGGGGCTCATCACGCTGCTGGTGGGTGGCATCGGCATCATGAACATCATGCTGGTGTCGGTGCGCGAGCGGACGCGGGAGATTGGCGTGCGCCGCGCGCTGGGGGCGAAGAAGCGCACCATCATCATCCAGTTCCTGCTGGAGGCCTCCAGCGTGTCCGCCGTGGGCGGCACCCTGGGGACGCTGGTGGGGCTGGGGCTGGCGAAGACGGTGTCGTTCATCACGCCGCTGGCGGCGGCGGTGGAGCCGCTGACGGTGGTGGCGGGCGTGGGCTTCGCCGCCACGGTGGGCCTGCTGTTCGGCATCTGGCCCGCGGCGCGCGCGGCGAACCTGGACCCCGTGGAAGCGCTCCGCCATGACTGAGGAGACACCGCGATGATGGCGTTGCTGGACACGTTGCGGCTGGCGTTCGGGACGTTCGTCTCCAACCCGCTGCGCTCCTTCCTGACGCTCTTGGGCATCGTCATCGGCGCCACCACGGTGGTGGCGATGATGGGGCTCATCGAGGGCCTGCGGAACCAGGTGAACGAGAACCTGTCCGAGCTGGGCGCCAACTGCTTCCAGGTGCAGCGGCTGCCCTTCGGCGCGGGCAACCTGTCCCTGGCGGAGCTGTCGCGCCGGCCCCGGTTCACCTTCGAGGACCTGGACGCCATCCGCGAGCTGCCCTCGGTGCTGACGGCGGCGGGGGAGGACTCCAAGGGTGGACAGAAGCTGTCCACGCAGCAGCGCGAGACGCGCGCCAACATCGGCGTGTGGTCCGGGACGCCGGAGTACTTCCAGACGAACTCCGTGGTGGTGGCCACCGGCCGCGCCTTCACGGACACCGAGTACCTGGATGGCCGGCGCGTCGCGGTCATCGGGCCGGATTTGGCGGACACGCTGTGGCCGGGGATGGAGCCGTTGGGGCAGACGTTCCGCCTGCAGGGCCGCAACTTCACGGTGGTGGGGACGACGAAGCGCAAGGGCAGCTTCCTGGGCGGTGGCGGCCAGGACAACACGGTGATGATGCCGCTGACGGCGTTCCGTCCGCTGTACGGCCTGAACAACTTCCGGGTGAGTGTGCAGGCGCACTCGGCGGAGGTGCTGAAGCGGGCGCAGGATGAGGTGACGGTGCTGATGCGGCGGCGTCACGGGCTGAAGCCGCTGGAGGCGGACGACTTCTTCGTGTTCTCCAACGAGAGCTCCACGGAGATGTTCAACAACATCTCCCAGGTGATTTCCGTGGCCAGCTTCGGCGTGTGCCTGCTGTCGCTCCTGGTGGGCGGCATTGGCATCCTGAACATCATGTTGGTGGCGGTGACGGAGCGGACCCGGGAGATTGGAATCCGCAAGGCGCTGGGCGCGAAGAAGCGGCGCATCCTCGCGCAGTTCGCCACGGAGGCGGTGGTGCTGTCGCTGACCGGCGGAGTGCTGGGAGTCGCCCTGGGTGTGGGGCTGGCGCACCTGGCGCGCTGGGTGCTCGGCCTGCCCACCGAGGTGCCGGGTTGGGCGGTGGGCGTGGCCCTGGCGATGAGCAGCGGCGTGGGGCTGGGGTTCGGAATCTATCCGGCCGCTCGCGCCGCGAAGCTGGACCCCGTGGAGGCGATGCGCACGGAGTAATGCGCCACCCGCAGTCCCGCCGTGTCCCACGAAAAGGGGCCCCGCCCGCGTACAGCGGACAGGGCCCCTTTGAACGTCTAGACCCCGGGAATTACGGGCAGGGGCCGGTGCAGATGAGCTGGCCGGTGATGGGGTGCTTGTAACAGAACGGAGCGCACTCGGACTTGGGGGCCTCGGTCGTGAAACCGGTGGTCACACCAAAGACAGCGACGAGCGCGGTGAGGGCGGCAGCAACACGGAGGTTCTTGAGAGCCGACATGGGGGTGTGTCTCCAGACTGCGTGTCTGTACGGCCCGGCAAGCATGGTATTGAACGCAATTGATAACAACTAAGAAATCAAGAATAGCTCTGGGCGTGTGGCTTTGCCGGAAAGACTCGCACGCAGCGAGCCGGTGAGACATCGCTGCTCAAAGCGGTGGTGTGGCGCGCTTGTAACTATCGAGTGTGTTGGTTGGAGCGAGGCCCACCGCCGGCCCATTGGTAGCCGAGGGTCGCACCCGCGCCGATGAGGGCGAGGCCGATGAGGGCGCGTGCGCTCTTGAGGCGGGTGCTGGGCTCGGCCAGCTTGGACAGCAGGCCGTCGACAGCGGCGGCGAGCAGGGTGCCCGCGGCCGCTCCGCCGAGTGCTCCGAGGTAGGCGTCGGTCTGGTCCTGGCTGCGTCCGAAGGCGAGCTCGCCCATTCCCCAGGTGCCGAGCGCGGCGAGGGGCGGGGTGAACAGGAGTCCTCCGCCGAATGCGGCGACTTCCAGGTCCGCCCAGCGTCCTCCGCCCGGCGTGGTGGGTCGGAGGAAGAGCAGGCGTGAGGGCAGGTAGCCCGCGAGCATTCCAGCGGCGGTCTCCGACGCGGTGGCGCCCAGGCGCGTGTCACCGCCGACGCGCGTCGCGCCCCACACGCCACTGAGTGGCAGCAGGGCCAGTCCTCCGTGGGCGACCCATGCGCCCGTGGACAGCGGGAGGTCTTCCGGGGCCGAGGGGACGGGGACACCGCTCATGCCGGGCAGGCGCGTTCCGTCGGGGCTTGCCGCGGAGGTGGTGTCATCGCGGAGGGAGAGGGCGCTTCGTGGGTCGCGCGGCGCGCGTGGCCCCTCGGCGTTCGTATCGCGCGGATCCGTTCGTCGCAGCGGTGCGTCCGCGGCGAAGTGGCCTGGTGACGCGGACGCGGAGGGGGTTCCGAGCAGGAGCGCGAGGAGCCAGGTGCTCAGGAGGAAAGGTGCTCTCGGAGGCGGTCTTGGCATGGGGCTCGCGGGCCGGGTGCGGACGAGGAGGGTGCTCACTCGCGGGCCCTGGCTCCACCGGGCACATGGCCCGAGTGCCCTGCGTCGCACACTGTGCTCGTCCCGAGGTGTTGGCGGCTGGACGGCCCGGGGTGTGTCCGGTGGCAGGTGCCGACCGGGCGGGGAGCCACTAGCTTCGGACGGTGAAGCTGGCCTGCTCCGTGCTCGTCGCGTTGCTCGTCGCCGGGTGCCCTGCTCCGAACCATCGGCATGACCTCCGGCTGCGCTCTCTGCCCACCGGAGCGGGAGAGACGCGCTCGCTCGCGTTCTTCCAGTCGCTCGGTGTTCCGCTGGCCCCCGGGCATGGCGTGGAGCTGGTGGAGAACGGGCACGTGTTCGACGTGCTCGAGGCGGAGATTCGCGCCGCGCGCTCCAGCATCCACATCGCCAGCTACATCTGGCGTCCGGGAGAGCCGTCGGAGCAGTTGGTGCGCGCGATTCGCGAGCGGCATCCCGGCGTGGCGTGTCGCGTGCTGGTGGACCCGCTGGGCAGCGTCAACTTCGAGCCCGTGGGGATGGAGCTGTCGAACGCGGGCTGCGAGGTGCGCGTCTTCCGGCCGATGCAGGGGGCACTGCCGTCACTCGATGCGGCGCGCATCAAGACGCGCATGCACCGCAAGCTGGTGGTGCGTGATGGCGAGGTGGGTATCACCGGGGGCTTTGGCATCTGGAAGAGCTGGCTCGGTGATGCGGAGGGGGAGGAGTTCTGGCGGGACATGAGCGTGCGTGTCGAAGGGCCTGTCGTGCGGGACATGCAGGTGGCCTTCGCCCAGAACTGGCAGGAGGCGGGTGGGGACTTCCTTCCGGTGGAGGCGTTTCCGGAGCTCGCCGTGCGCGGTGGGGCTCGCGCGGGCTTCGTCGCGAGCACGCAGAACCGGTTCCTCTCCGACGCGCGGCGGATGACGTTGCTCACCATCGCGGCGGCGCGGCGGCGGCTGTGGATCGCCAACTCGTACTTCATCCCGTCCGAGGCCATCAGCGACATGCTGCTGGAGAAGGTGAAGCAGGGCGTGGACGTGCGCGTGGTGGTTCCCGGGCGTCATCACGACATCGCGCCCGTGCACGCGGCGCAGCGCGCGACGTATGCGCGGCTCCTGGAGGGCGGCGTGCGCATCTGGGAGTACGAGCTGTCGATGATGCACTCGAAGACGATGCTCGTGGACGAGGACCTGTCCGTGGTGGGCTCGACGAACCTGGACCCGCTGGCGCTGAGTACGTCGGACGAGTGCTCGCTGGTGGTGGAGGACGAGGCGCTGGCTGCACGGCTCGCCGCCGCGTTCGAGAAGGACCTGCGTCACTCGCGGGAGATTCACTGGGATGGGTGGCGCCGCCGCGGCCTGCTGCAGCGCCTGGGCGAACAGCTCCCTGGCTTCATCGGCGACTATCTCTGACGAACCCAGGGTGAGCGGTTTGCCCCGGTCAGAAGCGGAAGGTGGCCGCCATCTGGACGAGGGGCTCCACTGCTTCCTGCTCCTCGACCTTCTCCATCACGTCCGTGGTCTCGCAGATCATGAGGAAGCAGCGGGTGACCTCGCGCGTGGTCTCCGTCCGGGTATGCGTGGTCTGGGCTCCCGCGCTGACCGACAAGTGCCACCGGTCCCCGAATGGATGGGCGTAGCCCACGAGTCCACTCAGCGAGGTGCGAGTCCCCTCCGTGTTTTCGTCCAGGTCGAAGAGGGTGTGGCTCGCCTGCGCCGACACGAAGGCGCCCAGGAAGGACTGCTGACTGAAGTAGATGCGGCTGCCGAGCTGAAGGCCCACGGCGTTGATGTCGAGCCCCAAGTGCGTGCCGCCGAACACCGTCAAGGCCGGCTGCAACTGCTGCTCCATGTTCACCATGAACACGGGCGTCCGCGTGGGGCCCTCATCCATTTCGAAGGAGTGGCCGTGAAACCCGAAGTGGAGCGCCGTGCCCCACGACGCGGTGTCCTGTCTCGTGTCTTCGATGAGCAGGGGCTGACCGGGGGTGTCGTTCTCCTGGGCGAAGGTCGAGCCCGGCATGACGAAGAGCACCGTGAGGATGACGAGTCGACGGGTGTGGAAAATCATGGCGCCGCCCCAAGGCAAGCGGTGTGCCGGATGCAACCGCGCGAGATGACAACACCGGGGGTGCGCGGATTGCGCAGCGCTCTGCACAAGCGCGAAAGCCACCTCGCCCTGCCGCGCTGGCCCGGTGGCAGGCACGGCCCCACCCGAGTCTTCGCTCAGCGTGAAGCCGCGTCGTCGGTGTCGCATGACTCGCTCACGTGCGCTTCAACCTCCGCTTAAGGGGCGGACTGGAGCGGGACGCGGGACGGAGGCGCGTCACACGTGCGCGTGGTAATGGCTGCGCGCATGAGCATCCGGGACTTGGTGGGTAGGGCCGTCATCCGCGAGGCACGGCCCGAGGATGACGTGGCGGTGGGTGACTTGTTGATTGAAGCCTTCACCTCGCAGTACGCGAAGAAGCTCCCCGACGTCGTCTACACCGACGAGCGAAAGCGGGAGCTGCGGGACGTGGCCGCCCGTCGGAAAATCGCCACGTTGCTGGTGGCCGAAGTGGAGGGCGAAATCGTGGGCACCGTGGCCCTCTTTCCCCCGGATGCTCCTGGCTCCGAAGCCTGGCTGCCTCGCGCAGTGGACCTGCGAGGACTGGCCACCGCCGTGAAGTTCCATGGCTCCGGGCTGGCGCAGCTCCTGCTCGACTCCGCCGAGGCGATGGCTCGACGCTGGGATGTCGACGCCGTGTGCCTGCATGTCCGTCGCGGCGCGACCGGGGTTGTTCGTATGTACATGGCCCGTGGCTATCTGCGTGAGCCCTCGGGCGACCTCGACCTGCCCAGCGTGTACCTGGAGGCGTATGTGATGCGCTTCAAGGAGACCACGCACTAGCGAGCGCACCTTCGGGCTCGGAGCCGCGCGCTCGCTGCTTCGCGCCCGAGGGAGCCTGCTCCTCGCTGTATCGACTCTGGGACTCGTGCCGCGCTCACTGCTGGAGCGCGTTCGCCCAAGCCCCGTTGAGTCGCCGCCCTGATGACCACGGTCATCAGCCCCCCGACGTCTGTCATCAGGCCCGCCCCTGTTTCGGGCTCGGCGTCTCGTGCTTCCTCCGTGTTTCCGGGGGCTTGGCCCATGCGGCCCTGGGTGGAGACCCTGGCACACCATGTGCTCAAGGGTCCTGCATCGGCTGACCTCACCCGGTCCCTTCGCCACCCATCCCCCGAGGAACATCGTCATGGCGCTCTCCCCCATCTCCCGCCCCGTTGGTTCCCTCTCCGCTCCTTCGCTCCCTGCCCGCACGGAGCTGTCGTCGCAGGCGATTCCCCCGCGCACGAAGGAGTCCTCGGTCCAGTCGCTCTTCCAGAAGGATGGCTTCGAGTCTTCGGGTGGCCTCAAGAGCGCCGAGGGTCTCCAGCAGCTCGTGAAGATGCTCGCCGCGCAGGTGCAGTCCCTGGGCGAGCTGGCGCAGGCGCTCGGTGGCGACAAGGGCGGCCCGGGTAAGCTCGGCGACTCCGCTCCCCTGGGCCGGGTGGGCGGAGTGCGCAACCCTGGCTCGATGGGTGAGGGCGCGCCGCGCATGGGCGGGCTGGCGGATCAGGCTGTCGCGGGCGCTCCGCCGGCCGGGCTCGATTCCTTCGGCGGCATCCCGGACCTCGGTGGTGAGGGCTCGCAGTTCGGCGGTGTGCCTGACCTCGGTGGTGAGGGCGCGCAGTTCGGCGGTGTGCCCGACCTGGGCGCGGAGACGGGCATTCCGGACAGCATGCTGCCCCCAATGCCAGGCGCGCCCGTCCCCCAGCAGAAGGCCCTCGCCAGCACGCCCACCGAGCAGCCCGCTGCGGGCGCCACGGCGGTCGACGCGAGCCAGAAGGCCGCGCAGCCCAACGGCGTGAAGAAGGACGGCAACACGCTCACGCTCAACAACGACGGCGACAAGCCGATGACCGTGAACTTCACCCCGAACGCGGGCGAGAAGGCCGTCGACTCCGTCACCCTCCAGCCCGGCGAGAGCCGCACCGTGAAGTTCCCCGAGGGCTGGTCCGGCAACTTCCGCAGCGACGCCGGTGACGGCAAGAACGCCACGCTCGGTGAGGTGAAGTTCAACGGCGGAATGGGTCAGACCTACTACGACGTCAGCTACATCGAGGGCCACAACACCTCCATGACGATGCAGCCGGAGAGTGGTGGCCGGAAGTCGGGAACCCTCGACAACCTGCTCTCCTCCGCCCCCGACGCCGTGAAGGCCAAGGGACCGGACGGCTCCGCGTACGGCATCAAGAAGACCACCACCTCGGATGTGCAGGACTCGTCGGTGGTAGACTTCTTCCGCAAGCACGTCGGCGCGGACCAGGGCTACGTCATCCCCAAGGACGACGCGAGCACGCTGGGAAGTGGTGACAGCAACCTCGTCGTCCACCTGAAGAACCTGACCTGAGCCACCTCGACGCCCCCGCGTCGGCCCCCTCGCCCTCATGAGTGTCCGCTGGCCCCAGAATGTCCCCCGACCCGGGGTCCCCGCCCGGCAGGCCAGGGAAGAGGCCGCTCGCGAGCAGTCCAAGCCCGCTGAAGCCAGGTCCTCGAACAAGCCCGCCGCGAAGGGACCCACCGGGAAGCCTGCCACCGGAGGACGCGCCGGTGCCCGCCCCACCGAGGGCGACAAGGACAGCGCGCAGGGTGGCGTCCATCGCGATGGGATGGAGTCCGGCACCCAGCGCGGCTCCGCGGAGGGACTGGCCGGGGGTTCTCCTCGAGGGACTCCGGAAGGGCTGGCACCCGGCACCACCCGAGGCACCACCCCCTCCGCGCCCAACCCCCAGTCCCTTTCGAATCCCTCACAGGCGCCGCGACTCCCGGAAGAGAAGCTCGCGCGTCAGGCCCCTGCCGTCCCCACCGAGTCCCCGCGAGAGCGCGACGTCGCGGAAGAGGGAACCCGAGAGGACGCACGCGGCGCGCTCGAAGGCCGCGCCATGCTCCGCGGCGCCGTGCTGGAACGGCTGGTCCGAGGACTCACCGAGGTCGAACAGAAGCTGGCCACGTTCCTGGAGAACCCCGGCCGCCAGGGCGTCGTCACCCTCCCGGTGGTCCTCAGCGAGAGCTCCGTCACGTACGAGTTCTGGAGGCTCGTCAGCGTCCAGTCCGATGACCGGAACTTCCTGGCCCAATCGCTCGGCTTGCCCGTCACCGCCGACGACGCGCTGCTGCTCCAGACGCTCCGCCAGGAAATCCACGCGGCCTTCGATGAGTTCCAGCGCTCACCTTCCGGCAAGCAGGCCCGCGCGCGCTACGAAGAGGTGCTGACCCGCTACGAGGCCGCGCGAATCCAGCCCGTCATCTCCGGCCACGACACCGGACCGCTCGCGGCCGAGTGCGCCCGCCTCCAGCTTCCCTGCGAGCCGGAGTTCACCCGCTCGCTCCTGCTGTCGCCGCTGCAGCTCGCCGTCGCGCTGTCTCCCGAGGAGGGCACCGCGACGCAGGTCATGGTCGCCGGCCTGACGCTGACGCAGCTCGGCGCGCTGGTGGGCCACCTGCGCCGCCTCAATCCGATGCTCGGCAACGCGCAGGTGCGGCAGTTCCTCTTGCGCGCCGCCACGGACCTCAAGAACGCGCTGCGCAAGCCGTTGGGTGACGCGGAAGTGGAGCGCGTGCAGGAGCTGGCGAAACAGCTCCTGCGCCTCCAGGCCGTGGCGATGCTCCACGTCTGAAGCGACTCCCGCGCTCAGGCGCGGAACGACGAGGGACGCAGTGCCAGGTCCGCCACCGGGTCGAACCGCGCCTCGGCCTCCGCTCGCGACTTCTCCCTCAGTCTGAAGCGACTCCCGCGCTCAGGCGCGGAACGACGAGGGACGCAGCGCCAGGTCTGCCACCGGGTCGAACCGCACGGAGGTGAACCGCGCCTCGGCCTCCGCTCGCGACTTCTCCCTCAGTCTGAAGTCGACTCCCGCGCTCAGGCGCGGAGCATCGGGGGACGCAGCGCCAGGTCCGCCACCGGATCGAACCGCACGGAGGTGAACAGCGTCTCGGCCTCCGCTCGCGACCTCTCCGTCAGGAGGATTCGCGGGCGAAGTTCGACTTGGACCGGGAGCCACCGCCCTCGGTGTTGCCGAGCGCCGCGACCTTGTGGCCACCCTGCTCCGCGCGCTGCGCTTCGGTGGTGCCCTCGGCCTTGTCGATGACGAGCATTCCGCCGCCCTGGTGCTCGCGCCAGCTGGTGCCCACCGCGTCTTCCAGCTCGCCCGCATCCAGGGAGACAGTCTTGCCGGTGCCAGGGTCCTTCACCTTGTACTTGCCCTGGTCGTCCTTGCCATCCACGGTGACCCAGTGCGCGCGGCCCTTGCCGGCGTCCTTCAGCGACGGGTCCACCTTGTTGGAGTCCACCAGCACGGCGGCCTTGCCGTCGCGCTTCAGGGCCTCGTCCATCAGCCCCCGGTCGAACGTGGAGGCGCTCTGCGTCACCTGCGCGCCCTCGTGGGCAATCATGTTCGACAGCTCGTGCGCCGTCGTCCCGTTGCCGTCGGTGAAGCGCGACTCCAGGGCGTCCATGGTCTGCTGGTCCGACGCGGCGGCCGTCGTCCCGGTGCCCTTCGCCTTGCCCAGCATCACCGCCACCGCGGAGCCGCAGTTGGCGTCCTTGGTCTGCTCCAGGACCGACGGGTCCTTGTCCTCATCCCAGCCGCCCAGCGCCGGCGCGGCCTCGGCCATGTCCTTCACGCAGCTGACAATCCGGGCCGTTGCGGGGGAGACCTCGCCCGCGGCGGCGGGAGCGGTGAAGCGCTGGGACCAGGCCTGCCGGGAGGCTTCCTGCGCGCCGTACGCGTCAGCGGGCTGCTCTTCCAGCTTCGCGACGGGGGCGGCGGGCTGTGTCTCTGTCTCCGCCGAGGGGCCGGCGACGGGCACGCGCACGACTCCGGTGCGCGACTGCTCGACGGGGGTCCTCGCCAGGTTCGGGGGCAGGGTGACACTCACGGGGGGCTCCTGGGCACAGGGAGAGCGTGGAAGGCCAACCTACCCGGAAACCGGCCGGGCGTTAAGTCTCCCGCCCCGCATCCAGCTCGTGTTTGCGCAGCAGTTTCTTCAAGTAGACACGGTCGATGTCCGCCTCGCGGGAAGCGCGGGAGATATTGCCCTCGCAGCGCTCCAGGAGGTTCTTCAGGTAGTCGCGCTCGAACCCCTCGATGAGCCGCTCCTTGGCCTCCTTGAAGGGCAGGTCCAGCTCGACCTTGGTGCTCCCCTCGCCGGAGGACTCCAAATCCGGCAGGGCCTCCTCGCCCAGGTTCATCACCTGCTCCACCACGTTGCGCAGCTCGCGCACGTTGCCGGGCCAGGGGTACTGGGCGAGCAGCGCGCGCGTCTGGTCCGACAGCGCGCTGGGCGGACGGCCCGTCGTCTGGAGCATGTGGTCGATGAGCACCGGGATGTCCTCCGGGCGCTCGCGCAGGGGCGGCAGGCTCACGCGCAGCACGGCGAGCCGGTGGAACAAGTCCCGGCGGAACTTCCCCTGCGTCACCGCCTGCTCCAGATTCACGTGCGTGGCGGCCACCACGCGCATGTTCACCGTCTGGTAGTCGTTGGCGCCCACGCGCTTCACCTGTCGGCGCTCCAACACTCGCAACAGGCGAGGCTGAAGCTCCAGCGGGAGCTCGCCCACTTCGTCCAGGAAGACGGTGCCATTCTGCGCGCGCTCGAAGGCGCCCGCGCGGTCTCCCTGCGCGCTGGTGAAGGCGCCCTTCACGTGGCCGAACAGCTCGCTCTCGATGAGCGTGGGCGGCACGCCCGCCAGGTCCACGATGACGAAGGGGCCCTTCTTGCGCGGGCTCTGCTGGTGGATGGCCTCCGCGCACAAGTCCTTGCCCGTGCCCGTCTCGCCCTGGATGAGCACGTCCGCGCCGCCGGGGGCCAGCCGCTCCAGCAGCGTGAAGGCCTCGCGCATCTTCCGGCTGTTGCCCACCAGCGCGCCGAAGCGGTCCTTCGAGGACAGCAGCACCGAGCGCTCGCGGGTGTCCTCCGGAATCAGCTTCAGCTCGGTGGTGCCCAGGGTGATGACGATGCCGGGGCGCAGCTCCAGGGACGTGAAGCGCAGCCGCTCGCAGAAGGAGCCGTTGTGCGAGTCCAGGTCCGTGGCCACCACGTGCTCGTCATGCACCTCCAGGCGGAGGTGCTGGCGCGACACGGCCTTGTCATCCAGGACGATGTCGCACGTGGGGGCCTTGCCCACGGTGTACACGCCCTGCTTGAGCGGATGCACCTTGCCGGAGTCAGGGCCCGAGAGGACCTTGAGCACCATCTTCACCTGGCCGGCCCGGCCCCGCGTCAACGTGGCCGTGGCATCCAGGTTCATCTCGTCGTCATCCGGCGGCACTGACACCCCATGGACGGTAGCACGGCCCGGAAAGGCCGCCACCCGTCAGTCGCGTGCCTCATTTCCCGCGAGGGCGAGCAGGCTTCACACGGGCGGGCTTCACACGGGCGGGCTTCACGGGTGCGGGCACGGGCAGGGCCGCGAGGAAGGTGTCCACGTCCCCCACGCGCGCGTCCAGGCCCGCTTCCGTGAACCAGCCCCGGGCGCGCGTGGCCTCGCCCCGTGCCTCCGGGGACTGGCCCGATTGGACCAGGGCCTTCGCCAGCGCGAAGCCGGACTCCGCCAGCGCATCTGGCGGCGCGGAAGCGAACGTCACCGCCAGACGCAGGGGCTCCACCGACTCACCCACGCGGCCCAGGCCCAGCAGGGCCTGCCCCACGCCGTCGTAGGACGGCTGGAGCTTCTCGTCGTCCGCGGGCAGTGTCTTGCGCTTGAGCGCGAGCGAACGCTCATACGTCTTCAGCGCGTCCTCGAAGCGGCCCATGCCGAGCTGGCACATGCCCACCTCGTCGAGCGCCTCCGCGAACTTCGGGCTGTCCGCGCCGTAGATGGCCTGGAAGATGTCCGCCACGGCCTGGGCATGTGGCAGCGCCTGGGCATCCTGCTTCAGCTCGCGCAGCGTCATGGACAAGAGGCCATGGCGCCGGGCCACGTCCGGGTGCTGGGGGCCCATGGCGGCGGTGGTCTTCTGGAGCGCGTCCTCCATCAGCGCCAGCGCGCGCGTGGAGTCTCCGAGCGAGTGCACCACGTGCGCGAGGAGGAACGTCGTCCGCGCGCGCTTGGGGTGCTCGGCGGGCAGGGACTTCTCGTAGAGGACCTGGGCCTCCTCCACGCGGGTCTTCGCCTCCTCGTACAAGTCCTGGGAGATGGCGAGGTTGGCCTGGTTGACGCGCACGTCGCCCAGCAGCACGGGGTCTCCGCCCATCCGCTCCAGCGTGGCCTCCGCGAGGGAGCCCCAGCGGGCCGCGGGCTCGTAGTGCTTCAGCCCGTCCTCCACGAAGAGCAGCTTGTTGAGGGCGGTGACTTTCAGCCGGTCCGCGTGCCCCGCCTCCGCGTCGAACACGGCGCTCGACAGGAGCTTCGCGGCCTCGGGTGATTCGCCCACCTGCTCCAGCAGCCAGCCATTCAAGAAGCGCGTCTCCGCGCGCAGCGGCAGATAGCCCGTGGCCTCCACCGGCGCGACGAGCGCCTTCACCGCCTCCAGCGCCTGCGGGTGCTTGCCGGCATCCATCCGCGCGCGGACGTGGGAGAGCTTCTCCTCCAGCAGTTCGATATCCGCGCGGCGCAGCGGGTCCGTGGGCATGCGCTGCCGCTCGGCCAGGGCCTCCGTGTCCTCGCATTCCCACAACGAGGGCAGGGCGAGCGCGGCGTCCAGGGACTTCTCCACCAGGGCCGCGTCCGCGCTCGACAACAGCTCCACCGTGGCGCTGAAGTCCTTGCGACGGCGCTCCAGACACACGAGCTGCCGGTCCAACTGCTCCTCGGGTTTGACGCCCTGCACGCGCGTGGCCTCGCACGCCTGCACGCGCTGGCGCTTCCACAGGTCCGCGTAGTCGCCGAGCGCCCGTGACACGCTCTGGGCCATGCCTTCCGCGAAGGGCCTGCCCGTGGCCAGGAACGCGGTGGAGAGCTTCGCTTGCGTCGTGGGTGACCACACGTCGTCCATCTGTGCCCCGGCATCCACGCACACGCGCGACTGCTGCCACGCCGCGCCGCCCGTCAGCGCGAGCGTCGCGCCCAGCGCGCTGGCGGCCGTCACCCACCGACGCCGCAGCGTCCGGCGATGCTCCTGCGACAGCGCCTCCAGCAGCACGGCCATGGAGGCGAAGCGCGCGTCCGGCTCCAGCGACAGTCCGCGCAGCACGGCGTCGCGCACCCATCCGGGCACCTTGGAGTCGCGCGGTGGCTCGCGCACGGCGGGGACCAGAATCGTCGCGGGCGAGGAGGGCGCCGCCGAGGGCCGCTGCGCGCCCAGCGACTCCGTGCGCTCCAACTCGGCGCTGACGCTGGTGCTGGAGAAGGCATACGCCCGCAGGCTGCCGGGCTCGAAGGGGCGCGCGCCGAAGAGGGCGCCATAGAGCGCGGCGCAGAAGCTGAACTGGTCCGTGCGCCCGTCCAACGTCGTGCCCCGGAACTGCTCCGGGGACATGTAGTTGGGCGTGCCCACCAGCAGGCCGTCCTCGGTGAGCGTCGTCTCCAACATGCGACGACCGGCCGAGGACGCCAGCGCCTCCCGCGTCTCCTCGGTCAGGGGCTCCTCGTCCTGGGGAAGGTCTCCCATCGTCCGCGCGAGGCCGAAGTCCGTCACGTAGACGCGGCCCGCGCGGCTCACCAGCACGTTGGCCGGCTTGAAGTCGCGGTGCACCAGCCCCGCGGCGTGCGCGGCCTCCAGGCCCCGGCCCGCCTCCACATAACGCGTCACGATTTCGCGCCAGGAGCGCGGCGACGCCTTCAGCCACGAGGCCAGCGTGCCGCCATCCACCAGCTCCATGGCCACGAAGACCTGGTCGCCCCACATGCCCACGTCGAAGACGGGGATGACGTTGGGGTGGGAGACGCGCGCCATGGCCTGCGCCTCGCGCAAGAGCCGGGAGCGCGCCTCCTCCGAGTGGTCATGGCGACCGTCCGGATGCAGCAGCTTGAGCGCCACCTTGCGGTCCAGGTCCGGGTCATAGGCGGCGTACACCACGCCCATGCCGCCCTGGCCCAGCCGCCGCAGCAGCAGATACCGCCCAATCTGGGAGAAGGGCGGCGCGGCGCGACGTGCCTCGTCGGGCCCCGTCCCGGAGAGGTCCTGCTTGGGGCCGGTGCCCAGGTCTTGCGTACCGGTGCCCTCCGGACCCGTGCCCGCGTCCCGTCCGCCTGTGTCTTTCCTCGTCATGTCTGGCGCACCTCGGGGCGGAGTGTAGCGAAGCTCTCGCTACAACCCGAGTTCTCCTCCGCCATGCGTCAGCGCTGCCTGGCTGCCTGAACGCTCAGGCGCGCAGCGGCAGGGTGAAGGCGAGCTGGAAGCGGGTGCCGGCGTGCTCGGGCCGGACGGTGGCGGTGACGTGGACGCCGTGGCCGTTGCCGGTGGAGACGACCTCGCCCTTGAGCTGGCCGTCCTCGGTGGCGCCCCGGAAGAGGAAGACCTCCGCGGCCTGCGAGAAGATGGAGGAGACCTCCGCGCTGCCGGAGCCGGGCGGGAGCTGGTCCCTTACCCATGTCGCGAAGCGGACGATTCGGCCGGTGAGCACCTGCGCGGGCAGGGGCACCGCGTAGCCGCCGCCGAACACCGTGGGGGCCGCGGCCAGCAGCACCGCGTCCGCGTTGCGCCCGCTGCCCAGGCCGAGCACGCCGTGCTCCTCCAGCTTCGCCTGCGCGCGGATGGGCAGGAAGACCTCGGTGGGGATGGACAGGCCCTTCTCGCGACCGGAGGGAATCTCCCACGTCGTCGGGGCGCGCACGCCTCCGGCCTGGCCGAAGATGCGCGCGAAGGCGCTGGTGTCGCGGAAGCTGGACGCGAGCATCGCCGCCACCGCGAGCGCGGGGCTGGTGAAGGCCGCGCGCTTCGCCCGGGCCTCGCTGGCCACGACGACGCGGTTGACGACGGCGCACAGCCACCGCGAGGACTCGTCCTGACGCAGCTCCGTCCACGACTCGGAGACCTGCTCCCGACCCTCCTCCAGGCCCAGGGACAGCTCGTCCGGAGACAGACCCAACAGCGACGGCGCCACGGCGACGACGATGGGCAACTGCGCGCGCTCGCCCATCGCGGCCAGCCGGGCCAGCACCGCCACGTCATCGTTCGTGTCCACCACGAAGACGGCGTCGGGCCGGTCGAAGGGCTCGCTGGAGAGCGCGTCGTCCAGGACGCCGAGCAGGTCGCCGCGGCTCACGTCCAGCACCTCCACCGCCATGCCCGCGGCCGTGGGGCACTGGTCCACCAGCCACTTGAGGCCGCGCCACGCGGACTCCAGTCGGGCCACGGGCTCCGCGATGAGCACGTCCGTCGCGCAGCGCAGCACCGTCTCGTCCAGCAAATCCCTCACGGACTTGCGCGCGGCGGTGGCGGGGGCGGACGTCGACGACGCGGAGGCCGGCGCGCGCGGGTTGAGGGCCTTCAAGAACGCATCGACGGCGCGGGACGCGGTGGCCGGCGAACCGGGCTCGGACGCGGTGAGCAGCGTCTCCATCAGGGCCACGTCATCGGGCGTGGGCGTGGGCACGGGGGCGGGAGGGGGCGGAGGCGCGGCGTCACGCAGGGCCGCGGCGACGGCTTCGGGCAGGCGGCCCGGGCCGGTGATGGCCTCCACGCGCTTCGCCGCCTCCTCGGGCGACAGGGCGGGGGTGAGCTTGTCGCGCAGCGCGTGCAAGTCACGAAGCGCGGGGATGCGGGTGAGCACGTCGGCGACGCCGAAGTCGCGCAGCCGTTCGAACGACAGCTCCAGGGCGCAGGTGTCCTCGGCGCCGAGCCGGTCCGGGACGATGAAGCGCACGTGGCTGGCGGCCTTGGCGAGCTCGCTGGCGAAGGTGTCCGAGGTCACGTGGAAGCGACGACCCGAGGGCGTGGAGGAGAAGGCCCCGGCCACCAGCCACCGCACGCGCGCACCCTCTGCACTGCTTCCGCTCTGACTCATGCACCGCCCCATCCGTGAGTAAGGCGCCGCACGTTAGCGCGAGGCAGGTGTTCTTCGCGAAGGCCCGGCGGGGCACGGGCTTATGCGAGGTCTTCGGACCCGGGGGCTGGTTGCGGGGCTTCCCTGTCATGGGGCCCGCGTCACGAGGCCGTGCCGCATCGGTCCTCGGGGCATGTGGGCTTCGCCACGACCTCCCGGGTGGGGCGCTCCCGTCGGCGACGGACCCCACCGAGTGGGCGCGCCCATACCGCTTGCGTCGCCTCCACCCAGGCCTCAGCCTTCACCTCCCATGTCCATCCGCAAGGACTACATCGAGCGCCTCGTCGAGCAGTTCGCCGCCGCCCTGGCCCGGCTCCTCAAGGCCCGTCAGGAGAAGCGTTTCGCGGACGCGGCCCAACTCATGCGCTCCACCGCGCTCGACACGCTGGGCATGGAGTACGACGCGCTGTTGATGGTGGATGCCGCCTCCACCTCGCGGATGCTCGGAGACCCCTTGCGAGTGAAGGTGCTGGCCCGGCTCGTGGCCGAGGACGGCGAGCTGCACCAGGACCAGGGCGACACGCGGACCGCCACCGCGCGCTTCCACTACGCGCTCGCGCTGTATGCCGAATCACGCGCCCTGGGACGTCCCCACGACGACGAGGACACCGCCGTCCTCACCCGGTTGCGCGCCTGGCTCGGGCCCTCGGCGCGCGCTTGAAAGACAGTCTCCCACCTGAGTCCACGCCCACCCCCATTCAATTCATGACGCGTCGCGGCCATCATGACGCCATGCATTGAAGTCAGGTGAAGCCTCGCGAGAGCCGGTCCTGTTTCCGACAGGAGAAGTGCTCGGGTGCCGGACACTCGGCCGCAGCGCTGACAGGCTTTCTGGGGGGTGGGTTGCCGATCTGTCTGCATTCCCGGATACGATGAGGTGCACGTCCTCACCTGAATTTTTTGGGGGTGCGCTTGTCGTTCGTAGAGCTTCCCGAGAGCGTCGTTCCGTGTCGAAACCTGGTGGGAGGCGAGTGGCAGCTGCCTCAAGGCTCGCCGCTGCTGGACGTACGCAGTCCGTACACCGGCACCGTCATTGGCCGAGTTCCACTCACCTCCGCCGCGGGTGTATCCCAGGTGGTGGAGGCCGCGCGGTCCGCCGCCGATTCGTGGGCCGCCACGCCGCTGCGCGAGCGCACCCAGCTGCTCTTCCGCTTCCGGCACCTGCTGGAGCAGAACCTCGCGCGGCTGGCGAACCTGGCCGCGAGCGAGGCGGGCAAGACGGTGGCGGAGGCGCGCGCCGGGCTGCTCAAGGGCATCGAGGTGTGCGAGTTCGCGCTGTCGCTGCAGAACCTGGACAGCGGCGCGCACATGGAGGTCAGCCGGGGCGTCACGTGTGAGCTGCGCCGCGAGCCGTTGGGCGTCGTCGCGGGAATCACGCCCTTCAACTTCCCGGCGATGGTGCCCATGTGGATGTTCCCCATCGCGGTGACGCTGGGCAACGTCTTCATCCACAAGCCGTCGGAGAAGGTCCCCCTCACCGCGTGCGCGCTCGGCGAATTGATGCGCGAGGCGGGTTATCCCGCCGGGGTCTTCTCCATCGTGCACGGTGGCAAGGAGGCGGTGGACGCGCTGGTGGCGCACCCGGACGTGAAGGCGCTGGCCTTCGTCGGCTCGTCCGCGGTGGCGCGGCACCTCTATGCGGAGGGCAGCAAGCGCGGCAAGCGCGTGCTCGCGCTGGGTGGCGCGAAGAACCACCTCATCGTCGCGCCGGACGCGGACCCGGAGCTCACCGCGCAGGCCGTGGTGGACTCGTTCACCGGCTGCGCGGGGCAGCGCTGCATGGCCGGCAGCGTGGTGCTCGCGGTGGGCAACGTGGAGTCGCTGCTGGCGGATATCGTCCGCCGCGCGGGCAGCATCGAGATGGGCCCGGGCATGGGCGCCATCATCGACAAGGGCGCGGTGGAGCGGCTGGAGACGGCCATCGACCAGGCCTCGTCGGAGGGCGCGAAGCTGGTGCTCGACGGGCGCGGTCGTCGTCCCAAGGGCGACGCGTGGGCCCAGGGCAACTGGCTGGGGCCGTCCATCCTGGACCACGTGCGGCCGGACATGGAGGCCGCGCGGCGCGAGCTGTTCGGCCCGGTGCTGTCCATCATCCGCGTGCCCACGCTGTCCGCGGCGCTCGCGGTGGAGAACGCGTCGTCCTACGGCAACGCGGCGTCCATCTTCACCACCAGCGGCGTGGTGGCGCAGACGGTGGTGGAGGGCGTGCGCGCGGGCATGGTGGGCGTCAACGTGGGCGTCCCCGTCCCGCGTGAGCCGTTCTCCTTCGGCGGCACCGGCGAGTCGCGCTTCGGCCACGGGGATATCACCGGGCCGTCCGGCCTCGACTTCTGGACGCAGCTCAAGAAGGTCACCCGCAAGTGGTCGGCGCGCACCGACGGCTCCTGGATGAGCTGAGCCCGCGCGCCCCTCTCGTCCGCTTCGCTCGAGCTCCAAAACGCGCCCGCAAGGAGGGCGCTCCCATGGCAGACAAGAAGCCCGTCAATCACATCCGCCTCACCTCGCATCCAGATGGGGACGCCGTCTCCATCCGTTGGGGTGACCCGGACCCGACGCGCCGCGGCCCCGTGGTGGCCACGCTCACCGAGCCCGCGCATCGCAACGTCATCGGCACGCACGCCGGCTCCTACGCCGTCTATCGCGCGCTCGCCGTGGCCGCCGGCATGTTGCCGCAGGACCACCGCGCGGACCTGAAGGACACCTCGCCGGCCGCGCGGATTGGCCCGCACCCGTCCTGGAGCAACCCGGACCGGATTGTGTCGTTGGACCCGTGGGGCGCCGTCGCGCCGCAGGCGTTCAGCGCGCAGTCCGAGCAGGGCATCGACTTCCGTCCCACCATCGCCGTCACGCGCGCGCACATCAACCTGCCGGAGCTGCGCGACGCGGTGGTGGCCGGCCGCCTCAAGCCGGACGGGGACCTGCTCACCGCCAACGGCGACATCAAGGTGGTGAAGGCCGCGGTGGACCCGGTGTGGCACCTGCCGGGCATCGCCAAGCGCTTCGGCATGACGGAGAACGCGCTGCGCCGGGGCCTCTTCGAGCAGACCGGTGGCATGTTCCCGGAGCTGATTACGCGCCCGGACCTGCACGTCTTCCTGCCGCCCATCGGCGGGCTCACGCTGTACGCCTTCGGGGACATCAACTCGGTGTCCAACAAGGACATCCCCCTGGCCGTGCGCGTGCACGACGAGTGCAACGGCTCCGACGTGTTCGGCAGCGACATCTGCACCTGTCGTCCGTACCTGGCCCACGGCATCGAGGAGTGCGTGCGCACGGCGCAGGCGGGCGGCGCGGGCGTCATCGTCTACCTGCGCAAGGAGGGCCGCGCGCTGGGCGAGGTGACGAAGTTCCTCGTCTACAACGCGCGCAAGCGGCAGGAGGGCGGCGACTCCGCGGCCACCTACTTCCAGCGCACCGAGTGCGTGGCGGGCGTGCAGGACATGCGCTTCCAGGAGCTGATGCCGGACGTGCTGCACTGGCTGGGCATCACCCGCATCCACCGCTTCGTGTCGATGAGCGACATGAAGCACGACGCGATTGTCCGCTCGGGCATTGAAATCCTGGAGCGCGTGCCCATCCCCGAGGAGCTGGTCCCCGCCGACGCGAAGGTGGAGATGGAGGCGAAGAAGGCGGCGGGCTACTTCACGAAGGGGCCCGTGGCGGACGCCGCGGCGCTGACCCAGGTGAAGGGACGGGGCCTCGATGTCTGAGCGGCCGTTGGCGAGGGCGGACGTGTCCCCGGCGGTGGCGTGGCTGCGCACGCCGGCCGCCATCCGCGAGCGCTGCCATCAACTGCTGGACCTGGGACTGGCCGGCAAGCTGTCCCACTTCCGGGTGGAGCCCTCGCGGCTGCCGACGGTGGTGGACACGGTGCTGGAGGTGACGCGCGAGGCGTACCCCACGCTGGACATCCCGCTGCACAGCCGCTGGCGCCACTTCGACGCGGGCGGCGTCCAGCGCGTGGCGGAGCTGGAGGCTCGGCTCAAGGACGTCACGCCGCAGGAGCGCGCGCGGGCGAAGCTGGACCTCGCCGTGGTGAGCGTGCTGCTGGACGCGGGCAGCGGCCCCAAGTGGAGCTACCGCGAGCAGGGCGGCACGACGTGGGCGCGCTCGGAGGGGCTGGCCGTGGCCAGCTTCCGCATGTTCATGGACGGCGTGTTCTCCTCGGACCCGGACCGGCCGCTGCGCGCGGACGCGGAGGCGCTGGGCCGGCTGTCGCGCGAGTCGCTGGCGCGCGGGCTCCAGGTCTCCGACACGAATCCCCTGGACGGGCTGGAGGGACGGCTGCACCTGATGCACGGCCTGTCGCGCGTGCTGCCCCGACCCGGCGCGATACACGACATCGTCGCCGCGCAGGGCAGGAGCGTGCGCGGCTCGGAGCTGTTGGGCGTGGTGCTGGAGTCGCTGGGCCCCATCTGGCCGGGCCGCGTCATGGTGGACGCGGTGAACCTGGGCGACGTGTGGCCGCACTCGGCGCTGGGCCCGGTGGAGAGCGTGGACGCGCTGGTGCCCTTCCACAAGCTGTCGCAGTGGCTGACGTACTCGCTGGTGGAGCCGCTGGCGGAGGCGGGACTCCGGGTGGTGGAGCTGGACGGCCTCACCGGCCTGCCCGAGTACCGCAACGGCGGCCTCTTCGTGGACCTGGGCGTGCTGGTGCCCAGGGACGCGCGGCTCACCCAGGAGGCGCTGCACCCGAGCGAGGAGCCCATCGTCGAGTGGCGCGCGCTGACGGTGGCGCTGCTGGACCGCGTGGCGGCGCTGGTGCGTGGCCGGCTGGGGATGAGCGCGGAGGAGCTGCCGCTGGCGAAGGTGCTGCAGGGCGGGACGTGGACGGCGGGGCGCAAGGTGGCCGCCGAGCGACGCCCCGGAGGCGTGCCGCCGATTCGCGTGGAGAGCGACGGAACGGTGTTCTGACAACCGCTGACCAAGAGGGAGGACGCAATGGAGTTCCCCAACTGCACCGTGGTGGACCATCCGCTGGTGAAGCACAAGCTGACGTTGATGCGCCGCGCGGAGACGAGCACCGCCTCCTTCCGGGCCCTGCTCCAGGAAATCTCCCTGCTGCTGGCCTACGAGGCGCTGCGGGACTTGAAGGTCCGTGACGAGGAAATCCAGACGCCCATGGCGCCCATGACGGCGCCGGTGCTGGAGGGCAAGAAGCTGGTGCTGGTGGCCATCATGCGCGCGGGCCAGGGCATCCTGGACGGGATGCTCCAGCTGGTGCCCTCCGCGCGCGTGGGCCACATCGGCCTGTATCGGGACCCGGAGACGCTGACGCCCGTGGAGTACTACTACCGGGTGCCGGGGCAGCTCGCGGACCGCGACGTGGTGGTGTGTGACCCGATGCTCGCCACGGGCAACTCCGCGGTGGCGGCGCTCCAGCGGGTGAAGAAGAGCAAGCCCGGCTCGCTGCGCTTCGTCTGTCTATTGGCGTGTCCGGAGGGTCTGGCCAACCTGAGGGAGCACCACCCGGACGTGCATGTCTATACCGGCGCGGTGGACGAGCGCCTCAACGAGCACGGCTACATCCTGCCTGGACTGGGTGACGCGGGGGACCGCCTCTTCGGCACCAAGTAGCCGCCCCAGGTAGTTGCCTCCGGCAACGATGACTTGGCGTTGATTCCCGTCGAGCGGCAGGATGCGCTCCTCGGGGGGGCCAGGACTTCGAGACGGAGGTAGACACGATGCGAGCGAGGACTTTCAGGCCCCGCGTTGGGGCCGCGTGGTTTGGATGGATGCTGCTGGCGGGAGTGGGTGGCTCGCTGGCGGCCCACGCCAGGAGCGAGCAGTGTGAGTGCATCACCGAGCGCCAGAGCGTGGTGTCGGAGATGCCGTGCCTCGTCATCTCCTCGCGTGCGACCTGTGGCGCGAGCACCGTCCGCAATGCCTGTGACGAGCCCGTGACGCTGAAGGGCTGGCCGCTCGTCCAGTGCGAAGGCGGGCGGTGTGACGAGGAGCTGCTGCCGGAGGAGGAGGCCTCCTTCTACTTCTCCGACGGGCGCGGGTTGTCCCTGCCCATGAAGGTGCAGCCGGAGGAGCGCTTCGAGGAGGAGACCTTCATCGTCTCCGTCGATGGAGAGGAGCGCGACCTGGTCCTCTCCGCCACCGTGTCGTGTGTGACGAAGGACGCCTCCGCGAAGGGCTGTTCCTCGTCTCCGGGAGGGATTGCGCTCGCGGGCGTGCTGGCGCTCCTGGGAGGCTGGCGCCGCTCCAGACACCGTTGACTGTTGGCGGGCCAACACTGGCTTGGACATGCGGGCTTGAACAGACGAGAGTAGGAAATCCAGGAATAGTCTGCCGCCCCACTTCGCCGGGGGAGTGAGGGCTCATGCCGAGCTCTCTCCCGCCTCGGGGATGGGGGGCTTCAATGATGCGCATGGGAAGTGGCTCTGCGTGGGTGGTGCTTTCGTGTCTGCTGTTGGGCGCGTGTGGCGTCGAGCAGGTCGCGGAGGAAGACGTCACGGGCACGGTGACGTCTTCGTTGGAGGACCCGAACTACGCGAACGCGGTGGGTGAGGGCACGACGGCGCTGGTGCTCAATCCGCAGGCGGCGGTGGGCGCGCCGGACGGCGTCTTCGCGACGCTCCCGAGCGAGGCCGGCGAAGGGTTGATGCTGGACCTGGGTGAAGGGCAGGAGTCCAGCGGCATCCTGGAAGTCTACACCCAGGGCCCCGTGGGCTCGTCCGCCCAGGCGACGGTGCAATTCCTGACGGCGGACGGGGGCTACTTCTCGAGCGGCGTGCTGTACCTGCGGAGCCGGTGGGAGGGGGTGGACATGCAGTATGTCTGGTATTCGCAGACCATTCCCTATCGCTACGTCGTCATCCGGAGCGTGGCCGGAAAGCCCTTCAACGTGGACGCCGTGGTGGCACGCCGCCGGGCCATCTGCGGTGACGGCGTGATTTACGGCACCGGGGAGCTGTGTGACGACGGCAACCAGCTCTCCGGGGATGGCTGCAACAGCATCTGCCGGGTGGAGACGGGCTACACCTGCTCGGGAGAACCGAGTGTCTGTGTGGACCGCGACGAGTGCGCGCTGGGGACTCACGCGTGCCCCGCGAACACTGTGTGTGTGAATACGCCGGGCAGCTACGTCTGCCAATAGGCCCAGGACTGGCGCGGGGCCGGATTGAAGGCCCCGCGTCGTGAGCAGCAGCAAGTCGTCAGCAGTGGTGCGATTCATTCCATGAGGGGGATGGCCCATTCCGGGTTTCATCCCATCCCTCTGGGGAGACATTTAATGAGAAGCCGTACAGGTGCGCTGTTGTCGTGGGGCTTGGGTGCGACGTTGGCGTTGTTGCTGGGCTCTTGCGGTGTGGAGTCCCTCGATGCCGGGGGAAGTGACGGTGCGTTGACGTACACGAGCGAGGAGTCCTCGCTGACGTGGGACCCGTACGCGGACGCGGTGGCATCGGGCACCACGGGGACGGTGCTCAACGCGCAGGCGGCGGTGGGTGCGCCGGACGGGCAGGCGGCGACGCTGCTGAGCCTGCTGAACACGGCGCTGGTGCTGGACTTGGGTCAGGGTGAGGAAGGCACCGGCGACCTGCGCGTCTACTACCAGGGCCTGTCGCTGGCGCTGGTGGCGCAGGTGGACTTCCTGAAGGCGGATGGGACGTTCATCGGCTCCAGTTCACTGCACCTGGTGGAGCTGGGCCTGGGGACGCATGTGGCGGTGGCGACGTACCCGGGGAGCGTGCCCTACCGCTACGTGCGCCTGCGGGGCGCGGTGCTCGCGCTCTACCTGGTGGACGCGGTGGAGACGTCGCTGCGGCCCATCTGTGGTGACGGCGTGCCGGGTGGCGTGGAGGTCTGTGACGACGGCAATCCGCTCTCCGGGGACGGCTGCAACAGCGTCTGTCAGGTGGAGACGGGCTACACCTGCGCGGGAGCGCCGAGCGTCTGCACGGACATTGACGAGTGCGCCCTGGGGACGGACACGTGCGCGCCGGAGGAGGTGTGCGTCAACACGCCCGGAGGCTTCGAGTGCGAGGAGCCCTCGTGCAATCCGCCGCGCCTCGTCTGTGGCGAGGCCTGCGTGGACCCGAACACCGACAACAACCACTGTGGCGGCTGCGGCAACGTCTGCGGCGAGGAGAAGGCATGCGCCGCGGGCGTGTGCGTGGGAACGGGCAACCTCCAGTTCACCGCGACCTGGAGCCGGGATGGGGATGCGGACATCTATGTGAAGACGCCCACCGGGCGGATGATCTACGTCGAAAACCGAGGTCCCAACGTAGGGACAGACTTCGGCGCGCTGGACGTGGATGACACAGGTGGGGATGGGCCCGAGAACGTCTTCTGGGCTCCGAACCGGACGCCGCCGAGCGGCACCTACCATGTCTGCCTGATGGCGTTCCTCTTCAGCCCGGAGCCCACTCCAGAGGCTCCCGTGCACTACAATGTCCGGGTGCGGCGCCCCGGTCAGCCGGACGTCGACTTCTCCGGCTCAATCACCCAAGCGGTGTTCATCGAGGAGTGCATCCCAGGAGACCCCACCTACGTCGGCTCGGTTGCCTATCCATGAGACCCGAGAAATGACAGACGCCGGTCCGCGAGGGAATGGTGTCCCGCGCGGGCCGGTGGTGGATGGACGGAGCATCGCTCGTCTCGCGGAGCCATTGAGCTGCTGGAGGCAGGCGCTGGCGAGAAGTCGCGCCTGCGGGCTCGCTGGCGCTGCTCGGAGGCTGGCGACGTGCCCCGCACCGCTGATGCATGAATCATGAAACACACGGGGTTGGGTTCCCGTCCATTGTCCCTTCGCACATGTCTGCTGCTGGCCGGAGGACGTTGCCAGCCAGCATGTCGCGTGTGTGAGCTGTGGGGCGCGAGCGGTCATGAGATTCATTCCGCGAGGAAGAGTGGCCCATTCCGGGTCTCATTCAGTTCCTCGGGGAGTCATCCCATGAGTATCCGTACAAGCGCGCTGTGGTCGTGGGGACTGAGCGCGACGTTGGCGTTGTTGCTGGGTTCTTGCGGCGTGGAATCTCTCGATGGAGCGGAGCGTCCCGGAGGTGATGGGGAGGTGACGCAAACGAGCCAGGAGTTGGCGTGGGACCCGTACGCGGACGCGGTGGCGTCTGGCACGACGGGGACGGTGCTCAACGCGAGCGCGGCGGTGGGAGCGCCGGACGGGCAGGCGGCGACGCTGCTGAGCCTGCTGAACACGGCGCTGGTGCTGGATTTGGGGGCGGGTGAGGAAGGTACGGGAGACTTGCGAGTGTATTACCAGGGCCTGTCGCTGGCGCTGGTGGCGCAGGTGGACTTCCTGAGGGCGAATGGGACGCTCATTGGCTCCAGCCCGGTGCACCTGGTGGAGCTGGGCGTGGGGACACATGTGGCGGTGGCGACGTACCCTGGGAGTGAGCCCTACCGGTACGTGCGCCTGAGGGGCGCGCTGCTCGCGCTCTACCTGGTGGACGCGGTGGAGACGTCCATCCGTCCCTTCTGTGGTGACGGGGTGCTGGGAGGCGTCGAAGTCTGTGATGACGGCAATCAGCTCTCCGGAGACGGCTGTAGCAGCGTCTGTCAGGTGGAGCCGGGCTACACCTGCGCGGGGCAGCCGAGCGTGTGCACGGACATCGACGAGTGCGCGCTGGGCACGGACACGTGCGCGCCGGGAGAGGTGTGCGTCAACACGCCCGGAGGCTTCGAGTGTGAGGAGCCCGTTTGCGAGCCGCCCCGTATCGTCTGCGGCGAGGTCTGCGTCGACCCGCGCACGGACAACAACAACTGCGGCGCTTGCGGCAACGTCTGTGGCGAGGGGAATGCCTGTGCCGCGGGCGTGTGCGTGGGCTCGGGCAATCTCCAGTTCACCGCGACCTGGAGCCGGGACGGAGACGCGGACATCGCCGTGAGGACGCCCACGGGCAAGGTCATCTACTATCTCAACATAGGCCCCAACGCGGGGACGGACTTTGGACGACTGGACGTGGATTCAAGAGGGAGGGGACCCGAGAACATCTTCTGGGCCACGGGCCGGACACCGCCGAGCGGCACCTACGACGTCTGCCTGCTGACGCAGTTTTTCTTCCCCGGACCCTCGCCTGCGGCCCCCCTGGGCTACGCCATCAAGGTGCGGCGCCCGGGCCAGCCGGATGTCGACTTCACTGGCACGTTCACGGCGCGCTCGTTTGAGGAAGATTGCGCGCCTGGCCTCGCCAGCTACGTCGGCTCCATTACCTATCCTTGAGACACGAGAAATGACAGACACCGGCCCGCGAGAGGGTGTCGCCCCGCGCGGGCTGGTGGAGAGTCCAACGGGAACCCTGTCTCGCAGTGCTGGGTGGAGACCGACGCATGGCTTGTCCAGGCCCCGGGGCGCTAAGGACACCCACGTACTTCGTGTCATGCTTTGGGCGGGAAGGGTGTCGCCTGGCTTGCTCCGCGCGGCCATTCTCCGTCTGGCTTGTCGAGTGGAACACGGGTAAAGCAGGTAAATTAGGGGGCGGAACTCACGGAAAAACCTTTCATGCGTTCCATACGCAAGGCGGGTGCTCGAGGTGGATGGTTTCACCGGAGCGCTTCGTCCCTTCAGCCGGATGGAATGGAGCAGAACATGAAAGTCAGTCGCGGTATGTCTATGACGCGCTGGTTGAGCGCGGCCCTGGCGTTCGTCGTTGTCGGTGCGTTCGGTGCGTGTGGCGCCAGCTCCGATGAAGAAGTGCTCTTCGATGCTGAGAGTTCGAGCGAGGTGTCCGCGTTCGCGGGCGACCCGTATGCCGATGCGGTGGTGCAGGACGGGCTGCTCGGTGTGAACAACCCCCAGAACGCGGTGGGCGCGCCGAATGGGACCACGGCCAGCTTCCTGGGGCTGCTGGGGGCCTCGCTCACGCTGGACATGGGCGCGGGTGAAGAGGGGACCGGGCCGCTGCGCATCTATTACCGGGGGCTGAACCTGGCGGTCATCGCGCAGGTGGAGTTCCTGGGGACGAACATGCAGGTCATCTCCACGGGACAGGCGCAGTTGCTGGACCTGGGGCTGGGGACGCACTCGACGGTGGTGTCCTTCAACAACCCCACGCCCTACCGCTACGTGAGGCTGCGCGCCGGGTTGCTCGCCATCTTCCAGGTGGACGCGGTGGAGGCGACGAGCATCGTGAACACGGTGGTCTGTGGTGATGGCATGGTGGGCACCGGCGAAGGATGTGACGACGGCAACCGCGGGGCGGGGGACGGCTGTAGCGCCAACTGCGCGGTGGAGCCGGGTTACACCTGTCAGGGCCAGCCCAGCGTCTGCCACGACGTGAACGAGTGCACCAACGGCACGGCGCAGTGCTCGCCGAATGCCTACTGCACGAACACGCCGGGCAGCTACACCTGCACGTGCAAGCCGGGCTACTCGGGGGATGGCTGGACGTGCAATGACATCAACGAGTGCACCAACGGGACGGCCCACTGCCCGCCGGGCCAGCAGTGCGTGAACACGCCGGGGAGCTACTACTGCCAGCCGGCGACCTGCGCGCCGCCTCGGGTCCAGTGTGGCTCGCAGTGCGTGGACGTGTGGTCGGACGAGCAAAACTGCGGCTCTTGCGGCAACGTCTGCGCGGCGGGGAAGACCTGCAACGCGGGGGTGTGCACGGGCGGTGGTGGGGGCATCGCGCTGCAGGTCACCGCGATGTGGGGCCGTGACGGGGATGCGGACCTGGTGGTCCGGACGCCGACGGGGAAGATCATCTTCTACGACAACCGCGGGCCTGGGCCGAGCACGGATGGGGGCGAGCTGGACCAGGACGCGTCGAGTGGGCGGGGGCCGGAGAACGTCGTCTGGAACCCGGGCTTCACGCCGCCGAACGGCACGTATGACATCTGCCTCAAGGCGGCGGGCTTCTCGCCGACCGCGTCGTCGGAGAACCCCGTGCCCTACTCGGTGACGGTGAAGCGCGCGGGGCAGTCGGACCAGGTCTTCACGGGCGCTGCCACCAGCGCCGACGTGGGGGCCGCGTGCTACCCGTGCCACCCGTCGTACGTCGGGTCCATCACGTACCCGTCCGGTGTCAGCGGCGGCGGCGAGCCGAACTGCCCGCTGTGAGCTGACGGTGGTTTCACGGTGGGCGCGAAGGGCAGTGCTTCGCGCCCACCGTGGTCAGTCGTACTCGAAACCCGCGGAGTCGAACGCTCGCTCGATGGATTTGAGCGGGCTCCCTTTCTCCCCAGAACTTCAGCGTCTACGGGCTGAACATGCCGGTGAGCACGCTGGCGCGGCCTCGAGGCAGCGAGCGCTTGTACGGGCTCGTCGCGAGGTCCGAGCCGGGCTGGTGCCAGCTCTGGATCTCCGCGAAGTACGTCTGGCCTGCCTGCAGCACGTCCGGGGGCAGGTACACGCTCTGGAGATCCGTGTGCAGCACCGCCACGCGCGTCGCGGTGGTGGAGCCGTTGCTCGTGCCCAGCCGGTAGATGTTCACCACGTAGTTCGTGGCCGTGCCGACCAGCGGCTTCGACCAGCGCAGCGAGGCGTCAGTCCCCACGCCCGTGAGGTTCTGGAACGCGCCGCGCGTGTTCACCAGGGGTGCCTGCACCGGCCCGACAAGGGGCTGCACGGGCGCGGCGGTGAACGCGCTCGCCTCCTGGTCCATGCGGATGTCCACGCTCATGGTGTAGGGCGTCGCGGTCCCCAGCGCGTAGCTCTTCGTGAAGCCCGCGGCGGCGAGCGCCACCTTCTGCCACGTCGCCGGGAGCGGGTTGTTGTAGGTCATGCTCCCCGTGACGATGTCGGTCCGCTGCGAGTCAGGATTGAGCTTCACGAGCACGGGCGACCCGCTGATGGACCCGAGCGCCGAGCTCAGCGCGGCCGGCCGGGCGGACATCCAGATCTCGCTGTACGTGCTGACCGCGCCCGGGTTCACCTGGGTGCGCATGGCTTCGAAGGCCGAGCGTCTCCAGTCCACCGCGAAGGTGCCTGTCGCGACGGGCTGGGTGAAGGTTCCGCTGACGGTGACGGGCTGGCCCTCCACCTGCGTCACGCTCGCGTCGAGCACCTTGTGCATCGCGCGGTAGGGCACTCCATTCGCGCTCGACTGCAACCGCATCTGCGCCAGCGAGAACACATCCCCCTGGCCGCTGTCGAGCAGCACCGGGTTGATCATGTTGGCGTAATCGAAGCTCAGCCCGGAGAGCGACGTGGCGCCCGACAGGGGGAACCCCGTGGCGTTGCCGTTGATGTGGCCGAACGCCCCCGGGTTCAACGAATACATGTCCAGGAAGTCCGCTGGCTGCCAGGGAGACAGGCCGGTGGCGGACACCATCACGGGAGTGGGCAGCGAGACGAAGGTGCCATCGCGGCCCCACTCCGTGGAGCCCAGGTCGAACGCGCGGCCGGTGCTCACCAGGTAGCGCGAGCCCAGCTTCAGGTAGATGCGGCCGGAAGGGACGTTCGGCACGGAGATGGTGCCGTCCGCGGAGCCCGTGCCCGGATAGGCCGTGAACGCCCCGGTCGTCGAGTCCCGCATGTATGCCACCACCGACGTGGCGGACTGGTTGTATGGCTTCGTCTCGTTGCCCGACATGGTGACGAAGGTGACCGGGCTGGTGCCGGTGACATGGGTGACCAGGGCATGGGTGACCTGGGAGGTCTCGTCCGTCGACACGGAGGAGTCCACCGCCTCGGCATCGTCGAGACCCGCGCAGCCGACCCCTGTCATTCCGACCAGAAGCCCGAGGGAAATCAATGACATATTCATGGCGAAGGCAATCCTTCTGGCGACGCCCTGAATGGCGCCGCGCGGGGAGATTCATACCGGGTCGGTCTGACATTTCCGGGAACGCTTCAAGTCCAATTTTCTCTCGGGGCTGTGAAGGCAAACACGCTTGTCGGCGGGTGGGCTCGGCAACGGACTCCGTGATGACTGGCGCCATCCTCACGTCCGTGGGGGTTCGTCACCTCGAGCGGGAGCAGTCGTCAGGAAGTCCACCATCCTCTTCAAGTCCGTGTCTGGGTTGTTCGTGGTGTTGTCCCTGTTCGCCACGATGGAGGCGCAAGCGCAGACCGCCCTCCTCGCGTGTCTGGGTTCGGAAGTCACCGAATTCGAGCCGGGTCTGACCAACGATGCCAGGCAGACCCATGTCTCCGCCCTCGGCACCGACGGGTGCGCGGGGTTGCCGCTGAGTCTGCCCTCCGCCATCGTCACCACGGAGGGGGATGGCATCCTCGGCTGTGGGTTCGGCCAGGGAACTTCCACGATTCACACCCAGTGGAGTGATGACACCGTGAGCGTCGCGTCGGGCACCACCGCGATGAACGTGAAGCCGGCGGGTGAGGTCGTTGTCGTCCTCACCGGGACGGTGGTGAGCGGTCGGTTCGTGGCGCGACGGTGGTGCGCACGCTGACGCTGCTCAACACGGACGTGTTGGGGTGTTTCACGGCGGAGGGCGTCACGGACGTCGCGGGCGTCGTCTCGCTGGTGCTCTGACCGACGGGGTGCGTGCCGGGGCGGGTGGTGAGGCTTGCCTCGCCTTGGTGCGCGGTCCTGTCCTATACTCGCGCCCGGTCGAAAAACGGCGGACCGGTTCGGTGAGCCCCGGTCACTCCCATGGTGGGAGCGCTTGTTCCTCCTTCACGGATGAGAACCCCCGGCCTTGTGGGCATCGCCATGCCCCGAGGGTCTCACCATGAAGCTGAACCACATCGACCTGCAGGTCCCCGACGTCCAGTGCACCGCGACGTTCTTCGAGCACTTCTTCGACTTCGAGCACACCAGCAACCGCGCCTCCCCGGCCATCGCCATCCTCACGGACCGCGAGGGCCTGGTGCTCGTGCTCCAGCGCCTCAAGTCGCCCACGGAGAAGTACCCGGAGGGCTTCCACATCGGCTTCCTCGTCGACGACGAGGCCACCGTGCTCGGGTTCCAGGAGCGGGCTCGCGCCGAGGGGCTCGAGGTCAGTGACGTCATCCGCAACAACCGGGGCACGATGGTCTACTGCAAGGCGCCCGGTGAGCTGCTCGTCGAGGTGAACGCCAGCCCACGAGCACGCTGACCGGAGGATGGCGCCGTGCGCGAAGGCACGGCGCTTCCCCTGGATGGGGCGCGCTGCATGCGACGAGCGCGAGACGCGGTGCGTGGCGGTGTCGAGACGTCACCGTGCCGGAGCGGCGTCCACGGGGCGGGGCCTGTAGCACCCGGGTCAACGGCCAGGGATTCCGCGTCCGTGGAGAGGGTGGACTAAGGTGGCGGGCGTGCCTTCGCCCGCGCTGTTGCTCATCCCGCTGCTGTTCGCCGCCGCGCCCGCCACTCATGTCGAGCTCGTGTTCGGCGGGGATGTGATTCCGCACGGCGAAGTGAAGACGGTGGCGAAGCTGCACGCGCGCACCGGGCCGGTGCCACCGACGGGCGGCGTGGCGCCGTCGCTCAACAATGAAGGCTGGGACCATGTCTTCGGTCCCATCGCGGACGTGCTGCGCACCGCGGACGTGGGCGTCATCAATCTGGAGACGCCCGTCACGGACAACAAGAAGGCGGTGACGCGGGAGCTGCTCTTCAACGCGCCGTCGGCCATGGCGCGAGCGCTCGCCGCCTCGGGCGTGAAGCTCGTCTCCACCGGCAACAACCACGCGAGGGACCAGCTCCCCACGGGGCTGGTGGAGACGCTGCGGCACCTGGATGCGACAGGGCTGCGCCACACGGGCACGGGCGCGACGAAGGCCGCGGCCTGGGAGCCTGTCTTCATGGATGTGCGTGGGATGAAGGTGGGCTTCCTGTCCTTCACGCGCCTGCTCAATGGCTTCAGCAATCCCAAGGACGCGCAGGCTCCGCACGTGGCCTTCGTGCCGTATCCCATTCACCGCCTGCACCGGGGGCTCACCACCGACGAGGCGGTGGAGCAGGTCCGAGCCGTGGCCGCGCGCTGTGACGCGCTCGTGGTCCTGGTGCACTGGGGAACCGAGTACGCCGACACTCCGAACCCCCAGGACCGCGAGCTGGGCCGCGCGCTGCTGGACGCCGGGGCGCTGGCCGTCATCGGTCACCATCCGCACGTGCTCCAGCCGTTGGAGGGCTACACGACGGCGGACGGGCGGCGAGGGCTCATCGCCTTCTCCCTGGGCAACCTGGTGGCGAACCAGGACCGCTTCTACCGCCACGCGCCGGGGAAGAAGGGCGAGGCGGGGGACAAGCGGGACTCCATGCTGCTGCGAGTCTCACTGGCGCGCTCCGCGCCCGGAGCGCCCGTGGTGCTGGGAGACGTGGCGGTGCTGCCGGTGTGGATTGAGAACAACGCGGTGGGGCGCAAGGCCCGGGAGCGCCGCAACATCCAGCCGGTGCTCATCGACCGGGAGCTGGAGGCGGTGAGGGAGCGACTCGCGGCGCTGGCGGCGCGGCCCGCGCCGTTGGACAAGGCGACGCTCGCGGAGAAGGCACTTCTGGAGAAGCGTCTCGTCGGCTCCCAGCACCGGCGGGAGCGAATCCTCCGCATGCTGCCCGAGGGCTTTGCCGTGGCCTCCTCCGAGCTGCGCCAGCGCACGGCCTTCGTACCGCCCGCTCCCGGGACTCGGAGCCTGGCGACCCAGACGCCGCCGTAGCCGCCAGACTTCGCGACGCGGTGCAGCACCGTTGCGTCAGTCACGGCATGGCGACGTCCGGCTTGAACTTGGGGTGTGGGCTGGCGCTAAGTGGGGGTTTCCACTTGCAGGGAGTCCCCCATGTCCCTTTCGCGTCGTCTTCGATGGTGTTCCACCTGGGTACTGGCCATGGCGTTGTCGTGCGTGCCGGTGGAGGAGGAGGGACAAGCGCCCGCCGAGCCCGTGGGCGCCCAGCAGCAGGAGCTGGGCGTACCGGGCTTCGCGGAGCTGCATCACCACATGTTCGCGGAGGAGGCGTTTGGCGGGGGCTGGTTCCACGGCACCGTCACGGACGCGCTCACGCGGTGTGACGGCGGGTGGCCGGAGAGCGACCACGCTCGGGTGCGGATGGACCTGAGCCATCTGCTCAACCTGTGTCCGAATTCGAGCAACATCGACCTGCGCGGGGTGCCGGTGTTGTCGCAGCTGTTCGGCGTCGCGGGGGCGGTGGGCTCGGAGTTCCTGGGGAAGATTGAAGGCACGCAGGGCGACACGGGCCTGCACGACGGGCGGCGCAACCCGAACACGGAGTGGCCGCGCTGGGACACGATTGCGCACCAGCAGTCGTGGGAAGGGTGGCTGCGGCAGGCGCACCAGGGTGGCATGTCGCTGGTGGTGGTGTCGGCGGTGAGCAACGGCTTTTTGTGCGAGGCGCTGCCGCCGCAGAACCGCACGCGGCCGTGTGACGAGATGATGGACGTGGAGGTGCAGTTGCAGAAGGCGCGCGAGTTCGCGGCGACTCGCGACTGGGTGGACCTGGCGCTGACGCCGGCGGACGCGCGGCGCATCATCTCCGAGGGGAAGCTGGCGATGGTGCTCTCCATCGAGACGAGCAAGCTCTTTGGCGCGAAGGACTGGCGCGCGGAGCTGGAGCGCTTCCACGGGCTGGGCGTGCGCACGTTGCAGCCGGTGCACCAGTTGGACAACCGGTTTGGTGGCGCGGCGCCGCACAACGCCATCTTCCAGGCGGCGCAGTTCCTCGAGAACTGTCACATCGACACGGACTGTGGGCTGACGGTGGGTGGAATGACGCTGGGCTTCGACGTGGACGGCAGCTGCCGCAACGTGAAGGGCCTGACGGCGGAGGGGCAGTCGCTGATGCAGGCGATGATGGACAAGGGGATGCTCATCGACCTGGCGCACCTGTCGGAGAAGAGCGTGCGGGATGCGTACTCGGTGGCGGAGCGCAACAAGTACTACCCGCTCTATGTGAGCCACGGGCACTTCCGCGAGGTGATGAACGGGAAGCTGGCGGAGAACGAGAAGACGACGCCGGCGTGGGTGGTGCAGATGTTGCGGCGCACGGGCGGCATGTTCGGTCTGCGCACGGCGCATGACGAGACGCGGACGTATACGAAGTCCGGCGTGGCGAACAACTGCCAGGGGTCCACGCGTTCGTTCGCGCAGGCGTACGAGTTCGGTCGTCAGGGCCTCAAGGTTCCGATGGCGTTTGGCGCGGACTTCAACGGGTTCATCCAGCAGACGCGGCCGCGGTTTGGAGATGACGGGGCGTGCTCGGCGGGGTTCCAGGCGGAGGCGGACGCGCAGGCGCGGCAACAGACCTTGCAGGGGCCGGGGCGGTTGGGGACGGCGTTCGACGAGCAGGGCCTGGCGCACGTGGGCCTGTTGCCGGACATGGTGAAGGATTTGCGCAACCTGGGGGTGAACACGGCGGGGCTGACGGGCTCGGCGGAGACGTTCATCCGGATGTGGGAGCGCACGGCGGTGACGCGCACGGGGATGGCGGACGCGGCGCTGGATATCGACACGACGGGTGTGGCGGCGTGGGTGAAGCCGGAGGACCGGGAGGCGGCGTACCCGACGGTGTGTGGGAAGGCCTATTCGCCGGACAGCAAGGAGATGAACCAGGAGTGCCGGTTCGACGACGAGTGCTTGAGCGAGCAGTGCACGTCGGTGTTGTGCAGCACGTTCGATGGCCGGTGCGTGTGCAACGGGGACGAGGATTGCGGCGGGGTGGGGTACTGCCAGAAGGACACGCCGGGGAATCCGGCGGACAACGACTGCGTGCCGAAGAAGACGGACTGGACGTCGTGCAGTCGGGATGGGCAGTGCCAGTCGGGGTCGTGTGGTGGGTGCGCGGACGCGGTGGGGTGGTGCTTCACGCCGAGGTCGAAGGCGTACGGGCAGACGTGCAAGTCGGACAACGAGTGCACGACGGACCGGTGCAGCGCGGACTGCTATCTGAATCCGACGGGGAGTTGCCTGTGTGACAGCGACTCGCACTGTGGTGCGAGCCAGTACTGTGGCTGGGGGTTGAACTCGGGCAAGTGCCAGAACAAGAAGGGCCGAGGGGCGGCGTGCGGCTCCGGGCGCGAGTGCCAGTCGGGGACGTGTCGCTGGTCCTTCACGTGTAAGTAGGCGTCAGCCTTGGGGATGCCGGGGGCGGAGGAGCCCCTGGCGTCCCGGGTGCGGGTGGGTGGGCTCGGAATCTTGGAATGCTGGGAGAGGGGGGCGGGGGCCTGTGTGCCTGGACGGCCGGGCCGGAGTTTTCCGAGAGGGGTGAGGGCGAGGGGGCGGGAAGCAAGAGGGGAGCGCGAGCGGGGGGGAGGCTGCGGTAGAGTGCGCCCCATGCGTCGCCTTGCCTTGTGCCTGCTCCCTTTGCTGGTCCTCGCGTGCTCCAAGTCGAAGGAGCAGGCGGCGGTCCGAATCCGTGTCCAGTACACCTCTGGATTTCAGAAGGGGTGTTTCAAAGTCGTCGTCCAGGATGATGCGAACCCGGACTTGAAGCTGGAGGAGGTCGTTGCTCCGAAGCAGCGGGCGACGGCCACTTCGGAAGTTCCGTCCCCCATCTTGACGGTGGCCGTGGTCAAGAAGGACGGCTGGAGTAACAAGTTCAAGGTGACAGTCACCGCGTACGAGAGACCGTGCGCCGGGTCCGGCGAGACGTTGGCCGTCGCTGGCCAGCAGGTCGATAGCGCTGAGAACGTGTTCGAATTCCCCAGCGAAGACGTCAAGGACGTGGCTGCGTTGACGCTTGTGACCGTCGACGCGGACGACGACGGTTTCGTTTCCATGGCCGGCGACAAGAAGGGAACGGACTGCGACGACACCAACTCCATGAGGAACCCCGGGCAGGCGGAGCTCTGCGACGACAAGGACAACAACTGCGTCGGTCTGGTTGAGGGTCGAGAGGCTGACGAGGGGCTCCCCAAAGTGCCCATGTTCCTTGATGGGGACAAAGATGGGGTTGGTCGCGAGGCCACCACGCACTGCGTGCCGGAAGCCGGTGTCACCGGTTATGCGGATGTTGGCGGGGACTGCAAGGACGATGATGCGAACATCGCCCCGAACAAGCCGGAAGTTTGCGACAACTTCGACAACAACTGCGACGGCAACACTGACGAGGGCCACGACAAGAACTGGTACAAAGACGTCGACCAGGATGGCGTGGTGGGTGCGAACTCGGTCGTGACCCAGTGTGATCGGCCTGACGACTCCTATCGCAACCGGCTTCAGAACGAGGTATTCGATTGCAACGACGCTGATGGCAACAACACGCCGGGCAAGGTGGAGTTGTGCGACAACGCCGATAACAACTGCGACCAGAACGTGGATGAGCTGTTCCCGACGAAGAACACGGTGTGCAACATCTCCGGTGTGAGCTGCACTGGGACGTGGGTCTGCAATGCGGCCCAGTCGGCGGTGGAGTGCAACGCGAGGGCGCCGAGGTTGTTCTACCCCGACCGTGACGGAGACGGAGACGGAGACCAGAACGCGACGGTGGACGAAGTCTGCGCGAACGAGACGCCCCAACTGGGCCACGTGGAGAACCTCCACGGAGACTGCGATGACGTGGACCCCGCGGCCAACTCGGGCCTCGCGGAGGTGTGTGACGCCATCGACAACAACTGCAGCGGGAGTGTGAGCGACGAGCCGCTGTCGTGTGGTGGCACGCTGAGGGATGTGGTCAGCTATCACCTGACTTCAGACAGCCAGGACTGGAGGACGGTGGCGGTGGGGCAGACTGGATATCCTGTCTGGGTCGCGGGCCGAGGTGGCAAGCTGGCGGTGCGCAAGGCGGCCAACCAGAAGTTCGAGAGCTTCAGCTTTGGAGACCCCGCAAATCCGTCCCCTCCTGATGGGAGCCCTCCGCTCAACGCGAACAACTGTGGGGACCATAACTGGACGGTCTCCTGGGTGGACTCTCAAGGCCGTGTGATTTTGGGCGGCGAGGGAGGATGGGTGGCGGAGCATGCAGGGACGAGTGCCCCGTGTGGGCCGGGGACTTTGCCCACCTCACAGAACATCACGGGAATGGTGGGCTTCGAGTCTGGAGGGGTGAGAACCGTCTACCTGTCCGACACGAATGGGCGTCTGTACAGGTGGGTGGTGGGTGGTGCTGGTAATCCATTCATGGAGCTGAATGACAACATCAACAACCTCTACGGCCTGCATGCCCTGCGAGAGGACTTCATGCTCGCGGTGGGAGCCAGCTCGGGCGGGGGGGATAAGCAGCGGTTCGTGTCCTACGCCGTGACGACTGGGACGACCCCGACCGGGACACCAACGGGGCACACGTCCACCCCCCCCAACGTGAATGGCAAGGCCACTGCGGTGTGGATGGGTGACGCGGACAAGGCCTGCGCCGTGGGAGAAGGCGGGGCTGTGTGGCGTTGGGACGGCGTGACGACGTGGGACAAGACAGACGCTCCATCGGCCTTCGACTTCACCAGCGTGGTGATGCGTTATGACACGTCGAACGCACAGAACCCGCTGAACGAGCAGTGCTACATGGTGGACAAGCGCACGGGTGGAACTGGCGGCAAGCTGCACCGGTTGACGCCGTATGGCTGGGCCAAGGGGCCGGACCTGACCGGGAGCCTGGCGAACGTGCCGTTGAACGACATCGCCATCACCGCGACCGGAGACCTGTGGATCGTCGGTGAGGACGGCCGGGTGTTCCACTACCCGGAGCCGTCGCCGTAGCTGTTGCTGTCGGCCTCCGCCACGCTTCGGGCCTGAATGGCCGGAGCGTGGTGACCCGGACAGGAAAGTCCTGTTTGGATTTTCCGCTGTTTCCTGGTTGGGCCTAGAGTCCAGGCATGTCCAAGTCATGCCTGTGGGGGGAATGCCTTGCGGTCTTCGTTTGCGTGTCAGTGGCGATGCCGCTGAGCGCGCACGGGGCCGAAGGTGAGGTCCAACGTCAAATCACCGAGGCCATCCGTCTCTACGAGGACCTCGAATACGAGCGAGCGCTGGAGCGACTGAAGCACGCCAGTCGCCTGCCGCATGGCCCTGACGAAGCGGTCTCCCTCTCCCTGCTGCGAGGCATTGTCCAAGCGGACATGGGAAGGTGGGAGGCGGCGCGCAAGGACTTCCGCGAGGCGCTCCAACGCCAGCTCGATATCCAGCTTCCCTTGCACGTCTCGCCCAAGGTGAGTCGCGAGTTCGAGACGCAGCGCACCAAGGTCCGCGCGTCAGTGGCTGGTCGACGCGCGGATTCGCCGACAGCGCCCACGGCGGCGGCGGTGGAGGTCGCGCCAGTGGACGCGAAGCCCCCGACCAAGGAGACCGAGGTCGCCGTGACTCACCTGATGCCTCCCAGCAAGGAGGACGGAGTCCCGGAAGCGTGGGCACCAGGCGGCGTGGAAGAGGAGTCGGCGCGAGCCTCCCAGGGTGTGCGCGTCGCAGGGCGACGGGTGCCAGTGGTGAGCTGGGCGTTGTTGGGCGCGGGAGTCGCGGCGGGTGGAGTGGGCACGGTGTTCGGCCTGTCATCGCGCAGTCAGATCGACGATGCGCGGTCTGCTCAACTCCAGGAGGACCTTGAGTCCCACCATTCACGGGCACAGAGCAGTGCTCAGACCGCGAACATCCTCTTTGGCGCCGCGACGGCTGCCGCGGTGGGAGCGCTGGCGACGTGGCTCTTGATGGACTCCTCCGAAGCGACCGTGGCCGAGGGAGGTGCGCGATGAGCCGCATGGGAAGCCTGGTCGTCGTGAGCCTGCTGGTGCTCGGAGGCTGTTCCGTGCCGAGCCTCGAGGACCTCGAGGCCGAGAGGGGCGTTCGCATCACGGTCGACTACTCGCCGAGCTTCAAGACCGGGTGCATCGTGATGCGAACCCAGGATGAAGCGAATCCGGCGAACTTCACGGAGCAGACCGTCGAGGGCAGCGCTCTCTCTCGTCAGACGCCGCCATTGGAGCTGAGGGCATTCCGCAGGGGGGATTGGAGCAAGAAGGTGCGGGTGATCCTCACCGCGCACGAGCAGACCTGCGCGGGCAAGGCAGTGGACCGGGTGGAACTGGTGGGGGAGGTCGGTAGGTCACTCGCGGCGGTGCTCGCCACTCCTGATGCGGACGGTGACGGGTACGTTGCCATACTGGGGGGGAGTAGAGGGGGGACGGATTGTGACGACGGCGACGTCAGGACGAACCCCTCACTGCCGGAGATCTGCGACGACAAGGATAACAACTGCGTCGGTGGGGCTGATGAGGGCCTGACCCGAATTGCCATGTTCCGTGATGCAGACGACGACGGGGTTGGTGGGGAGGCCATTCAACACTGCGTGCCGACGAGCGGTGTGTGGGGGTACGCGACCACTGGCGGGGACTGCAGGGACGATGATCCGGCCGTAACCCCAGGCAAGACGGACGTTTGCGACGACATCGACAACAACTGCGACGGGAGCGTGGACGAGGGCAGCGACAAGAACTGGTACCAAGACAGGGACGCGGATGGGGCGGTTGATGGGGCTTCGCTCCTTATCCAGTGTGCCCAGCCTGCCTTCTATGTCCGCCTGCCGCAGGGCCTGCCGTTCGATTGCAACGACAGTGACAGTAATAACACGCCGGGCAGTATTGAGCGTTGCGACAACCGCGACAACAACTGCGACGGGAACGCGGATGAGCTGTTTCCGACGAAGAACACGCTATGCAGCAACCTGAGCTGCACGGGGATACGGGTCTGCAAGGCGGACCAGACGGATGTGGAGTGCGATGCGAGGCCGCCGAGGTTGTTCTATCCCGACCGTGACCAAGACGGGGATGGGGACCAGAACGCGGCGGTGGATGAAGTCTGTGTAGGCGAGACGCCCCAACAAGGCCACGTGGAGAATGTCCACACGGATTGCGATGACGCGGACCCCGCGGCGAGGTCGGGCCTCACGGAGGTGTGTGACGCCATCGACAACAACTGCAGTGGGGGCGTGAGCGACGAGCCAGCGTCCTGTGGAGGCACGTTGAAGGATGTGGCCAGCTATCACCTGACTTCAGGCAGCCAGGACTGGAGGACGGTGGCGGTGGGGCAGGGGGGATATCCGGTCTGGGTCGCGGGCCATGGCGGCAAGCTGGCGGTGCGCAAGGCGGCCCACCAGAAATTCGAGAGCTACAGCTTCGGAGACACCGCGAATCCGTCGCCTCCTGACGGGAGCCCTCCGCTCAACACGAACAACTGCGGGGACCACAACTGGACGGTCTCCTGGGTGGACTCCAGTGGCGCTGTGATTTTGGGCGGTGAGGGAGGATGGGTGGCCAGGCATACTGGGACGAGTGCCCCCTGTGGGCCGGGGACTTTGCCCACCTTACAGAACATCACAGGAATGGTGGGCTTCGAGTCCGGCGGGGTGACGACCGTCTACCTGTCCGACACGAATGGGCGTCTGTTCAGGTGGGTGGTGGGTGCTGCTGGCAATCCATTCACGGAGCTGAACGACAACATCAACAACCTCTACGGCCTGCATGCCCTGCGAGAGGACTTCATTCTCGCGGTGGGAAACAGCACGGGCGGGGGGGATAGGCAGCGGTTCGTGTCCTACGCGGTGACGACTGGGGCGACCCCGACCGGGACACCGACAGGGCACACGTCCAACCCCACCAACGTGAATGGCAAGGCCACCGCGGTGTGGATGGGGGACGCGGACAAAGCCTGCGCGGTGGGAGAAGGCGGGGTCGTGTGGCGTTGGGACGGCGCGACGACGTGGGACAAGACAGACGCTCCATCGGCGTTCGACTTCACCAGCGTGGTGATGCGGTACGACGCGCAGAACCCACAGAACCCGCTGAACGAGCAGTGCTACATGGTGGACAAGCGCTCGGGCGGAGTTGGCGGCAGGCTGCACCGGCTGACGCCGTATGGCTGGGCCAGAGGGCCGGACCTGACCGGGAGCCTGGCGAACGTGCCGTTGAACGACATTGCCATCACAGCAGCCGGAGACCTGTGGATCGTCGGTGAGGACGGCCGCGTGTTCCACTACCCGGAGCCGTGACCTCCCGGTCCTGAATCCCCGGGCCCATGTGGCCCGGGGGCCTCCAGCTCCCGCAGCGGCACCCACCGCTCCAGCAGCGGCCCGCCGTGCTTCCTCCGTCCAATCCGCTGCGACGGATAAATCCCCCGGTGGCCCGTCAGCAGATACGCCACCGTCGACACAATCATCACGTGCGGCAGCACCCCCGCGCCCACCAGCTCCACCGCCATGATGGACAACGCCAGCGGTGTATTCGCCGCCGCCGCGAACAGCGCCGCCATCCCCACCGCGGCCCCCAGGTCCACTGGCAATCCCAGCACCCGCGCCAGCACGTTCCCCAGGCTCGCGCCAATGAAGAACAGCGGCGTCACCTCTCCGCCCAGGAACCCCGAGCCCAGCGTCACCACCGTGAACGCAAGCTTCCACGCGAACGCGGACACCGGCAGCGCCGGGTCCTCGAACGCTCGGATGATTCCCGGCACCCCCAACCCCAGATACTCATCCGTCCCCACCCACAACCAAAGCAACACCACCGCCGTCCCACCCATCGCCATCCGCAAAGGCAACCACCGCACCCGCCGCTCCAACAACGCCTTCAGCCGGTGCAGCCCCTCCACGAACACCACCGCCACCAGCGCCACCCCCACCGCGAACACCAACCACTTCCCCAACACCTGCGCCGTCAGCGGCAACACCCCCGGCACCGGATACACCGTGTGGTGGATGCCCAGCCCCCGCGTCACCAAATCCCCCACCACCGAAGCCACCAGCGCCGGCAGCAGCGCCTCGTAGCCGAGCCGCCCCACCACCACGACCTCCAACCCGAACACCGCCCCCGCCACCGGCGTCCCGAACACCGAACCAAATCCCCCCGCGATTCCCGCCGCCAAGAGCTCCCGCCGCAAATCCACCCCCGCACGGAACCGGTGCGCCACCCAGTCCGCCAGGCTCCCGCCCATCTGCACCGCGGTGCCCTCGCGCCCCGCACTGCCGCCAAACAGGTGCGTCAGCACCGTCCCCACCAACACCATCGGCGCCATCCGCAGCGGCACCTGCGCATCCCCCGTGTGCACCGTGTCGAGCACCAGGTTGTTCCCCCCGCGCACCGGCCCGCCCCACTTCGCGTACACCGCCCC
>NZ_JABUMU010000012.1:74877-276336 GCF_013336625.1 Myxococcus sp. CA033 | reverse complement strand
ACCTGCGCGACTGGTTGGCGAGGCCAGCGGAGCGAGACGTCAGCCCCGCCGACCTCGTGGGTCTGCTGGCCGACGCGGAGTGGATGCACCGAGAGAACAAGAAGCTCTCCTCTCGGCTGAGCGCGGCGCGCCTGCGCCAGGCCGCGGCATTGGAAGACATCGACTACGGGCATGCGCGCGGGCTCGCCAAGACGCAGGTGATGGAGCTGTCCACCTCGAAGTGGGCGGCGGACAAGCAGAATGTACTCCTCACCGGGCCCACGGGCGTCGGCAAGTCCTTCCTCGCATGCGCCCTGGGACAGAAGGCGTGTCGGGATGGCTACTCGGTGGTGTACCGCCGGGCCTCACGTCTCTTCGATGAGCTCGCTCAGGCGCGCGCCGATGGAACCTACGCGCAGGTGCTCAAGCGCCTGGCCAAGGCCCAGGTGCTCATCCTCGACGACTTCGGCCTTGAGCCGCTCGGTGCTCCAGAGCGCAAGGAACTGCTCGAAGTCCTGGAGGACCGCTACCGACTTTCGAGCACCGTGGTGACCTCCCAGCTCGAGCCGAAGGACTGGCACGCCGTCATCGGTGACGCCACGCTCGCCGACGCCATCCTCGACCGTCTGGTCCACAACTCCCATCGCATCAAGCTGGGCGGAGAGTCCATCCGGTACGTGGAGACAAATTTGACGAAGGGTCGGAAGCAGGCCAAGGGATGAACCACCCAGCGTCGCTGACGCTCCGACCGCTCGCCACCAGCCGGAATCGCTGCTCGGCTTGAGCCGGAACGAGTGCTCACCATGACCGGAATACGCACTGGAGGAAGCCCGCCACGGCGGAGGACCGGCGGTGCGGCCCGCATACCCGTCCGGCCAACCGGCTGTCCGAGGTGGAGCGGCGCCGAATCCTGGCGGTGGCCAACAGCGAGGAGTTCCGGGACGCCTCGCCCAAGCAGATTGTCCCCAGGCTGGCGGACCGGGGCGAGTACGTCGCCAGCGAAGCGAGTTTCTACCGGGTGCTGCGCGAAGCGGGGCAGTTGGCCCACCGAGGCCATGCCAGGGTGCCCACGCCCAGGCCCCGGGCCGAGCACACCGCCACCGGGCCGAACCAAGTCTGGAGTTGGGATATCACCTACCTGAAGGGCCCGGTGAAGGGCGCCTTCCTCTACCTGTACCTGGTGGTGGACGTCTTCAGTCGGCGCATCATGGGCTTCGCGGTGCACGAGGAGGAGTCGTCCGAGCATGCCTCGGCCCTCATCCGCCGCTCTTGGCAGGAGGCTGGCTGCCCCGAGGGGCTGGTGCTGCATTCGGACAACGGTGGCCCGATGAAGGGCGCCACGTTGCTGGCCACCTTGCAATGGCTGGGAGTCACCCCGTCCTTCAGCCGGCCCCGCGTCTCGGACGACAACCCCTTCTCCGAAGCCCTCTTCCGTACGCTGAAGTACCGTCCCAACTTTCCTCGGCGTCCCTTCGCGTCCGTCGAGGCCGCCTGCTGCTGGGTGACGCGCTTCGTGGCTTGGTACAACACCGAGCACCTTCACTCCGCCATCCGCTTCGTCACGCCCGACGACAGGCACTTCGGTCGCGAGGCCTCGCTGCTGGCTCGACGCCACCGGGTGTACCAGCGCGCCCAATCCCGTCACCCGGAGCGCTGGAGCCGCGTCACTCGCAACTGGACTCCCGCAGGCTCCGTCCGCCTGGGCCCCTCGCCCAGCCTCACCCCGGCCGTGCAGGAGATGAAGCGCATCGGCTGAACCCTCTCACGCGACATCTACCTTGACGCTCACCGTGTCCAGGTAGCGGCGGTCGTCCCAGATGCCAGTGACTTCAAGGGCTTCGTGCCCCACGAGCTCGACGAAGCCCACAGTTCCAGGCACGCTCCAGATTACAGGATGTCAGCACCGTTCTGCTGATGTCACGAGCCGGTCACAGCCACGGTCACGAGGCTTGCCTGGAGGCCCACCCCTCGGGGTGCCGACCGCCCTTCGGCCCTTGCACCGTGCGCAGATATCTTTGGGCTTCGCGTTTTCAAAGTACTCCGCGTGACCGCATGGACAGGACTGCCACCTTTTTTCGATGACACCCGACGATCCAAGCCATTTCACGGTAGCTTTCCCGTGTCATGACAGTCGATTGCGCTTCGCGCTGCGGGGTCCTTCACATGGCCGATTCCCGGACCTCCAGTCCAGTGAGTCGACACCTGATCAAAACCCCATGACCCCAATCCGAAGTCTGTGGCTCGCGGCCGCCCTACTGATGGCCGCCTGTGAAACGACTGAGCTCGCGCAGCCCGACGACGTACAGGATGCGACGACGGCCCAGGGCCTCTCCACCCTCTCCGTGCGAGGAACCACCAGCGCGAGCGGCCTGGCCACCACCACCCTCTCCATTCCCACCCCCGTCGGTACGGCCGCCGGAGATGTGCTGGTGATGCAGCTGAGCAATCGTGAGGCCGTCACAGCCGTCGCTACCCCACCCGCTGGCTGGACGCTGCTGCGCTCCGAGCAGAGCGCCTCGGCCATCAAGTCCTGGCTATTCCTCCGCGTGGCCAGCGCGGCCGAGCCGAGCAGTCACACCTTCACCCTCGACCTCGCCAGCTCCATGGCGGCCACCCTGGTCGCGGTGTCGGGCGCGGATCCGCTCCAGCCGTTCGACGTGCACGTGGGCCAGAAGAATGGCAACAGCGCGAGCCTCGCGCTGCCCGTCGCCACCACGTCGTCCGCGAACGGCCTCGCAGTGTGGTTCTCGGCCCAGGTCTGGGGAGGCGCCGCGTGCCCCGCGGTCCACACCCCTCCGACGGGCTTCACCGAGCAGCTCGACACCTGCCTCGTCTCGTCGTCGCACGGCGTGCTGCACAGCGCCGCCACCTCGGAGCTCGGGGCCGCAGGTGCCCAGCCCGCCTTCACCGGCAGCTCCACGCTCCCCAACACCAACATCACGCACGCGGTGGTGCTGCGCCCCCTCCAGCCGCCGGCCACCAAGGAGATCTCCCTCGTCGGCACCACGCACGCGAGCGGCAAGACGGTCACCAGCCTGACCCTCTCGAGCCCTCCGGGCGTCGCCGCCGGTAACGTGCTGCTTGCGCACCTTGCGAACCGGAACCAGATCGGCACCGAGCTCACCCCGCCCGCGGGTTGGACGCTGGTGCGCACCGACATGAGCACCTGGAGCATCCGCGGCTGGGTCTTCGTCCGCGTCGCCACCGCCAGCGAGCCCGCGAGCCACACGTTCCAGAGCTCCATCGCGAGCTACCTCGTCGGCAACCTCGTGGCGTATGCCGGCGTCGATCCGGCCAACCCGATTGACACGCACGCCGGCAAGAGCAACAGCGGCTCGACGGCCTTCACGACGCCGCAGCTGAGCACCTCGACCGCGGGCGGGGCTGCCGTCTGGTTCGGCGCGCAGACGTGGACCGGCGCCGCGTGTCCGACCCCGGCGATCGAGCCCCCCGTGGGCTTCGCCGAGACCTACGACACCTGCTTGGTGTCCTCGTCCCAGGGCCTCGTCTTCAACGCCGCCTTCATGCCCCTCGCCGGTGCCGGCCTCCAGGGACCGTTCAACGGGAGCTCGACGTTCGCCGAGACCAACGTCGCGCAGGTCGTCGCCCTTCGCCGCGCCGAGGTCGCGCCGTCCTCGGGGGTCTCGTTGCGTGGGAGCTCGCACCACAGCGGCCTGTCGCTCGCTTCGCTGTCGATCCCCAAACCGTCGGGGACCGCGGCCAACGACGCGCTCATCGCCCGGGTGACCGTGCGCAACAACATCTCCGCGACCGTCACGCCGCCCGCCGGCTGGACGTTCCTGCGCTCGGAGCAGAGCGCCTGGGCCATCCGCACCTGGATCTTCTACCGCGTCGCGGGCGCCTCCGAGCCCGCGAGCTACACGTTCGGACTGGACGCGACCACCCACATGGCGGGGAGCGTGGAGGCCTTCAGCGGCGTCGATCCGGTCCAGCCAATCGACGTGCACGCAGGCCAGAAGAACGGCGACTCCGCGTCGTTCACCGTGCCCGACGTGGTGACCGGCAGCGCGGGTGGACTCGCCGTCTGGTACGGCTCACAGGTCTGGCCGGACGCCACCTGCCCTGCCACCGGCATCGAGCCGCCGCTCGGCTTCACCGAGGCCTTCGACGCGTGCCTGGGTCACGCCAACGGACTGCTCTTCAATGCGGCCTACCGGTCGCTCACCGCGCCGGGCCTCCAGACGGGCCTCTCCGGCAGCTCCGCGTTCGTGCAGACCAACACCGCGCACGTGATCGTCCTGCGCGCCGCCAACGCCCCCGCCTGCATGGTCGGCGACACGTACGCGAGCACCTTCACGCTCCAGGGCACCGTGACCGCGCCGGAAATCGTGGAGCCCTCGGGCCTGGCCGCGAGCCGCGTGGTCGGCAACGCGCTCTACGTGCACAACGAGGACACCACCGCGATCATCGCGATCAACACGCTCAACGCGAGCACGATCGGCACGTTCAACGTGACCAACGTGACGCCGGCCGACTGGGAGGACCTCGCAACCGGGCCCTGCCCGAGCGGCTCGTGCATCTTCATCGGTGACATCGGGAAGTGGAGCGCCAACTTCCCTGCGGGTGGCAGCCCCACGTCGTTCACGATCTACCGCGTGCCCGAGCCGGCTCTCGCCAACGGCCAGACCTCGGGGGGGCTCGTCGCCGAGGCCTTCCCGTTCGTCTATCCGGACGGCGCGAAGGACGCGGAGTCGCTGATGGTGCACCCCACCACCGGGGACATCTACGTCGTCACCAAGAACGGAGGCACGGGGCAGAGCGGCGTGTACAAGTTCCCCCAGCCGCTGACGCCGGGTGTGCAGGCCACGCTGATCCACGTCCACACGATCCAGCTGCCGCTGAACGGAGACGCCAACTTCTCGGCCGCGACCGCGGCGGCGATCCACCCATGCGCGGATCGCTTCCTCCTTCGCACCTACCGCACTGTCTACGAGTTCCGTGCGACGCCGGGACTTGGCTTCGAGTCGGCCGTCTTCGCGACGCCCGTCACGCTGACCGACACCACCGAGGGCCAGGGTGAGGCGATCGAGTACGAGGCCAACGGCGCGAGCTACTTCACGATGAGCGAGAGCCCCTCGCCCTTCAAGCTCAAGCGCGTGCCCCTGCGGTAGGACCGCGTCGACACGCCGAGGAGCAAGGCCGGTCGTGGGGCACGTCCCCATGGCCGGCCTTGCTGCTCCGAGTTGGGAGCTCGCGCTCGGTGCCGCCGTTCACGCGGTCGTACACACGGCGTCCCGCTTGAAGCCCAGGCACACCCGCGGGCCGGAGCATGAGCACCGGCCCCCGCGCGCATCGCCGGGCCAGATGCCTCTCCTCGGACGCGCCGTGCGGCACGGAGGTCTCCGCGTCAGACTCCTTGCGAACCCGCGGGGCAGCTGCGCCCGCTGCGAGAGAGTCCACGCGATGGAGACCATGGCCACGGCGCTGCGTCCTGCCTGCTCTCGCCCCCAAGGCGTCATCAACTCGGCACGTCAGCCGAGGCGACAACTTCCCTGAAACCGGGGGCCACGGCCGTGAAGCTCAAATAATCGGGCCTTGTCAGGAACGAAAATCACCCGCCGTAGAGTCTCCCCGAAAGGAGCGGCGACCATGACGACGTTGACGACGCGGACGAACCCGATGAAGCGCAGCTATCGCAACAACCTCTGGCCCCAGTTCGGTGCCGCCTCCTGCTCCCTTGTGAGCTTCGCCTCGAAGTCCCTCGTGGGATTTGACCGGCTTGGCGGCCCTCCGCCCGTACCCTGCTGACGCTCGCGCTCCTTCACTGGCGCGCCAAGCCACGCAGAGGCCGGGCTCCCATCCAGGGGACCCGGCCTCTCGGCTTTCTGGGCTCCCAGCGTCCCCATTCAACACCGGCGTGGCCAGCCACGCACAGCCACACCGCATCACGAGTTGCAGCTCGAGGGCCGGACTCGCGTCCGTGCGCCAGGAATCCTGGCTCGCGTTCGAGTACCCGACAGCCTCAAGGTCTCTGACAACTGAATCGTCGTGGTGAATGTATGCCGCCCGCGCGCATCCGGGGCGGCAAGCAATCTGCCTCCGTAGCTCATTGGAAGAGCATCCGCCTCTTAAGCGGACGGCGAGGGTTCGAATCCCTCCGGAGGTACTCATACCGGGGTCGTCTAACTAGCGAGGATGGCGGATTCTGACTCCGCAGGTGCAGGTGCAATTCCTGCCTCCGGTTCTCTCTTCACGCAGCACATTCCCCGGTAGCTCAATGGCAGAGCGCGCGGCTGTTAACCGCGAAGTTGAGGGTTCGAATCCCTCCTGGGGAGCTTTGCGACACACACTAATGGCCAGTTCCGCCCGGGGTGGCAACGGTCTGCAAAACCGTTTGGGACGGGTTCGACTCCCGTACTGGCCTCATCTTCATCATTGCCGACCTGGCGTAGGTGGTCCGCGCGCCCGTCTGAAGAGCGGGAGGACTCGGTTCGATTCCGAGGGTCGGCACTTGGCAGCACGCTTCATCTTCATAGGCCGCGCTCCGGGAGCAGCTTGGACTCCAAATCCGAGCGCGCGGGGTTCAACTCCCTGGCGGCCTGCTCGTTTCGCCCCTGTAGCTCAACTGGTAGCAGCACCGGTTTCGTAAACCGGGGGTTGTCGGTTCGAACCCGACCGGGGGCACTTCACGCAACACGCAGTGCAGTCGTCACATGGGTTCGTGGCTCAATGGGAGAGCACTCGGTTTGCACCCGAGGGGTTCCGGGTTCGAGTCCCGGCGGATCCACTTCATGCCCTTGTAGCTCAGTGGATGAGAGCGCACGGTTCCGAACCGTGAGGTCGCAGGTTCAATCCCTGCCAGGGGCACTCGCTTCATTTGTGCCATCCGCTTCCGTAGCTCAGTGGATTCAGAGCAGGCGCGTCCTAAGCGCACGGTCGCAGGTTCGAGTCCTGCCGGGAGCACACACGTTTCACATTTTCTGCGGGGAGAGGCTGGTGCCTCACCGGGCCTCATAAGCCTGGCCTCCAGGGTTCGACTCCCTGCTCCGCAACTCTTCCTGCACGCCGAGCCAGCTGGAGACGGCGACGGTCCCACACACCGTTTTCGCCGGGTTCGATCCCCGGGGCGTGCACTCGTATCCCCGCAGTCTTGCCGGTGTAGCCCAATAGGTAGAGGTGCCAGGTCGAGAACCTGGAGGTTGCGGGTTCGACTCCCGCCACCGGCACTGTCGTCGCAGTCCGTAGCCCGCAGTCGCAAGTCAGCAGGAACTCCCGAAGTCCGTCCGCGTAGCCCAAACGGGAGAGGCCGCCGGCTCAAACCCGGCCCAGTGCGAGTTCGAATCTCGCCGCGGATACAACCGAAAGGCGTTGCGTCATGGAGACGCTGGTTCTCAGTCAGTCCTTCGAGCCCGTCGCGCGGATTCCCTGGCAGCGCGCGGTGATGCTCATCTTCCAGGGCAAGGTCGAGGTGGTCGAGGAGTACGAGGACCGCTTCGTGCGCTCGGTGACGGTGGAGATTCGCATGCCCTCCGTCATTCGCTTCTTCCGCGGGCTGCGCAAGGGCCCCAAGGGCGTGAAGTTCAGCCGGGAGAACGTCTACCTGCGAGACCGCTGCCGCTGCCAGTACTGCGGCTTGAAGGTGTCGCGCGCGGAGGCGACGTATGACCACGTCCTGCCGCGGGCCCAGGGTGGCCGGACGTCCTGGGACAACGTCGTCATCGCGTGTGTGCCCTGCAACCAGCGCAAGGGCAACCGGACTCCGGAGCACGCGAAGATGGCGCTGCGCTGCGCCCCGGTGAAGCCCAAGAAGCTGCCGGACGCGATGCACCTGACGTTCGTCTTCGAGCAGGGCATGCCCATGTCGTGGGCCAAGTTCCTGAGGGACGTGGCGTACTGGCATGGCGAGCTGGAGGCATGAGGTTCCAGGTGAAGGGGGTCCACCGGAGGTGGCCCCCGTCCCCGCCCATCCCAGGACAGTGCGCCTGGAGGGGATGAGGAGGTCCGCCAGAGGCGGCCTCCCGCCCGTGGACCTCCCCGCGAGCCGGCAGGCGGGTGCGCTGCTGCCGGCGACTTTCTGGAAGACCGACGCCGGAGGCCGGCGGCCCGTTTCGAAAGCGGTGCGGGTGCATGACGCGCTCGGGGTTCGAGTCCCCTGTCTTCCGTTGTGTCTTGGAGCATGCGGGCCGGGTGGCCGGCCGCCTGGCTGGAAACCAGGAGGGCCCTTCGGGGCTCGTGGTTCGACTCCACCGTGTTCCGTTCGCTTCACCTGTCTGATTGGAAGTTGGACTGGCGATGGCGCCAGGCCCCGCTGCTACCGGGTGCGAGCCGGCCTTCCGGCTTGAGGTTCGAGTCCTCCGACTTCCGCTCTCGCTGCCCCCCAGGGCAGCCTTTGTCCCGACCTGTGCACGGGGCAACGCCGGGCTGACACCGGCACGCAGCATGGCCCCTCGCCCCAGCGTCCCTAGCCTCCATCCCGACCGGGACATCCGGTGAAGGGAAAGGAAGCACACATGAAGGATTTCAGGACGGGGCGCCGCGTGGCGAGGGGATGGGCCCTCTTCGCGCTCGCGGGTGTGTTGGCGGGAGGGTGCGGGTCGAGCTCCTCGTCGGACTCGCAGAACCAACAGACCCAGACGCCCGTGGGCGCCGAGGACCAGGAGCGCATCGAAAAGGGCCTGGTCATCTCCCCCGTGACGCTCAACCTCACGGGCTTGGACCGGAACCTCGTGGGCCTGGGCAGCTACATCGTCAACTCCCAGGGAGGATGCACCGACTGCCACACCTACCCACCCTACTCGGCGGGTGGGGACCCCTTTCAGGGACAGCCAGAGCAGATCAACACCGCGAACTTCCTGGCGGGGGGGAGACCCTTCGGCACGGGAATCGTCTCGCGGAACATCACCCCGGATGCGCAGGGGCTGCCGTCGGGCCTCACGTATGAGGCCTTCCTGGCGTTGATGCGCACGGGCCGGGAGCCTGGCGGCGCGCTGCTGCAGGTGATGCCCTGGCCCATCTTCGCGAAGATGCGGGACGCGGACCTGAGGGCCGTCTACGAATACCTCCGGGCCATCCCCGCGGCTCAGCCCGGGAGTGTGCCCACGCCCGTGCCGCCTCAGCCGTATCCCTGACGCGCACGTCGCGTCCGTCTGGCCCCGCGCTCCAGGGGCTTCCGGCTGCTCGCCGGGATTGCGCGCTCACCTCGGCGGTTCAGCGGTTAGAGTGCGTGCTCCGGCGAGGGGGCGGTTGACGAGATGGCGACGAGGAAGAGCGAGGACCAGGAGCGACTCATCGACCGGGACCTGACCGCGATGGCCCGAGAGGGCCGGCTGCCGGCCGCGCATGGCGTGGACGCCGCGGTGACGGAGGTTCTGGGGCTGCTGACGCGCGGTGGCAAGCACCCGCTGCTGGCGGGAGACCCCGGCGTGGGCAAGAGCGCGCTCGTGCAGGAAGTGGCGCGCCGCATCGCCGAGGGGCGCGTGGACTCGGAGCTGGCGCAGTCGCGCCTGGTGGAGGTGTCCATCGCCAACATCCTGGCGCGAAGCACCCACCGCCAGGCCGCCGAGAGCTTCGAGGAGCTGCTGGCCCACCTGGCGCGGCACCCCTGTCCCATCGTCTACATCCGAGACCTGCCAGCGGCGCTGGGCGGGCCCCTGGCCCCCGTGGCCGTGCGCGCGCTGCGCACCGGCGGCATGCGCTTCATTTTCGAGACGGAGCCCAAGCGCGTGCAGGAGCTGCTGCGCTCCGACGAGGCGCTGGCGGAGCGACTGCACCTGCTCCCCCTGCACGAGCCTCCCCTGGAGAAGGCGCGCTGGGTGCTGGGCCGGGTGGCGGAGGAGCTGGAGCGCGAGCTGCGCCTGCCCATCGACCCGGCCGCGTGTGACCTGGCCCTGCGCCTGTCGGCCAAGTTCCTGCTGGCGCAGCGCATGCCGCGCAAGGCCATCGAGCTTTTGAAGGAGACGGCGGCGGAGGCCGCGGGCGCGGCCAAGGACCACGTGGGTCCGGAGGACGTGCTCACCCGCTTCTGTGCCGCCACGCGCCTGCCACGCTTCGTGGTGGACGATGCGATGCCGCTGGACCTGGAGGAGACGGAGCGCTTCTTCGGAGAGCGGCTGCTCGGCCAGACGGACGCGGTGGGCGCGGTGTTGCGCTCGGTGGCGCTGCTCAAGGCGGGACTGAACGACCCGCGCCGACCGCTCGGCGTGTTCCTGTTCGCGGGCCCCACGGGCGTGGGGAAGACGCAGCTCGCGAAGCTGCTGGCCGAGTACCTCTTCGGCTCCGCGGACAGGCTGGTGCGCCTGAACATGGCGGACTATCCCAACGACGGCGACGAGAGCGTGCCCTTCGGCGCGTCCTGGGCACCAGCGCTGGAGACACGTCGCGGAGAGCTGAGCGCGCTCCTGGACGGAAAGGTGTTCTCCGTGCTGCTGCTCGACGAGTTCGAGAAGGCCGCGCGCAGCGTGCATGACCGCTTCCTCCAGCTCTTCGATGAGGGCACGTTCGTCAACGGCGCGGGCGAGGTCGTCTCGTGCAACAACACGCTCATCGTCGCCACGTCCAACGTGGGCGCGGAGGTGTACCGGGAGCCCGCCATGGGTTTCGCCGGCACCAAGCGCGCGGACGAGATGGTGTCGGAGGTCGACCGCCGCATCGGCGAGGCGTTCCGGCCGGAGTTCCTCAACCGCTTCGATGCCATCTGTCACTTCCAGCCGCTGTCCAAGGTGGACATCCGGAAAATCGCGCAGCGCGAGGTGGGCCGCGTGCTGGAGCGCGAGGGCATCCGCGCGCGCTCCCTGGACGTGGAGGTGACACCCGAGGTCGTCGACCGCCTCGTGGAGCGCGGCTATTCGCCCCAGTTCGGCGCGCGCTACCTCCAACGGGAAATCGAGAAGACGCTCACCGCGGCGCTGGCCGTGGAGATTGCGCGCAAGCCCCTGCCTCCTGGCACGCCCGTGCGCGTGGAAGCACGCGTCGGAGGCCGGGTCATCGCGGTGGCCGAGCCCGCAGCGCCGCCGCCCTCGCCTACCGCGCAGTTGCTGCTGCCGTCCGCGCGCGCCGCACCGGTGAAGCGGCGGTTGGACCGCAAGTCGCTGCTCGTGGAGATGGACCGGCTGGTGGGCAAGGCCCGCTCGCTGGCGGCCTCCGCGGGACGGCCGGAGATGGAGGATCGCCGAGCCGCCCTGCTGACGGAGACACAGGCGCCCAACCTCTGGGACGACCCCACGCACGCGGCCGATGTCATCCGGGCCTTCCGGACGGTGGAGGCCCACCTCAACGAACTGGAGCGCCTGGAGGCCGCGTGTCTCTTCGGGCGACGCCTGGTGCGCGAGGCGAAGAACGAGGTGCAGCTGGCCTCCGCGGCGCGACAGGTCGAAGACGTCGCGCGCGAGGTGCAGATGGCCGAGGCACTCCACGCGTCCGGCGCCACCACCCAGGACACCGAGGCCCTGGTGGACATCTGCGCGAGCGACTCGGCGGAGACGCAGGAGGCGTGGGTGCAGGAGCTGGCCACCATGTACCTGGGCTGGGCGCAGCGTCGCGGCTACGAGGCCGTGGCGGTGGCGGAAGCCGAGGAGCCGGCTCGCGTGGTGGTGCGCATCGCCGGCCCTGGGGCCTATGGCTTCCTCGCGGGTGAGGCGGGCCTGCATCGACGGCTGGAGGACGAGAAGCGCCAGCGCGCCTATGTCCGCGTGCACCGGGGAGGCGCTCTCTCCGAGGAGGAGCTGGAGCTGCTGGAGGTGCTCGGCCGACCGGTGAAGAGTCACGAGGGCGCCTACCTCCAGCGCGTGCGTACGGAGGTCACGGTGAAGGATGAGTCCACCGGACGCGTGCTGACGCTCACCGGCGCGGGCGAGCTGGACGAGCTGAAGGACATCGCCGCGCGCGTGGTGGCCGGACAGGGCGGCAGCACGGACGAGGCGCGGCGCTACTACCTGGGCCGCAGCGCCCGGGTGGAGGACCCTCGCACCGGCGCAGGGACTCCGCGCGTGAAGGACGTGCTGCGCGGCGAGCTGGACGTGTTCATCGCCGCGTGGATTTCGCGCCCCCCGACGGAGCCACCGCTGGGGAGCTGAGCGGCTGGAAGAAGCGAGGGGACGGGCCATCCCGCCCCGTCCCCTCCAATGACTGTCAACGAGCTACAAGGTGACCTGGAGCGCGAGGGTCCTGGAGTTGTTGTCCTCGCGCAGCTCCGGCTGTGACTGGTAGGGGTCCGCGTAGGCGCCCAGGAAGTAGGAGCCACCCTGGCCCATCGCGTCCTGCGGCAGGTGGGCCGTCACGTTCAGGCTCTGGGTGATGCAGTCGCCCGGGTTCAGGGCGATGACATTCGCGCCCCCCAGCTCACGCTGGTCCATGTTGGCGCTGCTCCCCGGCCCCGGCATGGAAGGCTCCGGAGCGAGGCTCGTGTCCACGGACAGGTAGAGCGACACCCAGCCAGGGCTGCTCGCCTGCGTGCCCTGGTTGCAGACCCTCACCGTCGAGGTGAGGGTGTTGCCCACCAGGATGGAGACAGGCCCCGTCAGCGACGTGATGACGAGGTCCGGCCTCGTCCCCACGCCGATAAGGCCCTTCACGAAGGTGTTGTTGTCCTCGCGCAGCTCCTGCACTCCGCCACTCGAGTCCACGAGCGCGCCCAGGTAATAGGCAGTGCCCTCACCGGCCGGGGGCGCATAGGCGTTGACGCTCGCGCTGCGCGTCACGCACTGGGCCGCGAGCAGGGCTGGCACGTCCACCGAGCCAATCGCCACCTGGTCCAACGCGGGCGGCGACACCGACAGGGACAGCGCGTCATCCAGCGACAGGACCAGTTGCGCACTCGTGGAGGTGCTGGACTGGGTGCCCTGGTTGCACACCGTCACCGTCGCGGTGAAGGCCTGCCCCTGAGTCACACTCGTGGGCGAGGTCATCGCGGTGATGACCAGGTCCGAGCGACTGCCCACGCCGATGAGCCCCTTCACGAAGGTGTTGTTGTCCTCGCGCAGCTCCTGCACCGAGGACGGGTCATCGACGAGGGCTCCCACGTAGTACGCACCGTCACCCTGCGCATCTGGCGGCAGCCACGCGGTCGCGCTCGCGGAGCGCGTGGCGCACTGTCCCACCGCCAGCGAGGGGATGCTCACGTTCGCGACCTCGGACTGGTCCGCGGCGGGAGAGCCGGGTGCCGACATCGACGTCAGCGCGGCGTCCATCGACAGGAAGAGGCGAGCCGCCGTCGAGTTGCTGAGCACCGTTCCCCGGTTGCATACCGTCACGCCGAGGGTGAACGGCTGGTTGATGGACGCGCTCGTGGGCGCGGTCATCGCGGTGATGACCAGGTCCGGCCGATTGCCAATGCCGATGGGGCCCTTCACGAAGCTGTTGTTGTCCTCGCGAAGCTCCTGCACCGAGGACGGGTCATCGACGAGGGCTCCCAGGTAGTACGCCCCATCGCCCTGCGCGTCCGGCGGCAGCCCGGCCCAGCCCGTCGTCGAGCGCGTCGCGCACTGTCCCGGATTCAGCGACGGCACGGAGACACCTCCCACCGGCGACTGGTCCGTCGCAGGGGAGCCACCGGGCCCGTACGGCATCGGGGTCAACACGGTGTCCATCGACACGTAGATTTGCGCCTGCGTCGACATGCTCGCCTGCGTGCCCTGGTTGCACACCGTCACCGCGGCGGTGAAGGACTGACCATTCTGGAGGGCCTGCGGCACGTTCAGCCCGGTGACGACGAGGTCCGGCCGGTTGCCCACGCCGATGAGCCCCTTCACGAAGGCGTTGTTGTCCTCGCGCAACTCCTGCACGGAGCTCGGGTCATCGACGATGGCCCCCAGGTAGTAGGCGCCGTCCCCCGCCCCGTCCGGCGGCGGGCTTCCATAGAATGAGCCGCTCCGCGTCAGGCACACCCCTGCGTTCAGCGAGGGCACGGACAGGGAGCCCAGCGGCATCTGGTCCGACGGAGGACCGCCAGGGCCAGACGACAGCGGCGTCAGCGACGTGTCCGTCGACAGGTAGAGCTGCGCCTGCGTCGAGGGGCTGGACTGGAGGCCCTGGTTGCAGAACGTCACCGTCGCCGTGAAGTTCTGGCCGGAGGTGATGCTCGCCGGTCCGGTCATCGCGGTGATGACGAGGTCCGCTCGGTTGCCCACGCCGACGAGGCCCTTCACGAAGGCATTGTTGTCCTCACGCAGCTCCAGCACGGAGCCCTGCTCGTCCACGATGGCCCCCACGTAGTAGGCCCCTTCGCCTTGCCCATCCATGGGGTAGTTCACCCAGGCAGACGTGCTGCGCGTCGCGCACTGCCCCGCGCTCAGCGGGGGCACGCTGACCATTCCCAACGGCGCCTGGTCCGTCGGAGGCGAGCCCCCTGGACCGACCATCATCGGCGTCAGCGACGTGTCCATCGACAGGTAGAGCTGCGCCTGCGTCGCGTTGCTGGAGAGGGTGCCCTGGTTGCACACCGTCGCCGTGGCGGTGAAGGACTGGCCGGGCGAAAGGGTCGGCGGCACGCTCAGCTCGGTGACGACGAGGTCCGGGCGGTTGCCCAGGCCCACGAGGCCGTTCACGAAGATGTTGTTGTCCTCGCGCAGCTCCTGCACGAAGCCGGACTCGTCCACGATGGCGGCCAGGTAGAACGCGGTGGCATTCGTGGGAATCGGCGGCAGCGAGGGCCAGAAGCTGTCGCCACGCGTCACGCACTGCCCGGGATTCAGCGACGGAATCTGGAGTCCGCCCAGCGGCGACTGGTCATTCGCGGGAGGGCCCATGGGGTTCATGGGCGTCAGCACCGCATCGAGCGAGAGGTACAGGTTGGTCCACGACGAGTTGCTCATCGTCGTGCCCTGGTTGCACACCGTCACGCTGACGGCGGTGGCCTGCCCCGTGTTCATGCTCGCCTGCGACGTCATCGCGGTGACCACGAGGTCCGGCCGACTGCCCACGCCGATGCGCTCCTTCGCGTAGCTGTTGTTGTCCTCGCGAAGCTCCTGCACGGAGGACGGGTCATCCACGATGGCCCCCAGGAAGTAGGCGCCCGCGCCCTGCCCCGCGGGAGGCAGCCATGCCTGGGCGGCCACGGTGCGCGTCACGCACTGCCCCGGGTTCAACAGGGGGAGCTGCACCGAGCCCACGGGCGACTGGTCCATGGCGGGAGCACCCGGGCCGGTCGGCGTCAGCACGTCGTCCGTCGACAAGAAGAGCCGCGCCGAATGCCCCGGGGCATAGGTCGTCCCCTGGTTGCAGACCCGCACCTGGACGTCGAAGCCCTGGTTGTCCAACACGCTGGCGGGCCCGCGCAGCTCGGTGATGATGAGGTCGGGCTTGTTGCCCACGCCGATGCGCTCCTTCGCGTAGGCGTTGTTGTCCTCGCGCAGCTCCTGCACCGACGCCGGGTCATCGACGATGGCGCCCAGGTAGTACGCCCCGTCACCCTGTCCCGCGGGAGGCAGCGATGCCCAGACAGAGACGCTGCGACGGACACATGCGCCCGCGTTCAGCGGCATCTGGGTTTGCACTTCACCGATCGGCGACTGGTCCATGGCGGGAACACCCGGGCCGGTCGGCGTCAGCACGTTGTCGGTCGACAGGAAGAGCTGGGTGCGGACCGAGGGGACGCTCGCGGTGCCCTGGTTGCACACCGTCACCGCCACGGTGAAATACCCGCCTTGCGGCACGCTGGGAGGGCTCGACAGCTCGGTGATGACGAGGTCCGGCCGGTTGCCCACGCCGATGCGCGTCTGCGCATTCGCGTTGTTGTTCTCGTTGACCTCCGCCACGGACTGATTCGTGTCGACGATGGCGCCCAGGAAGTAGGCCCCATCGCCCTGCGCCGCCGGAGGCAACCAGGACGTGCCCGTCACTCGGACGTCCGCGCACTGGCCCGCCTCCAGCGTCTCATGGAGCGTCTCCTGACCCACCAGGGACTGGTCCGCCGGAGGAGGCATGGTCGTCAGAGGGGAGAGCACGTTGTCCAGGGACAGCAACACCGCCACCGTGGAGCCACGGTTCGCGTATGTCGTGCCCTGGTTGCAGACCGTCACCGTCGTGGTGAACGAGTCAGCCGCGAAGACGCTCGCGGGGCCTCGGACTCCCGTCACCACCAGGTCAGGCCCGGGGTTCAGGGGGCTCGACGCCGTCTCCAGTGTGGGCTGCTCCTGGGCAGGCTCTCCGCCCGAACATCCCGCGCTCACACCGACAAACAAACCCATGACCAGCCACCTCGTGGCGGTCGCGCTCCACTCCAGCCTCTTCATGAAGTCTCCCGTTGCTTGGCCTGCGGAGCGACGCGGCGGACGCCGCTTCATGCTCCAGGCACGCGCTGTAAGTGCGTAGCAGGAAGACTGAAAGTGCCGGAAGTGCCTGGGAGGTATTACTCCCAGGGAAGCCTCATGAAGTCCGAAAAGACTCCGTCAAACCCAACCTTCTCTCGGAGCTTGAGGTTTCATGAAACAAACGGGGCGAAGTCGACACCTGAATGTTTCCAAATGTGTCGTGTATCGAATCCACGAGGGCTTCAGCGTGTCAGCGAACCACGCCCGCCAGCCGTGCGGGCGCGGGCGAGGTGGGCGAGGTGGCCACGGCCCTGCCAAGCGTGCCCGCGCTTTGGGGGAAGGGGCCGCGCGCCAGTTCCTGACCCGCGGGGTCCAGCACCTGCGCGTAGACCGTCTTGAAGCCCTTCTTCAGCCCCACCGACTGGTGCGGCTCTCCCTTGCTGTCGGCGACCATGAAGAGTGAGGAGTCGAGCTCGGGGGGCGGCGACTCGCCGTGCCGCTGGAAGAGGTCGCGCATGAGGCCGAGCGACTCCGCGTGGCTCTTGCGAATCTCCCCCTTCGCCATGCCCTTGAAGAGGCCGGGGACGTCCCGCAGGTCCACGCGGACCACGACGATGGGTTTGACCGCTCGCACGTCGTAGACGAACTGGTAGGCGTGCTCTCGCAGCTCATCCCGGGTGCCCTTGTTGGCATACAGCACCACGGTAGGCCGCCCCTTTCCGATAGGGACTTCTTTTCCAAACACGTCCTTGAGCTCGGCGGCATGCGCGGGCAGGACTCCCAGGACGCCCAGCAGACCTACGAGCGCGGCGAACTTCTTCATGTGACGTGTCCTTTCAAAAGACGCTGTCGGGGGTGCGGCGGTATCTACGAACACATCCCGAACACCACCGCCTCCGGCCCGAATCCCTGGCGGCGTCCGCCATTGGCTCCACGGCACAGCCGCTCACCAGGCCACACGACTCGTGCGTGCCTGCTCGGTTGCCTGGCATCACGGACCTCTGCTATCGCCCGCACCGCGCCGCATGAGGCGCGGGGGGATGTCCATGATTGATCAGTTCCCGCTGTTGCGATTCATTGCCGTACTGTTGGTGGTGACGTTCCGTACGCCCGCGTTCGCGGCCCAGCCCTTTGAGCAGGGCATGGTCACCATCACGCTGGATGACGGCTGGTCCACGCAGTACGACAAGGCCCGGCCCGCGCTCAACGCGAGGAACATCCCCGCCACGTACGCCCTCATCACCCAGGCGCTTGCCCAGGGATGGGGTGGCTACATGAGCACCGCTCAAGTACAGACGCTCGTCGCCGAAGGCAACGGCATTGCCAGCCACACGTTGACCCACCCGGACCTGACCACGCTTTCCGCCCCGGAGATCCTCTCGGAGCTGCGGGACTCGCGGGACTGGCTGGTGGACAATCTGGGATTGGCCTCGGTGCCCGACTTCGTCATCCCCTACGGGCGCTATGACTCCACCGTGCTCGCCGCCATCCGGCAGCAATACTCCAGCAGCCGCACGGTGAACGCCGGGCGCAACTTCCGCGACACCATCGTCTACGAGCTGCGGGGCAACGACGTGGCGCGCAACATTCCGGTGAGCACGGTGCAAGGTTGGATTGACCAGGCGCTCGCGGAGAAGAGCTGGCTCATCCTCGTCTTCCACGAGTTCGTCGATGGAACTCCCACGCGCGACACGCAGTACCGGACGTCGAGCTTCACGGCCATCCTGGACCACATCCGCCTGCGCGGCGCGCGCACCGTGACGTTGTCGCAAGGCCTGGCGCTGATGGAGGGCCGCACCACGCCGGAGCCGTCCGCGGGACTGTCCATCTACGGCGATGCCCTGGAGAGCGGCTTCGCGGATTGGAGCTGGGCGGAGCATTCGCTGGACGAGACGGCCATCGTCCACGCGGGCACGGCCTCCATCCGCTTCGAGCCGGACACGTGGGCGGGCGTGCTCCTGCATCACTCGGGCGTGGACATCGCGGGTTACCAATCCATCGAACTGTGGGTCCACGGCGGTACCACCGGGGGACAGTCGGTGAGAGTCCTGCTGCATGACGGCACGGACGTGCTCGGGACGGCGCGGCTGGATGCGGCCCTGGGCGGGCCGCTGGTCGCGGGCGAGTGGAGAAAGGTGACGCTGTCGCTCGATGACATGGGGGCGACGTCGGGCACGCTGCGCGACCTGTACTTCCAGGACGACTCTGGAGAGGACCAGGCGGCGGTGTACCTGGATGACATTTCGCTCATCCCCCGGTGAAGGGATTCGGGGCGTGGCGGAGAGGCTTTCCGCCGCGCCGCGGCACGTTCGGGCTGAATCGTTGCAAGCCCAGGTCAAAACCTACCGGGCCACTTGAGGAGGCCCCCTTCTCAGGAACCTGCCGCGTGGTGGAACATCCCGGTCGTGTCCTGCTTCGATGAGAAGACCGCGCGGGCGCTGGCCACCGGAATGCTCTCCGCCGTGGACGCACAGCGATTGCGGCGCCATGCGGAGGGCTGCCGCCAGTGCGCGGCGCTCCTGGGTCGCGTGACACCGCCCGGCACCGCCGCTCATCGAGTCACGCCGCCCCAGGATGAGGCCACGGACCTGGCCATCCCTCGCGCGGCGCTGCTCGGAGAGGTCTCCGACCTCGACCTGCCCACTGAGCCCATCCGGACCGCTCGTGCCGCTCGCGTGGCCAATGACAGCACAACAGTGGACAGGCCCGCTCCACTGCCCTCACCCGCGTCCGGAGTCTCCGCGGAGACCCGCGAACACGAGGCCTCCGTTCCGCTCCTCCCCGCCTTGCCGTCGCCCTCCGCGCACAGGGCCAGCACGCTGGTGGACTCCGACCTGCGCGGCGCGATGGAATCGGGCCTTGGCCTCACATCCCCGGCTTCGACTGACGAGGGATTCCATCACCGCGATGGTCCGCAATTCCTCACGGATGAGGCCTCTGCGAGCGAATCCGAGCCGCAGTTGCCCGCCGATGCGGGGACACTGATTGCGCCACCCCCACGACGCCCTTCCGAGGCAGGCACGGTGGTGGCACCGATTCAAGGCTCGGCTGGCTCGAGGACCTCCACGCCGCCGCCTCAAACATCCGCTGGAGCGCGCGGGCGCGCAGCGACTCCACAGTCCTCCGCCAGCACCTCGGGAAAATCGGGTGCAGCAACACAGCCTCCCGCCAGCACGAGCCCTCAGGCAGTTGCTCCTGCATCCGTCGTGGCGGGCTCTCGTGGCAGGTCCTCATCGGCGGCCTCGAACGAGAGCCCACAAGGCGCTCCTCCTCCCCGGTCTTCCATCGGAGCGAGTTCGCGCGCGCAATCCTCGTCTGCGCCCAGCAACGCAACGCCACAGGCCGCACCTTCGGCCGTCGCGGCGAACCCGCGCGCTCCTGTCGCCGCCCCAGGAACCTTGATTGCGCCACCGCCGCTACCACCCGCGGGCGCGGGCACATGGGTGGCACCACCTCCCGCCCCACCACTGGGCTCGAGCGTCCGCATCCATCCACCCGCGCAAGGCGCACCAGGGCGGTCCAGCCCTCCCTTCAATGACTCCGCTCGCAAGGGCGACGCCTCGGAGACGTCATCGCGCGCCTCGGTGGGCCGCTACCACATCCTCGACAAGCTGGGCTCCGGCGGCATGGGCGTCGTCTACAGCGCCTATGACCCGGACCTGCATCGCCGAGTAGCCATCAAGCTGCTCCACCCGGAGGCCAACACCGTGGTCCGCACCGACGGCGCCTCTCGCCTGTTGCGCGAAGCCCAGGCCATGGCCCGCCTGTCCCACCCCAACGTCGTCTCCGTCTACGACGCGGGCACCTTCGCCGGTCGCGTCTTCATCACCATGGAGCTGGTCGAGGGCCTGTCCCTGCGCCACTGGCTGCGCGCCGAACATCGCTCGTGGCGCGACGTGCTCGACCTCTTCCGTCAGGCGGGACGCGGACTCGCCGCCGCTCACGCGGCCGGACTCGTCCACCGCGACTTCAAGCCCGCCAACGTGCTCGTCAACCGGGACGGCCGCGCCCAGGTGACGGACTTCGGCCTGGCTCGCAACACCGCCGACCTGGACGCCATGGAGGAAGGGCGTGCCACCAAGCCCTCACGACTCGCGCTGCGCGACGACGACCTGCTCGAGTCTCCGCTCACCGAGGCGGGCCTCGTCATGGGCACGCCCGCGTACATGCCGCCCGAGCAACACGAGGACGGCCGCACCGACGCACGCGGCGACCAGTTCAGCTTCTGCGCCTCGCTCTACGAGGCCCTCTACGGCCAGCTCCCCTTCGAAGGGAAACAAGCCACCGCCTACCTCCAGGAGTCCCTCGCCAACCGCGTGCGCCAACCCCCACGCAGCTGCCACGTCCCCGCCTGGCTGTTCCGCGCCATCACCCGAGGCCTCGCGCCCACGCCTGACGAGCGCTACCCGTCCATGGAGGCACTGCTGACCGAGCTCGGCAAGGACCCGTCCGTGGCGTGGCGACGCCGGAGCATCCTGGCCGCCGGCTTCCTCCTCATCTATGGCTTCATGGGCGTCACCTGGTGGATGGGCAACCGTCGCCACGCCCCATGTCTGGGCGCCGAGGCTCGACTGGCCGGCATCTGGGACACCTCACGCAAGGACACCGTGAGCCGGGCCTTCGCCGCCACGAACAAACCCCAGGCCCCCGAGTTCTTCTCCCGCGTGGCACAGAGCCTGGACGCCTTCGCCCAGGAGTGGGCCGGCATGCATCAGGAGGCCTGCGAGGCGACACGCGTGCACGGCCACCAGTCGGACGCCGTGCTGTCGCTGCGCATGGCCTGCCTGGAGCGCCGTCGCTCCACGCTCGACGCCGTGGTCGGCGTGCTCGCGCAGACCGACGCGGAGTCGCTCACCACCTCGCTGGACGCGGCCCAGCGCCTGCCCTCCGTCGCCGACTGCGCGAACGTGGATGCCCTGCGCCTGGGACTCCCCGAATCTCCCGAGCAGCGCCAGCGCGTGGAGAAAATCCGCGCCGGCCTGGACCGCACCACCGCGCTCGTCGACGCCGGCCGATATGAGCAGGCCAACGAGGAGCTGAAGGCGACGCTGGGGCAGGCCCGCGCACTCGACTACCGGCCGGTGCTCGCGGAGGCCCTGGAGCTGGAAGGCCGGCTCGGACTGGTGCTCGGAGACGAGCCTCGCGCGCAGAAGGCCCTGCGCGAGGCCCTGCTCACCGCACAGGCCACGCGCCACGATGAAGTGGCCGCACGCGCCGCCGCGCGACTGGTGACCACCCTGTCCCAGACGCCCGCGATGGAGGAGTGGAGCATCGCGCAGGCGAAGTCCTGCATCGAGCGCGCGGGTGGCACCCCGGACCTGGAGGCCCTGCTCCAGACGAGCCTCGCGCGCAACGCGTTCCTCCGAGGCCAGTACGCACAGGCCGCCGAGGCCTTCGGCCGCTCCGCCATGCTGCGAGAGCAGGCCCACGGCGCCGTGCACCTGCTCACCCTCGAGTCCCTGCGCAACCAGGCCGCCTCCCTCTCCCGCACTCCCGAGGCCGAGCACACCGCGCGACTGCTGCGCCGCGTGCTGGAGACGACGAAGGAAGTGATGGGCCCAGACCATCCCCAGACGGCGATGGCCGCCAACGCGGTGGGCTACCACCTGACAGTCAGCCGCCGCTTCGAGGAGGCCATTCCCTTCCTCGAGCAGGCCGTTGCCCTGGAGGAGCGGGCGATGGGCGCGAACAGCGCCACGCTCAGCTATCCCCTCAACAATCTCGCCACCGCATTGGAATCGCTCCGTCGCTACGCCGAAGCGCGAAAGCTGCGTGAGCGGGCCCTCGCGCTGGACCTGGAGACCCATGGCCCCTCGCATCCGGAGACCGCCTCGGACCAGGCCCTGCTGGCGGAGCTCGCCCTGAGCGAGGGCCGCACCCGCGACGCCGTGGACCTGGCCCAACGCAGCACCCAGGCCTACGAGGCCTTCCAGAAGGGCCATCCCGACCAGGCCGCGCCGCTCACCACGCTCGGACTCGCCCAGCTCGCCCTGGGCAAGCCGCGCGAGGCTCGCGCCACCCTGGAGCGCGCGTTGGCCCTGCGCACCGCAACCCCCGGCCCGGGCGACGGACTCGCCGCCACCCGCTTCGCCCTGGCCCGCGCCCTGCCCACCCACGAAGCCTCCCGCGCACGTGCCCTCGCCCAGCAGGCCCTGGGCTTCTACGGCGCGGAGCCCGCTGGCTGGTCCACCGAGGCCCAGCGCGTCAAGACGTGGATGAGCGGGCGCTCCACCCCGGCTCCCTGAATCCCCAGAACGCTCCGCGTCATGTCTCCTGTTCATCAGGGACGCCCTCATCACGTCGGAGCGAAGCACCTTCGCGCCACATCCGCCGATACTCCAAGTGCGGGCCTTTTCACGTCGGTACCGCGCACGGGGGTGCGTCATGCGCATTGAGTCTTCGCCGAAGTCCGCCGCCAGAACCGGTCCGCGTCCAGCCTCTCCCCTGTCCGCGGCCTCGGCTCGCACGGCGAGCTTCAAGGCGCTCTTTCCGCAGTTGAAGCTGCTCGGACGCCTGCTCCGCGAGCCCTCGCTGCTGAAGCAGTGGCCAGCGGCTCCCAAGCCGGGCACCCGACGGGACGGTCCCCAGGCCGACAAGTTCGTCGGGCCTCGGCCAACGGGTTCGGGACTGCCCATTCGCATCACCAGCCGGCCCCGACCGCCCTCCCGCCCGCTGGGCCTGGCGCCCTGGGTTCCCAAGACGAAGCTGGAGCCCTGGACCGGCACCCGCATCAAGCCCTGGCTCCACCGCCCGGACATCTTCGGCACCCCCGGCTGTCCCACGGGGGCGGTGCGCGGCTGCGGCCTGCCCATCCGCATCACCTAGCCAGTCACCGCGCAACTTTCCAACGCGCGCGACGGGGGGAGTCTTTAGACTCTTCCCAATGCTTCAAGTCATTCCCCTGGGCGGCCTGGGAGAAATCGGCCTCAACTCCCTGGTCATCGCCTGTCGCGGGGAGATGCTTCTCATCGACGCCGGCCTGATGTTCCCCTCGGAGGGGATGCCCGGTGTCGACATCATCATCCCGGACTTCACCCACCTGAAGCAGAACGCCGCCCAGCTCAAGGGCGTGGTGCTCACCCACGGCCACGAGGACCACCTGGGTGCGCTTCCCTACCTGCTCGGCGAGGTGAACGTCCCCGTCTACGGCACGCGCTTCACGCTGGCCATGGCGCGCCACCGCTTGAGCGAGCTGGGCATCGAGGCGGACCTGCGCGAAATCGAGCCGCGCGAGCCCTTCGCCGTCGGCACCATGTTCAAGGTCGAGGCCAGTCGCGTGACGCACACCGTGCCGGACGCGGTGGGCTTCATCATCCGCACGCCCGAAGGCACCTTCATCCACACAGGTGACTTCAAGCTGGACCCGGACCCCATCGACGGGCTGCGCACGGACCTGGAGCGCTGGGGTGAGGCGGGCGAGGAAGGCGTGCTGTGCCTCCTGTCGGACTCCACCAACTCCGAGCTGACGGAGGAGACCGGCAGCGAGCGCGTCGTCGAGCAGACCTTCGAGCGCCTCTTCAAGGACGCCACCGGCCGCATCGTCGTCGCCCTCTTCTCCTCCAACCTGCACCGCGTGCGGCACCTGCTGGCCCTCGCCGAGCGACTGGGCCGCAAGGTCGCGCTCCAGGGCCGCAGCATGGTGCGCAACGTGGAGATGGCGCGCGAGCTGGGCTACCTGGACGTGCCCGACTCGCTCTTCGTGCACCTGGACACGGTGCCGCAGCTGCCGCAGCAGCGCGTGCTGGTGCTCACCACCGGAGCGCAGGGCGAGCCGCGCGCGGGCCTGTCCCAGCTCGCCGCCGGTGATGGCCCGTTCAAGCTGGGCCCGGGTGACCTGGTCGTCCTCAGCTCGCGAGCCATCCCCGGCAACGAGCGCGGCGTGGGCGCCCTCATCGACCAGCTCCAATGGCGCGGCGCGCGCGTCGCCTACGCGCAGGTGGAGCCCGGCGTCCACGTGTCCGGCCACGCCAGCCGCCCCCAGCAGCAGCGCGTGCTGGAGCTGGTGAAGCCGCGCCACTTCATCCCCGTCCATGGCGAGGGCCGCCACCTCCACCGACATCTGGCCACCGCCCGGGAGTCGGGGATGGAGCCCGCGCAGTGCCTGCTGGCCCAGGACGGAGACATCGTCGGCTTCGAGGAGGGGCGCGGCCGCTTCACCGGCAGCGTGACTTCCGGGCGCATCTTCAAGGACCGCTTCGGAGGGGGCATGGTGACGGCGGACACACTCCATGAGCGGGTGCGCCTGTCCGAGACGGGGCTGGTGGCCGCCGTCATCGTGCTCCAGCGCGACACCCAGAAGCTGCTGGGTGGCCCGCAACTCTCCGGCCAGGGGCTGTCACTGGACGAACAGGTGATCCTCCCCCGGGTGGCCCAGGAGGCCCGGGCGCTCTTCGAGGAGCTGTCCGTCCAGCTGCGAGGTGACGACGCCCTGGTGCGAGAGGAACTCACCCGGGTGGTGCGCCGTGCGTTCCGGCTGTACACCTCCAAGCGCCCCCTGGTGGTGCCCATGGTCGTCAGGGTGTAGGTATGTTAAGGGCCGCTGCTGCCCATGCCCTCGTTCGATGTCGTCTCGAAAATCGACCTCGCCGAGCTCGACAACGCGGTCAATCAGACCAAGAAGGAGCTCAGCACCCGCTATGACTTCCAGGGCACCCAGGCGGACGTCCTCGTCGCTCCGGACCACACGGCCATCACCGTGAAGGCCAACAGCGAGGAGCGCGTCCAGGCCGCCAAGGAGGTCCTCCTGGTGAAGCTGGCCAAGCGGAACATCAGCCTGCGCGCGCTCGAGTACGGCGACATCGAGAAGACGGGGCTGCACAACGTGAAGCAGGTCATCAAGCTCCAGCAGGGCATCCCGGTGGAGAAGTCCAAGGAGCTGGTGAAGCTGTTGAAGGATTCGAAGATGAAGGTGCAGGGCTCCATCCAGGCCGACCAGCTGCGTGTCACCGGCAAGAACCGGGATGACCTCCAGGCCGCCATCGCCCTGTTCCGTGGGGAGCAGGACCGACTGAAGCTGGACATGCAGTTCACCAACTTCCGCGATTGAACAAGCCCATGCGAGCCGCTGCTGCCCTGTCCCTCTGCTGGATGCTCTGCGTTCCGGCCATCGCCTCCGCCCAGGAAGAAGCGCCCCGTCCGTCACGGCCGGTGCCCAACATGACCAAGCCGCCGCGCTTCCAGGGAGGCCTCAAGGGCTTCACCTCGCCGCTGGCGCTCAAGTCCCTGGACACCGAAGGCGCCAGCGCGTCCTTCACCGCCAAGGTGGGCTTCCGCAAGGACACGCTCTACGTGGGCGTGGACGCCAAGGATGATCAGCTCCTCGCGGGCGATGTGCTCACGCTGTCCATCTACTTCCCGGACACCGGGCCGCTGACGACGGGCTACACGTGGCGCTTCGGCTTCGACGGCAAGCGCGCGTCGGGTGCGGACAGCGGCACGCCGGAGTTCGCGCAGCAGAAGGTGAATGGCGCGGTGGAGCGTCGTGGCAACACGCTGTCGCTGGTGGCCGCGGTGCCGGTGCGCGCGCTGCCGCGCTTCTCCGCTCGGGACCCGATGGTGATGGACCTGTGCATCACCTACGAGGACCAGGACGGCGCGGGCACCAAGGCGGTGCCTGTCTCCAACTGCCAGAGCGGCACCATGGTCGGCGACGCGCTGAGGCTTCCGGACGAGCCGCGCAAGGCGCTCAAGCTCAAGCCGCCGGAGCACGTCACGGCGCTGGAGCCCGCGGCCACGGGCTGGCTGGGCTGGGACCTGCTCAGCTATCCGGCCTGGGCGCAGGGTGACGAGGAGCTGACGCCGGAGACGCTGCGCGAGCTGGTGGTGACGGACCCGCTGAAGGCCGCGTCGGTGAACGTGAATGTGCCGGACACGTTGAGCCTGCCGGACGGGCGACCGGTCGTTACGGTGCTCTCCGGGAAGAATCCCTATGCCGTCGCGGGTCAATGTGACGCCGAAAAGGAGCTTCGACTGGGGTTTTACATCGTGACGGGGAAGACGGCGGCTCGGGTGCTCGAGTGGCCGGCTGCTACGTGCGCCCTGGGGCGAGCCTCCTCGGTGGAGCTGGATGAAGAGGACGGGTTGACCATCCGTTACTCGAACGGCGCGACCATGAACTTTGCCTGGAGTGGTGACCACTTCACGCGAACCGAGCTTGGAAATAGGTAGACGCGGTGGAACCAACCAAGAACCTGTACATGATGACCCTCGGCTGCCCGAAGAACCGGGTGGACTCCGAGGTGATGCTCGGCACGTTGAAGCACCGCGGATACACGCTGGTGCAGGAAGCGTCCGAGGCCCAGGTCATCGTCGTCAATACCTGTGCCTTCATCGGTCCCGCCAAGCAGGAGTCGGTGGACTCCATCCTGGAGATGGCCGAGCTCAAGAAGTCGGGCAGCTGCAGCACCCTGGTGGTGACGGGGTGTCTGTCCCAGCGCTACGGCGAGGAGCTGGCGAAGGAGATGCCGGAGGTGGACCACTTCCTGGGCACCAGCGCCTATGCCCAGATTGGCGACCTGCTGGCGGCCGAGGCCTCTCCGCGTCAGGTGATTCCGGACCCCGACTACATCCACGACGCGAACACGCCGCGCATCAACTCGATGCCGAAGTACACCGCGTACCTCAAGGTGTCCGAGGGCTGCGACAACGCCTGCGCGTTCTGCATCATCCCCACGCTGCGTGGTGGACAGCGCTCGCGGCCCATCGACGACATCATGATCGAGGCCCGGCGACTGGCGGACAGCGGCGTGCAGGAGCTGAACCTCGTCGCGCAGGACCTGACGGCGTACGGGCATGACCTGCCGGGCCGTCCGAAGCTGCATGACCTGCTCAAGGCGCTGGTGCAGGTGGACGTGAAGTGGATTCGGCTGCACTACGCCTATCCGCGCGTGTTCCCGGACGAGCTCATCGACGTGATGGCGTCGGAGCCGAAGATTGCCCGCTACCTGGACATGCCGGTGCAGCACGTCAGCGACAAGCTGCTCCTGTCGATGAAGCGTGGCCGCAACTCGGAGTTCCTCAAGGGCCTCTTGACGAAGCTGCGCGAGCGCGTGCCGGGGCTGGTGATGCGCACCTCGCTCATCGTCGGCCTTCCGGGCGAGACGGAAGAGGACTTCGAGATGTTGAAGGAGTTCGTGAAGACGCAGCGCTTCGAGCGCCTGGGCGTCTTCCAGTACTCCGACGAGGAAGGCACGGCGGCGTTCGACCTGCCGGACAAGGTGCCGCAGAAGACCATCGAGCGCCGGTGGCGCGAGGTGATGGCCATCCAGAAGCGCATCAACCGCGAGCAGAACAAGAAGCTCGTCGGCAAGCGTCTGGAGGTGCTGGTGGAAGGCCCCGCGCCGGAGACGGAGCACCTGCTCGTGGGTCGGCACCAGGGTCAGGCGCCGGACATCGACGGGCTCGTCTACATCAACGACGGCCTGGCGTACCCGGGTGAGCTGGTCACCGTGGAGGTGACGGAAGCGCACGACTACGACCTGGTGGCTCGCGTGGTGGAGCGCCCGGACCCGAAGCAGCGGCAGCACACCGCTCGCGACGCGCACCCGGCGCCGGTGAAGCTGGTGCCCGCGCCCCGGCCTGTGACCCGGCTGGAGTAGGTGGTTCTTCCCGGGCCGCCGCCGCGTGAATCGCGAAGTGGCCCGGGAGTTCGTGCCTGTCGAGGGGAGCCCCGACACATTCGCCGCGCGAAGCTCACGCGACGTCCCCACCGCATCCAGGTGAAGTTCCCGTGAAACGCGACGAGATACTGAGCGCCCTGAGGAGCTTCCTCTCCGTGCTTGAGCGCTCCCTGAGCCCCGAGCACCGAGAGGTGATGCTTCGAGAGGCGCTCGACCGGCTCGCACTGGCCTCGCACTTCGCCGAAGTACCCCTCGACACGAGCAGTTCGCGGTGGAGCCCACCCGCACCCGCTGACGACGGCCTTCGCGCGCGTATCGGCCCGCTCTTTCCCGGGCTCGGCTACTACAACGTCGCGAGTGACATCGCCGAGCGCGTGGGTGAGTCCTCGCTCGTGGTGGGTGATGCTCTCGACGACCTCGTCGATATCGTGAAGGACATCCAAGCAGTCGTCACCTGTTGGGAGACCGCCGGCGAAGCCGAAGCACTCTGGCTCTTCCGATTCGGCTTCACGTCGCACTGGGGAATGCATCTGCGCTCACTTCAACTCTATCTGCACGAGCGCGCCCACGGTTTGTCGTGAGCAGATGGAGCGAGGCTCTCAACTCGGGTCGTCGGGCTCCAGCTCGCGCTCCTCGCGCGGTGGTTCGCGAGACGGTGCCTTGCGGGATGGCGCGGCGACCCCTTCTCCCAGGGGCGTGGGCTGGCACTCGCACACCGTGCGGCGCGAGGACGTCTCGGTGACGAAGGCGCACGCCGTGGGGCACTCAGGCTGACTGCCCTCCTCGAAGAGCGCCAGGTTGAAGCCTCGCGCCTGAACGAGCGCCGCGTGGCACACGGGCAGGGCATGTGCGAGCGACGGCCACGGCAGGCGGTGCTGAGTCGTCAAACCGCGACTGGTGGCCGGGAAGCTCAGGCCGATTCCGCACCCGGACTCCAACCGCTGGCCATCCGCGCCCACTGGCTCCAAATGGAGGCGTCCGCCTTCGGGCAGGTCGCGGAACACCGCGCCCACCACGGAGATGCCGCCCTCGGGTTCCTTGCGCACGTGCAGGCCGTAGCAGGCCTCTTCGCTGAAGACGCCGTGCGCATCGGTGCACTGCTGTCGCCTGGCGACAGGGCTCGGAGTCGCCGGACGTGCCGGCTCCGACGATGTTGAGGGCGAGGTGCCACCAGGAGCCTGCGCCGTGGGGGCCGCCGACGCCGTGGGCCGTGCTGGTGACTCGGGCGAAGGTGAAGCGGTGCCCGAAGCCCTTGGTGCAGTGCCAGTTGTCGCAGCAGGGGATGTCGTGGAGCGTGACGGAGACGAGGCAGTGCCCCCTGAAGGCACTGGTGCGGCACCGACTGTCCCCGCGGACGGCGTCGAGGATGCGCTCGCCCCCATCCCTCCTGCGCCTTCCGTCGTCGTGGACCGTGGTGAAGTCGCGGACGCATCGGGTCCCTCCGCCCTCCCCGCCCGTGGTGATGACACCGAACCCACTTCAGTCTCGTCCACTGCTCGGACTCGTGGACGCCGCAGCACCAGCACCCCGCCCTTCGCATCCAGCGTCGCGGTGAAGCGCCCCCACACGTCAGGCCCCAGCCGTCCCAGGCTGCTCGGCGAGTCCCATCGTCCCGCCGCCTCCACCACCAGCGGCCGCGCGCCCACGCCCTCCGCCACGTCCACCGAGTCCACCGCGAAGGTGCGCGGCGGCAGATGCGCGACCGTCTCCAAGGGTTGCAGCCCCTGCGCCTCGGCGGGCCCCACCGCGATGCGCGAGAAGGGCTCGCGCGTGGTGAGCACGAAGGGTCCGGTGAGCTCCGCCTCCCCCTGAGACACCCGCACCGCCAGGAGGGGCCAGTCGCCCACCGGCTCGCGACTGAGCTCCACGCGGTGCACTTCCCGCGCGGCATCCGAAGCCACCTCCGCCGCCGGTTGCGCCTCACGCGGACGCGACGCGGTGAAGGTCACCTCTCGCCGCAGCGGATCCACCGTGAGCGCATAGGGCTCCAGCACGTCCGAACCCAGCGTCAATGAGCAGGGCTTCTCACCCGACAGCCCCGCGGTGCGCAGCGGCACCGAAGCCCCTCCCACGGTGAGCACGGGCAGCGGCACCACCGGCCAGGCCCTGAAGCCTCCCGCGATTTCAGGTGCGCGCACGGTGCCATCGGGCGCGGGAGGACCTCCGTCGAAGCACTCCTGGGAGACCATCGACAAGGGCCTCGCCACGTCCAGCACCACCGGGACGACACGAGTCCCGAGCCTCCCCGCGACGGTGAGGCGCAGCGCTGGCGACGCCAGCAGCGGCAGCGTCCGCCCCGTCAGTCCCTCGGAACGTGAAGGGCCGGACGCCACCTCCCGGTGACACCCAGCCCCCACCACACTCAAACCCACCCAGAGCAGGAACGCGCCGCGCACGGCGCGCAGGTTACTGCTTCTTCTGCTTGGTGAAGTCATCCACGCGAGTGTCGTCCGGCACGTCCATCTTGAAGCTGTCCGCGGAGATGCCCACGTTCGTCTTCAGGTCCAGGAAGGAGATGGTGTTCTCGCTGCCGTCCGGATCCACCACGGTGCTCTTCAGCACCTGCGCCGACGCGGGGTCCACCTCCAGCCGGACCTGCTTGAAGCGGGGCTCCACCTTCAGCGGATCCAACACCAGCAGCGTGCCCTTGCAGTCCTTGCAGGCCCCCTTGCTGATGGCGAACTCGTCCGCGAGCCTGCCCTGTCCGAAAAGGAACGTCACCGAGGCGGAGAGCTGGCTCGTGTCCACGTTGGCCACCGTGAGCGACTGGGCCGTCGGGTCGTACGCGTAGATCTTGTTGCCGGCGAGCACGAAGGTGCGCACGGAGGGCTTCTGGTACTCCCACCGCATCAGCCCGGGCTTCTTGTAGGACACGACACCCTCGGACGTCTGCGTGCGCCGGAAGGTCTTGTACTTGTAGTCCTGCCGGAAGCCCGCCTTGAAGTCGCCGGTCTTCTCGTAGAAGGCCTGCATCCGGTCCACCAGGGACTTCACCTCGGGCGTCATCGGCGCCGTGGCCTTCACGGCGGGCTTCGTGTCCGGCGCGCTCTGAGGGGGCGTCGTGGCCGGCTTGCCTGACTCGGTGGCGGGCGGCTTCGCGGCGGGCGTCACCGGATTCACGCCCTGCTGGGCTGCGGGAGCCTTGGCCGCGCCGCCCGTGGGAGGCGGCACCGTGGGCTTTCCAGCGCCCGCCGGCGCGCCCTGGGCCACCAGGACGGGCTGCGTGGGGACGGCCTGCGAGGAGGAGGTCTGGGGCACCGCTTGCGCGGACAGGAGCGTGGCGAGCAGGGTTTCCAGGAACATGGCGTGCGTCTCCAGGGGGCCGGGTAGGCCCACCGCGTCCATCTACCCCATACCGACGCGCCCCGGGGGGCCGGCATTCATGGCTGCTTCTTGAAGATCCGCTTCCTCTGTTTGATGGCCAGCACGTAGAAGCGCTCGCGGAGCTCCTGCGCCTCGTCCGGCGACAGGTCTCCAGAGCCCCCCGCCAGGTGCTCATCCCGCCAGGCAATCGCCCGGCTGACACACGCCGAGGCAGCGGCGGAGATGTTGAGGCTCTGGCTGAAGCCCCGCATCGGAATCCAGAACGTCCCGTCCACGGCGTTGAGCACGTCGTCGCTCACCCCGTAGCGCTCGTTGCCGAGGACGATGGCCACCTTCCCGTCGAAGCGCAGCGAATACAGGCTGGTGGCACCGTCACGGATGGCGGCGGCGTACAACTGGAAGCCCCGCGACTTCAGGTGTTCGCGACACTCGCCGAAGGACTTGTAGAGCTTCACGTCCAGCCACTTGTCGCAGCCCTGAGCCACCCTCGAGTTCGGCAGGAAGGGTGCCTCCGGGTTGATGACGACGTGGACTTCCTGGACCCCCATGGACTCGCAGGTGCGTAGCACCGCGGCCATGTTGAAGCTGTCCTCCAGCCGGTCCAGGACGACCGTGAAGTTGCGCGTACGCTGGCTGACGACGCGGTCGATCTTCTCCTTGCGCACATCGAGCAGGAACTGCTCCGGCTCCAACTTGTCCTTCTCGAAGCGCTCGTACCGAGGACCGCCGCCAGCCATCGTCTCAGCCCCTTCCGCCTGACTTGCGCGACGCGGGCTTCTTCGCGGCAGAGGCCCTCTTCGCCGAGGTGCCCTTCTTCGCCACGGCCTTCGTCGTCGACTTCTTCGCGGCAGCGGCCTTCTTCGCCGGAGCCTTCTTCGCCGCGGACTTCTTCGCGACAGCGGCCTTCTTCGCCGGAGCCTTCTTCGCGGCAGCGGCCTTCTTCGCGGGGGCCTTCGTCGCCGCCGCCTTCTTCGCCCCAGCGCTCTTCTTCGCCGAAGCCTTCGTCGCCGCCTTCGCCACCGCGGCCTGCTTCACCAGAGTCGTCTTCACATGAGCTCCCTTCGCACTGCCTTGCTTCGTGGGAGCACTCTTCACAGCAGCGCTCTTCGCCCGCCCCAGCTTCGCGGCGGTCGCCTTCACCACGGCGGCGGTACCCTTGGAGAGGGTCTCGCGCACCTTGGCAATCGCGGCCTTGGCCACGGACTTGTTGCTCGCGCCCTTCGCTCGGGGCGGAGCCTCGACATGCAGCTTTTCGGTGCGACCGGTGAACAGCACCTCCGCCACCGAGTCCATCAGCGCCGGCATGCCCTCGCCCGTGGCGCAGGACACCGGGTACACGCGGATGCCGCGCTCGCGCAGCGCCTCGCGGAACGCCTCCAGACGCGCCTGCGCATCCGGCAGGTCCAGCTTGTTGGCGGCGACCACCTGCGGCCGGCTCGCCAGCTCCGCGCTGTACTTCGCCAGCTCACGGTTGAGCACGTCGAAGTCGTGCAGCGGCTCGCGGCCCTCACCCTCCGCGCCCATGTCGATGAGGTGGATCAACACCTTGCACCGCTCGACGTGGCGCAGGAACTGGTGCCCCAGACCCACGCCCTCGCTGGCGCCCTCGATGATGCCGGGGATGTCCGCCATCACGAACGACAGGTCGTTCTTGTACTGGACCATGCCCAGGTTGGGGACCAGCGTGGTGAACGGGTAGTCGGCGATCTTCGGCCGGGCCCGGCTCACCCGCGAGATGAACGTGCTCTTGCCCGCGTTGGGGAAGCCCAACAGGCCCACGTCCGCCAGCAGCTTCAGCTCCAGCCGCAACGTGACTTCCTCGCCCTTCGTCCCGTCCTGGGCGAAGCGCGGGGTCTGCCGCGTCGAGGTCGCGAAGTTCATGTTGCCCAACCCACCCCGCCCGCCCTTGGCCGCCACCCAGCGCTGGCCCGGCTCGCTCAGGTCCACCAGCAACTCTTCGGTGTGGTGGTCCTTCACCAGCGTGCCCACCGGCACGCGGAGGATCATGTCGTCGGCCGCGCGACCGTTGCAGTCGCTGCCCATGCCGTGTTCGCCATTCTTGGCGCGGTGGTGCTGCTGATAGCGGTAGTCCAGCAGCGTGGTGAGCTGGGGGTCTCCCACGAAGATGACGGAGCCACCGTTGCCGCCGTCTCCTCCATTGGGCCCACCGCGCTCGATGAACTTCTCACGCCGGAAGGACACGGAGCCGTTACCGCCATCGCCCGCCTTCACGAAGATGCGGACCTCATCGACGAACTTCATGAAAGCGTCTCCTGAAAAACGCAGAGCGGGCCGCCTCGCGTCCTGGGCGCCGGAAAGGGCGCGTGGACTGGAGAAGCGACCCGCTCGTGGATGCCTCGCGGCGACCGGCCCTGTGAGGCCGGGTTACCGTCAGGCGCTGGCCTGCTCGGCGGCCGGATAGACCGAGACCTTCTTGCGGTCGCGGCCCAGGCGCTCGTACTTCACGATGCCGTCCACCACCGAATAGAGGGTGAAGTCGCGGCCGAGCTTCACGTTCGACCCCGCGTGGATGACCGTGCCGACCTGGCGAACCAGGATGCTGCCAGCCGAGACTTCCTGGCCGCCGTACACCTTCACGCCGCGGTACTGCGGGTTGGAATCGCGACCGTTTCGCGAAGAACCCTGTCCCTTTTTATGGGCCATGACACCTTGCTCCTGAAGTTGAGGTGAAACCGTCCGGACTAGCCGGAGATGGAGGTGACCTTCACCTCGGTATACGGCTGGCGATGGCCACGGCGACGGGTCCAGCCCTCCTTCTCCTTGCGGAAATGGAGGACGCGGCGGTGCTTGTCCTGCGCGAGCACCTTGCCCACGACGCGAGCGCCGGAGACCGTGGGACGGCCCACCTTGGGGCTATCCGTGCCGCCCAGCAGCAGGACATCGGTAAAGGACACCTCGGCCCCGATGTCGCCGGTAATCTTCTCGATCCGGAGGACATCGCCCTCGGCGACGCGGTACTGCTTTCCGCCCGTGCGAATCACTGCGTACATCGTCTAACCCCTGTCAGCTTCGGGTTGGGTCAACCCGTGGAATCGGCCGCGCATTTCGGACGGACGGACCGCCCTGTGGCGCAAAGGACGGCCGGATTTACGGGAGATGCCCTGGGGAGTCAAGACGGTTGCTGGATCATCTCGTCCGGCAGTCCAGATTGCCCCTGGGAAAGGGCGACCCTACCTGATGGTCCGGCCAGAGCAAGCCCGGCCGATCACCGTCCAACCAATCTGACTGTCCCCCGGGGGGGAATTCCACAATGAAGAAATTCATGTTCGGCCTGATGGCCGCCGTCACCCTTTTGTTCGGCGCCGGCTGCGGCGGAAACGCCTGCGATGACCTGGAGGACGCGAACAAGGCCCTGGAGGAGAAGGTGTCGGCCTGCGGCACGGATACGGGGGGTGAGGAGGAGGACACCTTCGACAAGGGCGTCTGCGAGGACGCGCTGGATGCCTGCTCGGACAGCGACAAGGACCGGCTGAGCGACCTGGCCGACTGCATCCAGGATCTGCCGGACTGCAGGGTGGGCAGCGAAGTGGAGTGGATTGACCAGTTCAGCGACTGTTTCGACCGCACCGAGGGCATCAGCGCCACCTGCGCCGCCGCCGCTGGCGGGTAGTCGCCCGCTCCTCGCGCCTCACCGGGCCCGGTCTTCCGTCAGGAAGGTCGGGTCCTGTCGTTGGTGCGCTCCGAAGCGCCGCGAGCATCCAGCGCCCGGCGGACGGTGCGGTAGCGGTGGTGGAGGCTCGACTCCAGCGGGTCCAGTGCCAGCCCCCGCTCGTAGGTCTCCAGGGCACGCGACAGTTGCCCTTCACGCTCCAGCGCGGAGCCGGAGAGATAGTGCACACGCGCCATCCCCGCGGACTGGGGCCTGCGCGCGAGGAACTCCCGCCGGAGGGAATCGAGCTGCTCCGACGTGAGCCCCGCCTCCAGACATCGGGCGACACCTCGGTGATTGCCCCGCCAGGCGTCATACAGCGCCCGCTGAGTCACCGTGCCCAGGACGTCTCCGGCCTCATGCAGCCGGCCCAGCACCGAGTCGAGCAGCAGGCACTGCGAGGGTGACAAAGGCCGCTGGCGCAGCGACTCCAGGGAGCCACGGGCCTCGCGTGTGCGGGTGCGCAGGGCGCCCATTTCCAGGTCAGGGGGCACGGCCAGCACCGCGTAGTGGTCCCCCGCGAGCCGCGTCCGGTACGACTCCAGCACGTGCGCGGCTTCCGCGTCGTCCGCCATGGGCACGAGTGGAGGAGGTGGACGGCGGTTGGGACCTGCTCGCAGGAGCGCGTCCACGGAGGCCTTGAGCGCCAGCGTGGCTTCGACGAACTGGACGCCGAAGCCCGTGGCCATGCCCCAGACGCGAGCCTGTTCCTCCGGAACGTGGCGCACCACCTCGCAGACGACGGACTGCGGCCCGGAGTCCAGCTCCAGCACCATGGGCAGCCGCGCGAAGATGGGTGGCAGCACCCCCTCGCTGCGCAGGAACAGCCCTCCGCGCGACAGGTCCGAGCCCGTCAGCCACACCGGCGTCTCCCCGGGCCGCAACACCACGCGCACCGGCAGCTCCACCGTGCGTGCCCTCGATGAAGGAGTCCCACTTCCGAGGGCTGCACCCACGCTCGGAACACCGCCACGACTCGCGACGGCCATCGGCACGAGAGCCTGCGCGGACGGTGCCCCCATGCCGACAGGGTCGCCCACTCGCGGAGCTCCCTCTCGGCTCGCGATGGCCACTGGCGCAGGCGGCGTCCCCAGGCCGACGGGAATGACCACGCGCGGAGCGCCCTCTCGGCTCGCGATGGCCACTGGCGCAGGCGGTGTCCCCGTGCCGACGGGCATGCCCGTGCGGGGACCAACCTCACGACTCGCGATGGCCGCTGGCGAAGGCGGTGTCCCCGCGCCGAACGGCATGCCCGCGCGAGGACCCACCTCACGACTCGCGACGGCCACTGGCGAAGGCGGTGTCCCCGCGCCGACGGGCATGCCCGCGCGCGCGGCCCCCTCACGACTCGCGACAGGCACCGGAGGAGCCAGACGTGGAGGCGCTACCGGCGCACTCCGCGGAGGCGACGAGGCCCACCCTGGAGACACGGGCCGAGGCGCCGGCGACCAGGGCGCCATGGCGTCCTCCATCACGACGATTTCCGGTGAGATAGCGGGAGGAACCGTCCTGACGGGCGCTGGCGGAGTCCCGGGAGGACGCGCCGGCTTCGTGCGCGCACGCGCCTCTTCCGCCAGTGCTCCCTCCAGGGCCGCGCGCAGGATGGCGGCCGTCGTGTACCGCTCCTCGGGCGCCTTGGCCAGGGTGCGCAGGATGACCCGCTCCAACGCCACGGGGACCGCCGCATGCACCGAGCGAGGCGGCGGCGGCGCTCGCATCTGATGGGCCACGAGCTGCGCCGTCAGCCCCTCGTCCTCGAAGGGCAGGCGCCCGGTGACCAGCTGATAGGCGATGACGCCCAACGCATACAGGTCCGCGCGCCCGTCCACGCGACGACTGAGTGACTGCTCCGGGGCCATGTACTCGGGCGTGCCCACGATGATGCCGGCGTGGGTCTGCGGCATGTTCGCATCCGCCAGCTTCGCGATGCCGAAGTCGAGCACCTTCACGAAGGGCGTGCCCCGCCCGCGCCGCACCAGGAAGATGTTGTCCGGCTTGAGGTCGCGGTGGACGATTCCACTCAAGTGCGCGGCCTGGAGCGCGTCGCACACCTGCGAGAGCACCGACACCACCGCCGGTGCGGGCAGCGGCGTGCCCACCCAGGCCGACAGCGGCGCGCCGTCCAGGTACTCCATGATGAGGTACGGCCGGGGCGGCCCCGCGTTCAGGTCGAAGATACTGACGATGTTCTCGTGGCCGATGACATTGACGGCCCGAGCCTCCGCGTGAAAGCGCTGCACCAGCTCCGGGTACATGGCCAGGTGCTCGTGCAGGACCTTCACCGCCACCCGACTGCCGATGGACACGTGCTCGCCCAGGTACACCGTCCCCATGCCGCCGCGCCCCAATCGGCGCACCAGTCGGAAGCTGCCCAGACGAGCGCCCACCAATGGGTCTGCTTCCTCGCTTGCCACGGGGCACCTCGGCCTGGGCGCCGGCCCCTCTCCTTCCGCGCGAACCAGCGTCGAGCAAGACGTCGCCGACCCATGTCGCTGGCCGCACGCCTCGCACGCATCACCGCTGCTCACCTCGGCCATGCCACTCCCCCGGGCCTGCCCTGCTAATCTGGACATTCCCGTCCCGAGCTGACCACTGGCGGCCCGCGAGGATGTCGGCTGGTGTGACGCAAGCCAGCGCCGCGGTACATGAAGACGGTCCGCCGGCCGACGCTGTCGATGCCGACAATCCATCACGCTCGATTAGAGTGCGCAGCCCATGTCCGGAACCTCACGCCGCATCCCCCTCCTCGACCTGTCCCACTACCGAAGCGGCACACCCACCGCGCGCGCTCGTTTCGTACAAGTCTTCGGTGAGGGGTTGAGGGAGTTCGGCTTCGTCTCCATCGTCGGCCATGGCATCGACGACGCGCTCATCCGCCGCACCTACTCGGACGTGGAGCGACTGTTCCAGCTCCCGGAGGACGTGAAGACGCGCTACGCGGTGCCGGAGCTGGCGGGCCAGCGCGGCTACACCGGCTTCGGCAAGGAGCACGCGAAGGACCGCAAGGTGGGGGACCTGAAGGAGTTCTGGCACGTGGGCCGCGAGCTTCCAGCCGGCCACCCGTACCTGAAGGACTACGGCGCCAACGTGTGGCCCGGGGAAGTGCCCTCCTTCCGCGAGAACACCCTGTCGCTCTTCCGCGAGCTGGATGGCGCCGCCGGCGTCATGCTCCAGGCCCTGGCGGAGTTCTTCGGCGTGGCGCGCACGACGTTCAGTGACATGGCCACCGACGGCAACTCGGTGCTGCGGCTCATCCACTATCCGCCGCTGCGCGAGCGCTTCATCCCGGGTGGAGTCCGCGCCGCCGAGCACGAGGACATCAACCTCATCACCCTGCTGTGCGAAGGCACCGCGTCCGGCCTGGAGCTGCTCACGCGCGACGGCGAGTGGCTGCCCGTGGACACGCTGCGCGGGCAGATTGTCGTGGACTCCGGCGACATGCTCAGCCGCGTGACGAACGAGGTCATCCCCGCCACCACGCACCGGGTGGTGAATCCGAAGAGCACGGACGAGGACACGGTCCGCTACTCGCTGCCCTTCTTCGTGCATCCGTTCTCGGACTGCGTGCTCAAGCCGCTGCCCAGCACCGAGACGCCGGACAACCCGGCCCGCCACGCGCCCATCACCGCGGGCGCCTTCCTGCAACAGCGTCTGCGGGAGAACGGACTCTTGAAGTAGGCACACGCTTCCGCCCGGTGGACGGCGCAAGCTCGCGCCCCACCGGTTGCCCTGGCCCATTCGTGGACGACGCCCTCTCCCCCACGCACGTCGAGCTGTTCGCCCTCCAGCCCCGAATCGCGCTCGAGGACTACGCGTCCCCCGCTGCCTTCACCGCGAAGCACCGTGCGCTCGCGGCACGAATCGATGGCCTGCGGGCGCGCGACACCTCTGGCCGTCCTCTTCATCCCGCCCTCGCGGTGTGGCCAGAGCTGGTGGGCGCGCCCCTGGGGATGATGGGCCACCTTCCCCGCGTGCGGCGCCACACGACGACTCGAAGCGCCATGCGGCGAGTGGCGCTGGCCGAGTGGGGGCCGATGTGGCGCGCCTGGAGAACACTCCAGCCTCCGACGCGAGAAGAGTGCCTCTACGCCGCGCTCGCCTCCCGCGTGCATCGCGTGGTGCACGAGACGTTCTCCGGCATCGCCCGGGACTTCGGTCTGTGGGTGGTGGCGGGCAGCGCGTTGCTCCCGGACAACAGGCGAGGATTCGGCACCCCGGACTTCGAGCCCCGAGGCGCGCGCACGTACAACACCAGCCATACCTTCAACCCCGAGGGCCACTGCGTGGCGGTGACGCGCAAGGTGAACCTGGTGCCCGGGCGCGAGGACGTGCTGCACCTGAGTCCCGGACGGCCCGAGGACCTGACGGTGCTCGCCACACCCTTCGGCCGACTGGGCACGCTGTTGGGCTACGACGCCTTCCGAACGCCCCACACCACGAAGGAACCCTGGTTCGTCCCCTGCGCGCAGTACCTGGACGCCCTGGGTGCGGACATCCTCGCCCACCCCTCCGCCAACCCGTGGCCGTGGGACTCACCGTGGCCCTTCGACTCGACGGAAGACAACCCACGCGCGGGAAGCGAGCAGTGGTTCGACGAGGGCCTTGCCTCCCAGCTCTCCAGCTTCCGCCGGGTCCGCTACACCGTGACGGCCCAGCTCGTGGGAGACCTGTTCGACAACCACTTCGAGGCGCCCTCGCTCATCCTCGAGCGCACGGACGAGGCACAGCCAAGGGTGCTCGCGCGCTCGGAGCACCCACGGGACGAGGACGTGCTCCACGTCACCGTGCCCGCGTGTCCCGCGTAATCAGTCGCCGAGCTTCTTCTTGAGCAATTCGTTGACGAGCGCGGGGTTGCCCTTGCCCTTCATGGCCCGCATCACCTGGCCCACGAAGAAGCCGAACACCTGCTTCTTGCCCGCGCGGTACTTCTCAATCTCGCCCGCGTTCTTCGCGAGGATGTCGTCCACCACGGCCTCAATCGCGCCCGTGTCGCTCACCTGAGCGAGGCCCTTCTCCGTGATGATGTCCGAGGCCGAGCGGCCCGTGCGGAACATCTCCGCCAGCACGTCCTTGCCCGCGTTCGCCGACACCGTGCCCTGGTCCACCGCGCCCAGCAGCTCCGCCAACTGCCCGGGCGTGAAGCGCACCGAGGACACCGTCGAGCCCTCTTCCTTCAAGAGCCGCAGCAGCTCCCCGAGGAACCAGTTGGAGAGCTTCTTCGCGTCCGGGTAGCGCTCGGCGCACGCCTCGAAGAAGTCCGCGAGCGGGCGCTCCGCGGTGAGGATGCGCGCGTCATACGCGGGCAGGCCGTACTGACTCACGAAGCGCTGGAGCTTCGCGCGAGGCAGCTCCGGTAGTTCGTGGCCCACCGCCTCGATGACCTCCGTCGTCACGTGCAGCGGCGGGAGATCCGGCTCCGGGAAGTACCGGTAGTCGTGCGCGTCCTCCTTGCTGCGCATGGAGCGAGAGACGCCCTTGTTGACGTCCCACAGGCGCGTCTCCTGGTCCACCTTCCCGCCGGACTCGATGACGTCCACCTGCCGGGAAATCTCGTACTCGATGGCCTGCTTCACGAAGCGGAACGAGTTGAGGTTCTTCAGCTCGCAGCGCTGGCCATAGGTGTCGGAGCCCTTGGGCATCACCGACACGTTGGCGTCGCAGCGGAAGCTTCCCTCGTCCAGGTTGCCGTCGTTGACGCCCAGGTACACGAGCACGTCACGCAGCGCCTTGAGGTACTCCACCGCCTCGTCCGCGTCGCGCAGGTCCGGCTCGCTGACGATTTCCAAGAGCGGCACGCCCGCGCGGTTGAGGTCCACCAGGCTCTGCCCCCCGCCCGCGTCATGCACGCTCTTGCCCGCGTCCTCCTCCATGTGGATGCGGCGCACGCGGATGAGCTTCTCGCCCTGCGGCGTGTCGATGAGGAGCTTGCCGTACTCGCAGATGGGCAGGTCGTACTGCGTAATCTGGTAGCCCTTGGGCAGGTCCGGATAGAAGTAGTTCTTCCGGCTCCACACGCTCTTCGCGTTGACGCGGCACTCGAGCGCCAGGCCCGTACGGATGGCGAAGTCGACGACGCGCTCGTTGAGCACGGGCAGCACGCCGGGCATACCCAGGCACACAGGACACGTGTTGCGGTTGGGCTCCGCGCCGAACGCGGTGGAGCAGCCGCAGAAAATCTTCGACTGCGTGAGGAGCTGCGCGTGGACCTCGAGGCCGATGACGGGCTGGAAATCGCTCACGGGCATGGCGGTGTCACCGATGCGGACCTCGTGCCCTAGACGGGCGCGAGGCGGCGGAAGAAGTCGTGCTCGCGCTCGAAGGCCCGAGCGATGCGCAGCAGGAGGGCCTCGTCGAAGGCCCGTCCCAGAATCTGGAGTCCCACCGGCAGCCCCGCCTTCGTGAAGCCGCAGGGCACCGACAGGCCCGGCACGCCCGCCAGGTTGCAGGGCAGCGTGTAGACGTCCATCAAGTACATGGACAGCGGGTCATCCACCTTCTCGCCCAGCTTGAACGGCGCCACCGGGGAGATGGGGGCCACCAGCGCATCCACCTCCTGGAAGACGCGCGTGAAGTCCTCGCGGATGAGGGTGCGGACCTTCTGCGCGCGCAGGTAGTAGGCGTCGTAGTAGCCGGCGGACAGCGCGTACGTGCCCAGCATGATGCGGCGCTTCACCTCCGGCCCGAAGCCCCGCTCGCGCGTCAGCGAGTACAGCTCCTTGAGGCCGCGAGCGTCCTTGGCCCTGAGGCCGTAGCGAACGCCGTCGTAGCGGGCCAGGTTGCTGGACGCCTCGGCGGGAGCGATGAGGTAGTACGTCGCCAGCGCGTACTTCGTATGCGGCAGCGACACGTCCACCAGCGTCGCGCCCAGGCGCTCATACTCGCGCAGGGCCGCGCGCACGGAGGCCTCCACTTCCTCCTCCATGCCCTGGGCGAAGTACTCGCGCGGCACGCCCAGCTTCAGCCCGCGCACGCCCTTCTCCAGCTCCGCCGAATAGTCCGGCGTCTTCACCGGCGCGGACGTGGAGTCCCGTGGGTCATGCCGCGCCAGGATTTGAAGCAGCGCCGCCGCGTCCGACACCGTGCGCGTCATCGGCCCGGGCTGGTCCAGCGACGAGGCATAGGCGATGACGCCGTAACGCGACACGCGCCCATACGTCGGCTTGAGGCCCACCGTGTTGGTGAAGGCCGCGGGCTGGCGGATGGAGCCACCCGTGTCCGTGCCCAGCGCGCCGAACACCTCGCGCGCGGCCACCGCCGCCGCCGAGCCTCCCGAGGAGCCTCCCGGCGTGCGCGTCACGTCCCAGGGATTGTGCGTGGGGAAGTAGGCGCTGGACTCGTTGGAGGAGCCCATCGCGAACTCATCCAGGTTGAGCTTGCCCAACAGCGGCAGGCCCGCCTCTCGCAACAGGCGCACCACCGTCGCGTCCAGCGGCGGCACGAAGCCCTCCAGCACGCGCGAGCCGGCGGTGGTCTCCAGCCCCTCGGTGAGGAAGAGGTCCTTGAGTCCCACGGGCACGCCGTCCAGGGGGCTTGCCGGAGTGCCCGCCTTGCGGCGCGCATCACTGGCCTCGGCGGCGGCCAGGGCACCAGCCTCGTCCACGCGCAGGAAGGCGCGAATCTTCGGGTCCACCCGCTGGATGCGCTCCAGACACGCGCGAGTGGCTTCCACGGAGGACACCTGACCCGCGGCCAGCTTCTCCGCGAGCTCCAGCATCGTCAGGTCCGTGAGCTGCATGACGTGGGGCTCCCCTCCGGACTACTCGATGATTTTGGGCACCGCGAAGGACGTGCCCGACTTCGCCGGGGCGTTGGCCAGCGACTTCTCGGGAGGCAGCGAAGGCCGCGTCACGTCCTCCCGCAGGAGCGAGGCCGTCAGCGTGGCGTGCGACGTGGGCTCCACGTTCTCCACATCCAACGACTGCAACTGCGTCACCGCGTCCAGCACCGCCGACAGCTGCGTGGACAGGCGCTGCTCCTCCTCGGGAGTCAGCGCCAGCCGCGCAAGCGTGGCCACATGTCGCACCTGCTCGAGCGTGAGGGCCATGCGTGGAGCCTCCGACCGCGAGTGACTACTTGCGCTTGAAGAGGTTCAGGATGGCGCCCATCACCTTGCCACTGCCCTCGTGGCCGTGGTGCGCCATCAACTGCTCCAGCTCACCGGAGTCCAGGAAGACGCCGCCGCAGTTGAAGCACGTCTCCAGTTCGATGTTGCCCTGCTTGAGCGTCTGGAGGTCCATGCCGCACTTGGGGCACTTCATCCAGTGGAGCTTCTTGAGGTCCTCGCGCTGCTTCTCCGCCGTCTCCGCGGCCTGCTGGAGCGCCAGCTTGCGCTTCTTTTCGATGTCCTCCCGGGCGAAGTACTCTTCCTCGCTCGAGGACGGCTTGTCGGTGTCTGCCATGGCGATGCTCCTCCAAGAAATCGTGGCGGCACCATACCCCCTCTGGTGGAGGGTGCAGCCGAAATGTAGGCCCCGTGTCCGGCACCTTCCGCCCGGGCTGGAGCGACTGCCGGAAAATTGACCAGACCCCCTCCCTCCCTACACTCGCGACGGGCATTGCTACAGCCCGCTACGCGGCTGAGACGCGCAGAGGGAAGAAGGTCATGACGGCGAAGAAGGGTCGGGCGGAAAAGGCGGTACTCTCCCGTCAGGAGATCGCGACGCGTCGCAAGGCGCTCGCGGACAAGCGACGGAAGGCGGGCGCCGAGGGAGGCGACGGCAGCGCGGGGCGTGCCATCACCGGCGTGTTCCTGCTCGCGGCGTCGCTCTTGTCCCTGTTGGCGGTCGCCACGTTCGACGCCCATGACAGGGTCGGACCGGGCTTCCGCAACGCGGTGGGCCCCATGGGCCACCTCATCGCGGAGACGCTGCGAGGGATGCTGGGCGTGTGCGCCTACCTGGCCCCCGTAGGTGGGCTCTACACGGCCATGGTGCTCTTCGTGGGCAGCCGCGAGCGCAAGCGGGGTCCTCAAATCATCAGCCTCGTGCTGCTGACCGTGAGCATCTCCGTCCTGGCGCAGCTCATGTTCGCCGGGGACAAGGGCTGGGCGCACCCGCCGGGTGGCGCGCTGGGCGCAGGCCTGGGTGGGGTGATGGAGGGACTGTTCTCCACGGTCGGCACCGTCATCCTGGTGACGGCCATCAGCGCCGCCGCCCTCATCGTCGGGACGCAGTACACGTTCTTCAAGCTGTGCTCGCTGGTGTGGGCCGGCCTGAGCGTGCTGGGCCGCCGCGTCGCCGAGTCCGCGAACGTCTTCTGGGAGGCCCAGAAGGCGTCCTACAAGGTCCGTCAGGAGCGCGCCGCGGAGGAGAAGCTGGAGGAGGCCGCGTTCCTCGCGCAAATCGAAGCGGATGAGGAAGAGCTGGCCGAGGCCGAGCGCGCCGCCGAAGAGGCCGAAGCCGCCGAGGCGGAGGCCATGGCCGAGGAGGCCGTGCGCCTGGCCCGGCAGAACGAGAAGGAGCAGGCCCTCGCCGCGAAGCTGGCTCTCAAGGACGGTCGCGAGAAGGGGGAGAAGCGCAAGGCACTGCCGCTCCCCGCCGAGACGGACTCGCTGCCGCCCACGTCCTCGCCGGCCCTGCCCGCCGACAACAGGCTCGCGCTGCGCGCCGAGAAGCGTCCCGCGCCCGGAGCGGACCCGGCCTGGGCCGCGTCGTTCCTCGCGCCTGCGCCCCACTCCACCCCGATTGTCCCCGAGGGTGTCGAGCCCCCGAGGAGCCGCCGGAAGACTCCGAACATCGTCACCGGTCCGGGCACGCCGCCCGTCGCCGCGCTGCCGGAGAGCCACGAGCCCGCGCCCGCGGCCCCCATCATCGCCGCGCCGGCGCCTCAGCCCGTCGCGCAGGCCCCTGCCCCGGCTCCCGCGCCCGCCACCCCGGCGGCGGCGCGCATGCCGCTCATCGTGGCGCCCAAGGCGCTGGCCGCGCCCACCGGGAAGAAGGCCCAGGACCAGTTCGAGTTCGTGGGTGACCGCAAGAGCTTCTCGCTGCCGCCGCTGGACGTCCTGGAGTGCGACAAGCAGGAGCGCTCCGAGCTGGACAAGGACGCCTTCCTCTCCACGGCGGAGAAGCTGCGCGCGAAGCTGGCCGACTTCGGCATCGTCGGCGAGGTGGTGGAGATTCGTCCCGGCCCCGTCGTCACCATGTACGAGTTCCTGCCGGGACCGGGCATCAAGGTGAGCAAGATTGCAGCGCTCGCGGACGACCTGGCCATGGCCATGGAGGCGATGCGCGTGCGCATCGTCGCGCCCATCCCCGGCAAGGGCGTGGTGGGCATCGAGGTTCCCAACAAGGACCGGGAGACCGTCTACCTCAAGGAGATCGCCGAGCAGGACGCCTTCATCAAGAGCGCCAGCAAGCTGACCATGTGCGTGGGCAAGGACATCGAGGGCATGCCGTATGTCTTCGACCTGGCCAAGGCGCCCCACCTGCTCATCGCCGGCACCACCGGCTCCGGCAAGTCGGTGGCCGTCAACTCCATGATCATGAGCATCCTCCTCAAGTCCACACCGGAGGAGGTCCGCTTCATCATGGTGGACCCGAAGATGCTGGAGCTCTCCATCTACGAGGGCATCCCGCATCTGCTATTGCCCGTCGTGACGGACCCGAAGAAGGCGGCGCTCGCGCTGCGCTGGGCCGTGGAGGAGATGGAGCGCCGCTACCAGCTGCTTTCCGAGGCGGGCGTGCGCAACATCGCCGGCTACAACAAGCTGGTGGAGAGCTCCGCCACCGAGGTGAAGGGCGCGTCGGGCACTCCCGAGGCCGCCCCGAAGAAGAAGTCGAAGCCCAAGAAGATGCTCGTGCTCGACGTGGAGGGCGGCGACAAGCCCGCCTCGAGCGGGGACGGACTGGGCGTGGCCGTGCCTCGGGACGACGACGAGCTGCACGAGGCGCAGGGGTCCGACGCGCCGGACGAAGTGCCCGAGGTGGAAGCCGAGGCCGACGACGAGTCGGACGTGCCCTTCGTCTCGGCAGGCGACAAGCCGGAGAAGAAGGAGCTCAAGAAGCTGCCGTACATCGTGGTCATCATCGACGAGCTGGCGGATTTGATGATGGTGGCCAGCCGCGAGGTGGAGACCTACGTGGCGCGCCTGGCGCAGATGGCGCGTGCGTCCGGCATCCACCTGATGGTCGCCACGCAGCGTCCGTCCACGGACGTCGTCACCGGCGTCATCAAGGCGAACTTCCCCACGCGCATCAGCTTCATGCTGCGCTCCAAGCCGGACTCGATGACGATTCTGGGCACGGTGGGCGCGGAGGCCCTGCTGGGCATGGGCGACATGCTCATCATGCCGCCCACGAGCGCGCACCTGCAGCGCGTGCACGGCGCCTACGTGTCGGAGAACGAAATCAAGAAGGCGGTGGACCACCTCAAGGCCCAGGGCAAGCCCGTCTTCGACGAGTCCATCCTCAAGCCGCGCGACGAGGACGTGGAGTCTGGTGGCGAAGAGGACGAGCTGTCCGACGAGCTGTACGACCAGGCGCTCGCGACGGTCAGCGAGATGCGGGCCGTCTCCATCTCCATGCTCCAGCGCAAGATGCGCATCGGCTACAACCGCGCGGCTCGCATGATTGAGCGCATGGAGCGCGACGGCGTGGTGGGCGCGGCGGATGGCGCCAAGCCCCGCGAGGTACTCATCCGGGGTGTGGGCGACATGCCCGGCGCCGGGGCCATGTAGGGCCGCCAGGAAAGCGGCCCCGATTGTTCATCGTGGGGGTGTCCGGAGCGGTCCGGGCGCCCCCTCTTCGTTTCCCCCACCTCACGACATCCCAGGTGAGCGCCCATGATTGTCGCCATCTCCCGCTTCCGCCCCGCCCCTGAGGAGGCCGAGCGCCTGATTGCCCGCTTCCAGGAGCGCGCGCGGCGGGTGGACACCCATGACGGGTTCCTGGGGCTGGAGGTGCTGCGGTCCTTCGAGCGCTCGCCGGAGCTCCTGCTGGTGACGCGCTGGCGGGACAAGGAGGCGATGCGGAGCTATTTCCAGTCGGAGGACTTCCGGCGCGCCAAGGAGGCCAGCGCCGAGCAGGACGGGGCGACGTTCGCCATCTACGAGGTGGTGGGCACCTGAGGCGTCTTGTGGGTTCCCAAGCAGTCCCAGGTCGTCTAAGGGCGGTGTCTTATGGCTGAACGCATCGCCCTTTTCGCCACCACGGCTCGCGGCACCGAAGACCTTCTCGCGGACGAGCTCAAGGAGCTTGGCGCGCGCCGCATCCGACAGGACCGCGGTGGAGTCCGCTTCATGGCCTCGCTGGACGAGGCCCTCAGGGTCTGCCTCTGGTCCCGCATCGCCATGCGCATCCTCTACCCGCTGGGCACCTTCGAGGCCCACGGCGCGGAGGGACTGTACGAAGCCGCCGCGAGCGTCCCCTGGGAGGAGCACCTGACGCCCACCACGACGTTCGCGGTGGATGCCACGCTGAAGGACAGCGAGCACAGTCACTCGGGCTTCGTGGCGCTCAAGGTGAAGGACGCCATCGTCGACCGGATGCGCACCAAGGTCGGCACCCGGCCGGACGTGAACACGAAGAACCCGGACGTGAGCGTGGTGGCGCACCTGTCGCGCGAGACGCTGTCGCTGTCGTTGGACCTGTGCGGCGATGCGTTGAATCGCCGGGGCTACCGCGTGCGGCCCACCGTCGCGCCGCTCAAGGAGACGCTGGCCGCCGCCGTGCTGCGCGCCGCGCACTACACGGGCGAAGAGGCGCTGGTGGACCCGATGTGCGGCTCCGGCACGCTGCTGATTGAAGGCGGGATGATGGCCCGTCGCCGAGCGCCCGGACTCAACCGCGACTTCGCGGTGGAGCGCTGGCCCGTCATCGGCCCGCGCGCGAAGGAGCTGCTCGTGGACCTGCGCGCGGATGCCCGCCGCAACGAGCGCAAGGTGGAGGTCCCCATCTGGGGCTTCGACAAGGACCCGGAGGCCCTGGAGGCCGCCCAGCGCAACGTGCAGGCCGCACGGCTGTCGGAGGAAATCATCCTCGCCGAAGCCGACGCGACGGATCTGCCGCACCTGCCCGCCGCCAGTGGCCTGCTGCTCACCAATCCGCCCTATGGAGACCGGCTGACGGGCTCCGGCGGACAGAAGGGCATGAAGAGCTTCTATTACAAGCTGGGCGAGTCCCTGCGCGTGCCCGGCTGGCGCGTCTGGGTGCTCTCCGGCAACCCGGCCTTCGAGAGCGCGTTCCATTCGCGCCCGTCCGCGCGCCGGGAGATGTGGAACGGCCCCATCGAATGCACGTTGCTCGGCTACCGGGCCGCGGGCAGCAGCCACCTGGACGAAAACTCAGAAGCGCCGCTCCGTGCGCCGAAGCAGCCGGCCAATGTTGCTCCGGTGCGTCCAAAGCATGAGGGCGAAGAGGACAGCTGAGAGGCCGGTGTACTCCGGAGCCCGGGCGGTGAAGGCCGACGTGCCCACCGCCGTGGCTCCGGCCGCGAGCGAGCCCAGGGAGCTGACCCGCCACACCGCGAAGAAGGTGATGTACGCGGCGCCCGCGGCCAGCGCGGCCAGCGGAGCGAGCACCAGCAGCACGCCCAGCGCGGTGGCCACGCCCTTGCCGCCGTGCAGCTTGAGCCACACCGGATAGACGTGGCCCAGCACCGCGGCCAGGCCCACCAGCACGTGCACCGTGGGAAGGTCCGGCACGAGCTGCAGCGCGAGCGCGACGGGCAGCGCGCCCTTCACCGCGTCCAGCACGAGCACCACCGCGCCCAGCTTCTTGCCCGCGACGCGGGTGACGTTGGTGGCGCCGATGTTGCCGCTGCCGCTCTGGCGCACGTCCACGCCACGCAGCCATCGCGTCAGCAGGACACCGAAGGGAATGGAGCCGGCGAAGTAGCCCAGCAGGACGAGCGCGAAAGTCACGACCCCACGCTATAGCAGCAGGTGGGGGAAGCGCGTCTTCACCACCACGTAGGCGTAATTCACCAGGAGGATGGCGGGCATCACCATCTGGAACACCTTCCACTCCCGGGGCGAGAGTCGGATTTCGGGGATGGGGACGGCGAAGACGAGGTGCAGCACCGTCACCACGACCGCCAGGGCGAACAGGAAGGCGGCCACCGTCCCCAGGGGGTTGGCCTCCCAGGCCCCCTCGAAGTTGAAGTGGGCGAAGCGGTCGGCCGCGCGCGTCAGCCCACAGCCGAGGCAGGGCCAGCCTGTCCGCTCGCGCAGCACGCAGCCCCAGAAGGGGATGAGCTTCGCCACGGGGATGTACCGGGCCACGAGCAGCCCCACGAGGCCGATGAACCCCAGGTAGTCCACGGTGCCGAGGCGTCGATTGCGAGGAGGGAGGAAGACCTTCATGCGCGCCTCGCCCAGAGGTGTGCGGGAGTCCCACTCTAGTACGGGCGCCGCCTTGCCGGGGCAACGAGTTTTGGCTAAGCGAGCGAGTCATGAACTCGCTCCGCACGTCCCTGATGCTGCTGGTCGCTGTTCCCCTGATTGCGTTCGCTGGCGACAAGACGCCCGCCAAGGACAAGGCCGCGGCGGCCGACTGTCACCACCCCGCCGAGGCCGCCAAGGCAGCGCCGAAGCCCGAGGCGACCGCCGCCACGGCGCCTGCCGCCGCGCAGGAGAACTGGAAGCTCACCCGGGGCGAGGCGCTCAAGGGCGCATCTCCCGTGAAGCTCGCGGACCTGCTGGCGAAGCCCCAGCCCCATGATGGGAAGACGGTGCGGCTCGAGGGCACGGTGCGCAAGGCCTGCGAGAAGAAGGGCTGCTGGATGGAGCTGGCGACGGACCCCCAGGCCAAGGGGCCGGGCGTGCGCGTGACGTTCAAGGACTACGGCTTCTTCGTCCCGCTGGACTCGGCGGGCTCGCAGGCGCGCGTGGAGGGCGTGGTGAAGGTGGCGGAGCTGAGCGAGGGCCACGCGTCGCACTACGAGGCGGAAGGCGCCATCGTCCCGCGTGGCGCGGACGGCAAGCCGCGCGAGGTTCAGCTCGTCGCGACGGGCGTTGAGCTGCGCCGCTAGGACATGGCGCGCAGCTTCAGCATGAGGGGCGTGCAGGGCGCGGCGGACCGCGCCGTGCAACACGCTCGGACGTGGTTGCTGGAGACGGAGCCGGGCTCGCGCGTGCATGACGTGCAGTCAGACCCCCGCTTCCAGCACCGTGGCGTGGACCTCCTCTGGGAGCTGCCGACGGGAGAGGTGCGCGGCATCGAGGTGAAGGGCGACCGCAACGCCACCCGACGCCGCTACTTCTTCGAGCTGGTCTCCAACCTGGAGAAGGACACGCCGGGCTGCTTCCTCTACAGCGGCGCGGACCTCCTCGTGTACGTCTTCCTCTCGCAGGGAGAGCTGCACGTGATGCCCCTCAAGGCAGTGCGTGACTGGTTCCTGCCACGCGCGAAGGAGTACACGCTCAAGCACGCCTTCACCCAGACTGGCGCCATCCGCTACACGACGGTGGGCGCGGTGGTGCCCACGCGAGACGTCGTGGAAGGCGTGCCCCGGGTGCTCAAGATTCCGTTGAAGCGCTCGACGCCCCTGGCGACCCAGGAAGTCGCCGCGCTGGAAGTCGAAGTCGCCTCGCCGGATTCACCTCCGACGACGGCGCTGACGGAGGGCGGCGGCGAGGCCTCCGCCGAGCAAGCGACCGCGCGGGCCGCGGAGGCCGCGACCTCTCCCAAGAAGAAGGCACGGCGCAAACAACCGGCGCGTCAGGCGCGGAGCACAGGCTCGAACACCGCCGAGTAGGGCCTCTCCAGGGCACATCGACGGTCACGAGGGCATCCCTCGCCGACTTCGTCGCGAGCTCACCCGTTCTCATGAGGGACTTCTCGGGGCAGTATGACGCGAGCAATTCCTCGTCGCATGCGCCTCGCGAGCCCACCACGTTCGCCGGAGGCGCCTCGCGGTGAGGTGCGCCGCGAGCGACTCCTCATCGCATGCGCCTCACCGTCTTCGCGTTCACGGGCGCCTCTGGAAGCGCCGGTGGCGCGCCCTGCCCTTCTGGATGCGACGCGCGAGCACTCGCCCGCGCGCCGCCAGGTGCTGGCTTCAGCGCCCGTGACGGTGACGGGTGTGGCCGGGGTGGATGCGGTCGTGCTCCGCATTGAGGCGGTCGGCCGTGCGCACCAGGTCCAGCAGGGAGACGCGGTCGTTCTGCGCCTTGTAGACGTGCTCCAGACGGGGAACGAGGTCCAGCGCCAGGTGCAGGTCCTTGGTCGACTCGGCCCACTCCAGCAGCATGCGGCCGGCCGATGCGGCGGGACCATTCGCCTTCAGGTGGATGAGGCCGTCCACGGCCAGAATCCGGGCGATGGGCGTACGCGCCGTGTCCTCGGTCAGCTTCACCAGGTCCGACACGGCCGCGTCCTGCTCGCCGCGCGCCGCGCGCACCATGGCGCGGGAGATGCCCTTGCGGTCCGGCAGGAAGAACTCCTCCAGGTCCGCGAACGACTCCGCGTGAGCCCCGTGCCCCGAACGGGCGAGCGTCTCCGCGAGGCTGTCGAACAGCTCCGCGTCCTTCTCCGAGAACGGCGCCAGCGCCTCCTGCATGAAGCGCTCCTGGGGCCCGCCCTTGTCATCCACGGGCAGGCGCGTGCGCAGGCCGTTCATCTTCTCGAAGGCCGGAGCCACCGGAGCGTCCGCCGCGCCATTGAGCAACTGGAGCAGCGACTTCATGAGCGAGGCGAGCGTATCCGTCAGCTCGTACGGCGCCACGCGGTCCGGCAGCCAGCGGCGCCACAGCTCCACCGGCGCCGCCACCACGAAGTCCTTGAAGGGGCCCGTGCCCTTCCACTGGGCCTTCCACTGTTGGGCGATGCCCAGCGGGAAGGTCGTCTCCGAGAGCTTTCGGAAGTCCGCCTCGGCCACGGAAATACCGTAGTGACCGAGCGTTCCGACCAGGGCCTCCGTCGAGTACTCCTTCAGGCCCTTCTGCTGCCACGCCTTGTCCACACGCTGCGCGCTCACCTGGTTCTCCGCTGCCCCTGGGCGCCGGCCATCGGCGCATGCGGACTTCTAGCGGAAGCGGAGCCCGCAGTGCAGCGGCACTTGCACATCCCCGTCACGCGGCGGACGCGGGGGGCGCCATCTTCGGGACGGTGGGCCAATGGACGGGGTTGCGCCGCCCGTCCTCCACCCGACGCGCCAGATAGGGCTCACAGCCCCGGGCCTCGAAGGCCTTCTTCCAGGCCGCGAAGCTCCCCCCGGCACGCCAGGCGTCCATCGCGGCCAGGCCACCCTCCGGGCCACATTGGGCCAGCATGTACTCCACCCACGCCCACCGGGCGGACGTGGGACGCACCTCGGCGCGCCCACGCAGGCCCTTGCGCAGCCTCTCCAACCGGTTCTCGACCTCCTTGATGCCCGCGAAGGGTGCCCCGTCCAGCGGCGTGTTCCGCTTGGCCACGAAGGGTGCCACCCCCAACGCCACGGGAAGGATGCGGGACAGCTCCGCGGTGAAGCGGATCAGCTCGTCGATGTCCTCGTCCCCTTCGAAGGGAAGCCCCACGACGTTGTAGACCTTGAGCTGCTTCATGCCCGCCGTGCGGGCGTACCCCGCCGCACGGACAATCTGTTCCTCCGAGTGCTTGCGGTCCACCATGTCCCGCATGCGCTGCGAGGCCCCGTCCGCCGCCACCGTCAGGTTGGTCGCCCCACCCCGGCGGAGCTGATCCACCAGCTCCTGCGTCAGCCGATCCGCCCGGAGTGACGACACCCCGACTTCCTTCCCCGCGTCCACGAGCGTGCGCAGCAGTTCGACGATGCGCGGATGATCCGTCACCGCCGCGCCCACCAGGCCCACCCTCCGGGCGTGCGCGGGGATCAGCGACAGCACCCGCTCTGGAGGCACCGTGCGCATGCCCCCGTTCGTCGTGCGGCGCATGACGCAGTAGTGGCAGCCGCGCGAGCACCCCCGCTCCGGCTCGATGAGGAACATCGAGCGCAGCTCGGTATGCGGGGTGATGATCTGCGTGCGAGCAGGCAGCCTCGAATCCGTGGCCCGAGCCACGTGGTAGCGCTGGCCTCCGCGCCCCGGCACACGAAAGCCAGGGATGCGTGCCAGGTGGTCCAGCAGGGCCTCGCGCTCCATCGTGGCCGCCGCCTCCACCAGCACGTGCATGAGGTCTTCCGCCTCGCCCTGGACGAGCACGTCCACGAAGGGCTCCAGCGGATCCGGGTTGGAGAACGTCAGGGGCCCTCCCGCCACGACCAGGGGATGGCGCCCATCCCGGCGCTCCTCCGCCAGCACGGGCAGCCCCGCCAACTCCAGCATCGTGAAGAACCCCGTCAGCTCCAGCTCATACGCCACGGAGAACGCCAGCATCGCGAAGCTGGAGACGGGAGCCTGGGACTCCCAGGTGAACAACGGCGTCCGGGTGCGCTTGAACGCCTCCACGTCATCCGGAAGGAAGGCGCGCTCGGCGGTGGCACCCGGGTGCTCGTGAACCTCCCGGTAGATGGCCTGGAAGCCCAGCGAGCTCATCCCCACGTGGTAGGGGCTCGGGTAGCAGAGGGCCACACGGAAGGGAGCCTCCTTGTAGAGGGTGCCTTCTTCGTCGTCCAACAGCGAGCGGACGTGGTGGATGAGTGAGTAACGGCCCTCCATGTTCCTCCAGACAGAAACAACCCTGACAGACAGGTACAGCCCATCAAACACCGCGGCCCCGTCAGTCCACTCCTTGAGGAGGGCTGGCGGGGCCGCGAGGCGCCACCTGTCAGGTGGCGCTGTTCAGCGTTGAACGACTACCTGAAGGACGGAACCTGCTTCGAAGGAACGCAGTACGACGCCGCCGGCGTCCCGTCCGCGTTGAATCGAATCGTGAGGCACTCCGCGGCGAAATCGGGGTTCAGACCCGAGTCCGGACCGCAAGAAGTCGCATCCGACGGACTGCACGCAATCGCGGGCCACAGGGCACGCATGGTGTAGTTCGAGGCGCAACCATCCTTCGTGTACTTCAGCTCACCCTTCAGCTGGGTGCCGGGCGCGAACGGAGCCGCGTAGACATCCACGTTGGTGTACTCGTAGCGGATCGTCGTCGCCGCAGCGGTGCTGGTCGCCGCGGCATTGACGGTGGCCGCCGACAGCGAGGGGGCCGCGCAGAAGTCCTTGTCATCAGGCTCCGTAGCGAGCGCACCCAGCGCCGTCTGCTCCGAGGGGGCCCCAGGATCCCGGCTCGCGATGCTCGCCAGGCCGTTGGGACGAATCGTGAGCAGCGAGTTGTTCAGGTTGTCCGGGTCATTGAACTTGAAGACGCCGAGCAACTCTCCAGGGGGAGCAACGATGGTGCAAGCACCACCACCGTTGACGAGGGTGGGGGAATCCACCGCATCGTACTTGACCACCCAGTTGGCGTTGTCCTGCACGAAGCAGGGCGCCTCTGGCTGGTCGAAGTTGCAGCCCGTCAGCACGCTCGCCGTGCCAACAAGGACCATCGCAGCATTGAAAATGTTCTTGGTCATGTGACTTGAAATCCCGGTTCCGTGAGTGGCCAGAGACTAGAACGTGTACCGGACGCCAAGGCGCATCTGCCGCGGCGGCTGGTAGCTGGTCGGGTTCTTGAAGTTGGGGTTGACGTCTCCGTCCACGCTACCGAACGGCTCCGTGCGCTCCTCGCCTTCCTGCCACGTCACGTTGCCCGGCAGGTCGCTGGGCTTGCCGTTCGGGATCGGGGCGACGCTGAGCAGGGTGTACGTCTGGTCCACCGTGCTGACGCCCTGGAAGTTGAAGAGGTTGAAGACGTCGAGGGTCACGGAGATCACGCTGTCCTTGCTGACGCGGTAGTTGACGCCAATGTTGGAGTCAATGACGTTCAGCCAGGGCGTACGGCCACCCGCGCCACGGGGGAGGACGAAGGACTCGTCCGAACCGTAGAGAGCGTGCGCACCGAAGTAGTTGATCGGCGTGCCGGAGTTGCCGCGGTAGGACAGACCGATGCTCGCGGAGAGCTCGTTGGTGAAGTTGAACTCCTTGGCGCCGAACACCTTGATCTGGTGGGTACGGTCGAACGGGAGCAGACCCGTGCGGTTCGCCAGGAGGCTGATGAGGTCGAAGTCCGACAGGATGTTCGGGTCGAGCTGAGCGGTCTCCGGACGGAACAGACCCGGGTAGTTACCGTACAGACGGGACCAGGTGTAGTTCGCCTGGGCCAGCCAGCCGTCCGAGAACGTGCGGTTCAGGTAGACGGTGACGTTGTCGTAGTTACGCTCCGGCTTCGGGAACTCCTTGGCGAAGCCGCTGCCCGGGTTGCCGAGGAAGTACGAGCGACCGTCATCGCGGCTCATGTCCTCGATGACCATGTTCATGTCGCGGTGGGTGTAGCTGGCGCCCACGCGGGTGTTCGCGATGAGCTCGTACTCGCCGCCGACGACGATTTCGTCGGACGACTGGGGGTTGATGTCCGGATCGATCGGCTCGTTCTCCACCTTGCCGCCCGTGAAGAGGCGGTTCGGGTTACGGCTGCTCTCCGGCTGACCGAGGACGTAGTTGGGATCCCGGCACTCCGTCTCCTGGCTCTCGCGGCTGGACGGGTCGCAACCACCCGACTCACCCGGCTCCACCATGGCGCGGCGGGCCTCGTAACGACGCTCACCCGGGAACGCGCGGTCGAGCATGTTCAGCGGAACCTGCTCGTAGTACCGGGCGAAGTTCACGAAGAACTTCGTGCGGCCGTTGGCGAACGGGTCGACGATGGCGCCGATACGGGGCGACCACTGGTTGCCGAGGATGAGGGCCAGATCGCCATCACCGCCGTACATCGCCTGCACGTCGTAGCGCACGCCGAGGTTCAGCGTGACGCGGTTGGCGATGGACCAGGAGTCCTGCAGGAAGCCACCGACCGTGGTGCTGGTGGTCTTCGACTGCTGGGTCAGCTGGGTGATGGGGCTGTCAGGGGACGCCTGGTAGCCATAGCGGCGGTAGTCATGAACCGCGATGGTCTCCGTGTAGGGCTGCCCGTTGAGGGTCGCACCCGCGTACGGGCGATTCTCCTGGAAGTACACGCCGCCGCCGTACGCCTTGAGCTGGTCGTACGACAGGAACTCGGTGTCGACACCGGCCTTCAGCACGTGGGTGCCGAGCGCGTTCAGCAGGTACGTGGCCTTCGCGTTGATCTGGTAGCGATCAAGCTTCGCGTCGGACATCAAGCCAGGACCACCCAGCGTGTAGCCCGTCACGGGGCAACGCTCGTGGACCTCTTCCTGCGGCGTGCCCTCGTTCAGGATGAGCGGATCGCATGCCGCCTCCTGACCCGCGGGCAGGTTCTCGAACACGGTCAGCCGGCGCTCGAAGTTGTAGAGCATGCGGGAGTAGCCCGCGAGGCCCTGCGACGAGCCGATCTTGCTGCCGTCCGCCGGGAGGGTGGACGCCGTCTGGTGGAACCAGCCGAGGTTCGCGTCGACCAGGACCTTCTTGTCCATGAACGCGCCCGCGTACTTCAGGGCCAGCGACGTGGCGTTCGCGTTGGTCTCCGTGAAGGCGAAGTCGCCCGGGCGGGAGGACAGCGCGCCCGGCAGACCACCGGACTGCGGGTTGATGCTCAGCTTGCCCATGCCACCGGTCGTCGTCGGGGTGCCGTTGAGGGCGATCGAGACGTTGTGGTCCTGGTTGATGAGGTACGTCAACTTGCCCATGTACTGCACGGTCCGGGTGTCGGCGTAGTACTGACGGTCAGAGCCCGCGATGGGGTCGACGACGGTGAAGCCCTCGTCGTTGGCCACCGAGGTACCGTCCGCGTTCAGCCGGATGGCGTTCAGCGTGCGGGTGTGCTGGTAGCGCGTGAACGACGGCGCGAAACCGGCGAAGAACCACAGCTTGTCCTTGAGGATCGGGCCACCGAGGGTCGCGCCGAAGTCACCCAGGTTCTGCAGCTCGTTGAGGCCACTGATGACAGTGCCCTCTTCCTGGACCTGCTTGCGGGTGCCTTCGAAGGTTCCCGGCGTCCAGTTCGCGAACACGGAACCGTGGAACTCGTTGGAACCAGACCGGGTCACCGCGTTGATGACACCGCCCGTGGAGCGACCGAACTCCGGCAGGTAACCGCCGGTGATGATGTTCACGTCCTGCACGAACTCGATGCTCATCGGGCTGGCGTTCACGCCGTAGGCGGGGTCGTTCGTGGACAGACCGTCCACCACGTACCCGTTCTCAGGCGAGGTCGCGCCGTTGATGGACACACCGTACTGGTCGTTCTGGGCGCCAGGCGCCAGCTCGGCCAGGGACTCGAAGGAGCGAGCCGCTCCTCCCTTGCCACCCGGACGGGCCACGGCGATGCGCTTGATGAACTCCTGATCCACGTTGACGCCCGTGGTCGTGGAGCCCACGTCGATGGTCGGCGGCGCGCCGACGATCTCCACCACTTCACCGAGGGACTCGGGGAGCAGCTCGACGTTGACGCGGATGGTGCGGTTCAGACGCAGCTGGACGTCAGAACGTGCGTACGGCTTGAACTGCTCTTTCTCGAACCGCAGGGTGTAAACACCAGGCGGCAGCTGGGGAATACGGTAGTTGCCCTGAGCGTCGGTAACCACGGTCTGCTCACCCTGAAGGTTGGGCGAGGTCGCGGTGACAACAACGTCAGGAACAGGCTGCCGGCTTTGAGCGTCGATGACAGTACCGATCATCGTGCTCGACTGCGCGAAAGCCGCCGATCCATAAAGCAGACCTGCGGCCAGGACAACTCCGGTTTCCCGGAGCACTCGGTTCAAGTGCATACCAGACCCCTCCAAGGTGGGCTGCAACCGAAAATGACTGGGGAAAATATCCGAGGTCAAGCAGTTGTCAATAGACCGTTGCTTTTTGGTAACCAGTGGGGCAATTGCGCGATCACGTCAGTTACCCTTGACCGTGCTTGCTTGAACCCGGAACGCGTTTCTGTATGGTAGCGCGCCCTTTCAGCCGGGCGGGGCGTGGTGGGTGTCCACTGGTGATGAGGAGTCTAGTACATGTTTGATTCAGTCCTTGACCGCGGTCAGGCGCCCAGAGCGCGGTTCGGCGTGGGGACCACCATCTCCGTGATCCTGCACGTCGCATTGTTCGGCGTGGCCTACTTCCTGTCGACGAGGGAACCGGTCGAGGAGGAGAAGGAGATCGAGGTGACGCTGAAGGCCACCATGGCCCCGCCTCCTCCTCCCCCGCCGCCTCCTCCCCCGGCGGCGAGCACCAAGCCGAAGACGACGCCCAAGAAGCCCAAGAAGCCCGACACCATCGTCCAGCCCAAGGAGATCCCGAAAGAGATCCCCAAGGAGGCCGAGCCGGCCGAAGAGCCGGAAGAGGCTCCCGAGGAGGCCAGCGAGGAGCAGGTCGAGGGTGGCGTCGAGGGCGGTGTCGCCGGCGGTGTGGTGGGCGGCGTCGTGGGTGGCGTGATTGGCGGCGTGGTCGGCGGGCAGCTGGGCGGGACGGGGACGGAAGTGCTGCCGTTCGGTGCGGGCATGACGCGTCCGGAGAAGGTCTCCGGCCCGCAGCCCGAGTACACGCGCGAGGCGCTCGAGTCCCGCGTGCAGGGCACGATGATCGTCAAGTGCGTCATCACCGTGGAAGGTCGAGTGGAGCGCTGCCGAATCATCAAGCCCCTGCCCCACATGGAACAGGCCGTCATGGACGCCCTGACCTCGTCACGCTACAAGCCCGTCACGTTCCAGGGCCGTCCGGTCCAGGTGGATTACACCTTCACCCTGAATCTGAAGCTTCCGCGCTGATCCGGGCGCGCCGTAGAGAAGCACCGCCGACCACCCCGCGCTCGTGAGGAGGAGCGCTTAATCAAGCCATGCAATTCACTCTCATCGATATTTGGCACCACACGGGCACCTTCGCCCGTATGATCATCTTCACCCTGGCCATCATGTCGGTGGCGTCCCTGGTCGTGATGGCGGAGCGGATGATCGTCTTCCGCAAGACCCGGTCCGACAGCCGCAACTTCGCCGCCAAGATGGGTGCCATCCTGGCGAAGGGCGACCTGACCACCGCGGCCAACACGAACCTGGGCAAGGACGTGGGTCACCTGGGTCGGGTGATCAACTCCGGCCTCACCGCGTACCGCATCAGCCCCAACAACAAGGACATCGCGGTGGAGTCGGTGGCGCGGGCGCTCGAGCGTCAGGCGCAGCGCGAGGTTCAGAGCATGAAGCGCGGCCTGGGCCTGCTGGCCACGGTCGGCTCCACGGCTCCGTTCGTGGGTCTGCTCGGCACGACGATGGGTATCGTCAACGCCTTCCAGCTCATGGCGGCGGCCGGCTCCGGCGGTCTGGGCACCATCTCGGCCGGTATCGCCGAGGCGCTCATCACCACGGCCTTCGGTCTGTTGGTCGCCATCCCCGCGGTGATGGCCTACAACTTCCTGCAGGGCTGGGTGGATGCTCGCTCGGTGGACATCTCTGAGTCCTCCAACGAGTTCCTCGACGTGGTCGCCCGCCACATGGGCGGCGGCGCGCACTCCTCGCACGCGGCCTGAGCAGTCACCGGCGAGCCCGGGGACGACCCGAGGCCCGCCTCCCGAAGTGAACGCGGCCCCTGAAGTCCGGGGGCCAGCGACGCCACCCGGGACGGCGGGCTTCCACCACCTGGAAGCAGGTTAAACGCATGGGAATGTCAGCTGGCCCCAAGGGGGGCATCAAGAGCGAGATCAACGTCACGCCGCTGGTGGACGTGGTGTTGGTGCTCCTCATCATCTTCATGGTCGTCACTCCCATGCTCCAGCGCGGCAAGTCCGTGGAGCTGCCGAAGGCCACCGAAATCGAGAAGGAGAAGGGCAAGGACTCAGACCCTCTCTACGTCTCCATCACTCCGGACAAGAAGGTGTTCCTGGAGAATGACCAGGTGGACGAGCAGGCGCTCCAGGACCGACTGACGCAGGAGCTGGCGAAGGACCCGGGCAAGAAGATCCTGCTCAAGGGCGACAACACCGTGAACGTGGGCGACGTGCGCAGGGTGCTGGACGTGGCCCGCAAGGCCAAGGCCAAGCAGATCGCGCTCGGCGTCGAGGAGAAGAAGTAATGGCGGGCCACAAGCAGCGTCAGTGGGTGAAGCCGCAAACGCCGCCCAACTCGGAGATCAACGTCACGCCGCTGGTGGACGTGGTGTTGGTGCTCCTCATCATCTTCATGGTCGTCACGCCCCTCCTGGAGAAGGACATCCTGGTGCGCGTGCCGGACACCGAGGTGGAGGATCAGCCGCCGCCGGAAGACCCGAATAACCAGCAGCTGGTGGTCCTGCTGGACAAGGACGGCGGCTACTCCATCAACACGGAGAAGGTGCCCACGGCCGACTACGTCAACCGGCTCAAGCGGATGCTCGCGGCGAAGAAAGCGGACGAGAAGGTCGTCTTCTTCATGGCGGACGATGCGACCAACTACGGCCGCCTCATCGTGGCCATGGATGGCGCGAAGGGCGCCGGCGCGAAGGTCCTCGCCATGGCGACCGAGCTGCCGTCGAACGCCATCATCCAGGGTACGCAGGTGGACACCGGCACTCCGACGCCTGCTCCGACGCCGACTCCCTGAAAACCTCCGCCCGGAGCCCTACGCTCCGGGTTGGAGTCGCGGTTCACAATCAGAAGCTCGTCGGCTAGAGTTCACTTCTCATGGCTGACGAGCTTCTCGTCTTTGAACAGACCATCGAAGCCCTCTTCCTGCGCGCGCTGCACGGGCGGCTGACGCCCGCGTGCAAGAGTCGCCTGCGCCAGGCGGGGCTCGACGTGGACCAGAAGCTTCGTCCCGCCTACGCCTTCCCGTCGTGGATGGCCTTCCTGCGCATCGCCGCGGAAGAGCTCTTTCCCCAGGAAGCCATCGGCCCCGGTACATGGAAGCTCGGCGAGGCCTATATCGAGGGCTTCCGGGAGACCATGCTGGGCCGCGCGGTGCTGTCGCTGCTGCGCGTGCTGGGGCCTCGCCGGACGCTCATGCGGGCCACACAGAACTTCCGGGCGGGCAACAACTACACCGAGTCGAAGCTGGTGGAGCTCACTCCCACCCAGTTCGAGTTGTGGATGAACGAGGTGGGTGACTACCCGGACTTCACCGCCGGCATCATCCACGCGGGACTGCGGGTGGCCGGCGCACAGGACGTGAAGGTGGAGCCGTCCGGCTACGACGGCCACGCCTGCACCTATCGCATCAACTGGAAGGAGGCCTCGGTCTCCTCCGGCGTCGCGGGCAGCGGGGACTCCAAGGCCGCCATGAGGTCCGGGTCCATCAGCTCCCTGTAGATGAACTCGGCGATGAGCCCCGTCACCATCCAGATGGGCAGGATGTAGAGCGACGTCATCTCCCAGAAGATGGCGCCCGCGTCCGCGTAGTACCAGATGCGGTAGCCCGTGAGCCGCTCCAGCATCAGCCCGCTGAAGGCCTCGAAGAGCAGGATGCCGACGCCGTAGACGACGGCTCGCAAGCTGGCGTGCTGGTAGAGCATCCAGCGGTAGACGGGCTCCACGAAGCAGAAGCACGCGACGCCGTAGATGAGGAACATCCACAGCGAGCACTGGCCATAGGCCGTGATGTTGGGTGTGTTCCAGATGGCGTTGAGTCCCAGCCGGTCGTCCACCTGCCACTGGAACTGGAACAGCGTCCCGAGGATGGGCACGTCCCGGGAGATGCGCACCAGGTTGTAGAAGAAGATCTCCGAGCTGAGTCCCACCATGCCGTAGAGGCAGAAGCGGAACATCGCGAAGGCCACCTTCATCCGCTGGCCTCGCTTCATGTCAGCCCGACGGATACGGACCGGACGGCGCCGATGAATGACCTGCGACCCCATGCGCGTCATCTCCCCCATGCATTCCCCAGATACCCGCCAAGGTACCCAAGAGGCACCCGCCCTGGCTAGACCCACCTTCACTAATCCAGTGCATCTGGAATCGTGACGCGCGGGCCCTCGGGATGGGCATCCGCCTGGGGAGATTGGATTCGAAGGGCCGTCGCCTCGGGACGCCGTCGGTACGCGGGTTGCTCCGCGAAGGTCGCGACGTCTGAGGGAGAGGGCGGGGACATGCTGGCGAGGGTGCGGTCGGGGGCGTTGATGGGTATCGACGCGGTGGTGGTGGAGTGCGAGGTCGACATGGCGCTCGGGCTTCCCTACTTCAACGTGGTGGGGCTGCCAGAGGGCGCGGTGCGGGAGTCGAAGGTGCGCGTCGTGTCCGCGCTGAAGAACACGGGCTTCGAGCTGCCGCAGAAGCGCATCACCGTGAACCTGGCGCCCGCGGACTTGCGCAAGGACGGGGTGGCGTTCGAGCTGCCCATCGCCCTGGGCGTGCTGGCGGCGGCGAAGCTGCTCGAGGACGGGCCCCTGGCTCGCTACCTCTTCGGTGGAGAGCTGTCGCTGGACGGCTCGCTCAAGCCCATCAAGGGAGTGTTGCCACTCGCGGTGGCGGCGAGGGACCGGGGCTTCGAGGGCGTCATGGTGCCCGCGGCCAATGCGGCCGAAGCCGCGCTCGTCGAGGGACTGACGGTGCTCCCGGTGACAAGCCTGCGCGAAGCGGTGGACCACCTCGCGGGCACCCACGTCATCACGCCCTTCCGCCGCGAAGGTCCCTCCGCCGCGGCGCCGCAAGGGCGGCCCGAGCCCGACATGGCGGACGTGCGGGGACAACCCGAGCTCAAGCTCGCCCTGGAGCTGGCGGCCGCGGGTGGGCACAACGTGCTGATGTGCGGACCACCAGGCTCCGGCAAGACGATGCTCGCACGTCGCCTGCCCAGCATTCTTCCGGCGATGACCTTCGCCGAGGCGCTCGAGGTGACGAAGGTCTATTCGGTGTTGGGGCTGCTCAACGCGGGACACTCACTGGTGCGAGCACGGCCCTTCCGCGCGCCGCACCACACCCTCTCCGATGCGGGCCTCGTCGGCGGAGGCCCCCTGGCGCGCCCCGGCGAACTCTCCCTGGCGCACCACGGCGTGCTGTTCCTGGACGAGTTGCCGGAGTTCCGACGAAACGTGCTGGAGGTGCTGCGCCAACCGCTGGAGGAAGGGGTCATCCACCTCGCACGGGCGAACCAGAACATCAGCTATCCGTGTCAGGTGATGCTGGTGGCGGCGATGAACCCCTGCCCGTGCGGCTACTTCAACGTGCCGGGCCACACCTGCACATGTCCCGAGCATCGGGTGTTCGACTACCACGCGCGAGTCAGCGGACCTCTTCTGGACCGTGTCGACATCACACTGCAGACGCGCCCGGTGGAGTACCACCACCTGGCGCGCGCGGAGCCGAAGGAGACCACGAGCCTCCACCACCGGGAGCGCGTGGAGACCGCGCGGCAACGCCAACGGGAACGCTACCGTGACGAGCCCAGCGTGCACTGCAACGCCCAGCTTCCCTCACATCTGCTGCGACGCCATTGCGTCCTGAGCCCGCGAGCGGAACGGATGCTCGAGCTGGCGGTGCGTCACCACGGCCTGTCCGCACGCGCGCATGACCGGCTGCTCAAGCTGGCCCTGACTCGGGCAGACCTGGAAGGACACGGGCGCATCGAGGACGTGGACATGCAACTCGCCATTGACTGCAGGGCACTGGACCGGCGTGGGTGGCTGCACGCCAACACGCACGGCGGCACCCCGCCCTCCCGTTCCGGTTCCCGCTGGCCGGTGACTCCTTCCGGAACGGGGCCACCCGAGCGCCCCTGACGCGGCGAAGGCTCAGTGCGAGGACGGAGGAGCCAGCCCCCGCGAGGATGCGGCGCCGTGTGTCGAGGGCTCCGCGTCCGTCAGCAGTATCTGCTCGCCGCGGGTGGTCGAGCTCGGGAGACGGAGCTGATCCAACCGAGGCGCGGGGCCGGTGATGATGCGGGCCGACTTGTTGAACGTCAGATACGAATAGGCCCAGTCGAGCATCACCGCCAGCTTGCTGCGGAAGCCGATGAGGAACATCAGGTGGATGAAGAGCCAGGCCGACCAGGCGAGGAAGCCCGATTGCTTGAAGCGGCGGAAGGCGATTCCCACCGCGTGGCCGCGACCAATCACCGCGTAGGAGCCTCTGTCCCAGTACTTGAACGGCACCATCGGCTGGCCCCGGAGCCGACGGAGGATGTTGTGGGCCGCGTGCTTGCCTTCCTGCATCGCCGCGGGCGCGAGCCCTGGCACAGGCGTGCCATCCGCCTGTTTGAGCGAGGCGAGGTCTCCCACGACGAAGACATCCTCATGCCCCGGCACTGTCAGCTCGGGCGTCACGTTCACCCGGCCCGCGCGGTCCAGCGGAGCACCCAACGAACGCGCCACCGGCGAGGCGGCGACACCCGCGGCCCAGAGCACCGTGCGGGCCGCGATGTGTTCCGTGCCGATGTAGACACCTGACTCGTCGATGTTCGTCACCCGGGCGCCCGTGCGGACCTCCACGCCCAGCTTCTCCAGCGTGCGGCGGGCCTGCGCGGCGAGGTCGTCGGGATACACGGGCAGGACCTTGCCCAGCCCCTCGATGAGGATGATGCGCGCGTCGCGCGTGTCGATGTTCTTGAAGTCTCCCGTCAAGGAGCTCCGACTTATCTCCGCCAGCGAGCCCGCCATCTCCACGCCCGTGGGCCCCGCACCGATGATGACGAAGTTGAGCAGCGCCCGGCGGATGCTCGGGTCCGTCTCCCGCTCGGCCATCTCGTAGGCCAGCAGGACGCGACGCCGAATCTCCACCGCATCCTCGATGGACTTGAGGCCAGGGGCGAAAGGCGCCCAATGGTCATTGCCGAAATACGAGTGCGTCGCCCCCGTGGCGATGACGAGGTAGTCGTACTTCAGTTCGCCATCCGACAGCAGCACCCGCTTGCCCGCGGTGTCCACACCCGTCACGTCCGCCAGCACCACCGCCACGCCCTTGGGACCCAGGAGCCCGCGCAGGGGTGCGGCAATCTCACTGGGACTCAACGTCGCCGTGGCCACCTGGTACAGCAGCGGCTGGAAGAGGTGGTGGTTGTGTCGGTCCACCAGCGTGATGCGGACAGGCGCCTTGACGAGCTGCCGCGCGGCGCTGAGCCCGGCGAACCCTCCACCGAGGATGACCACATGAGGCAGGTCTTCGCGTTGGGTTTTCACGAGGGAAAGGTCATGCCGCCCCCTCCAAACTTCAACGCAAAGCGCCGTGCCCCCGACGAGCAACCGAGCGCCCCCTTGCTCCAGATGAATCGCACGATAATGCGAGGCATTAAGCGAAAGACTGGGAGCCCCCACAGTCTCATCTGCAAGCCCATGCAGTCCCCGCTCACCGCGGCTTCGCGGGGGGTATCGGGCGACGCGCGTGTGGCTCTCCCGCGATGGCACCGGGACATCGGCGGTGCAATGGAGGTGTCCGCCCCGGAGACGCGCGCCGAGCCTGTCGGGGCCCGAAGGACATGTGCGGGCTCGCCGCGCGCACCCTCCACCATCCGGGACACTCCACCGGCCTCGCGGACACCTCGTCACGCGCGCTCCAGGGGAGCACGCCCCCGGCATGCACGTTGCTCATCCCCACGCCGATGCGTCCGTCACCTCCATCCGGAGGAGAAGGAACGCAGCACAGTCACAAGGACAGGGCGGCGAGGGTGTCGATGAGCAAGCTGACGGAGAAGCTGAAGGCAGTGGCGGCGGCGGTGGCATCCATCGAGAAGCAGTTCGGGCGAGGCTCGGTGATGACGCTGGGGGCTGACGCGCACGAACAGAAGGTCGCGGTGATTCCGACGGGCTCCGTGGGACTCGACCGGGCCCTCGGTGTGGGCGGCTATCCCCGAGGGCGCGTGGTGGAGGTGTTCGGCAACGAGTCGTCGGGCAAGACGACACTCACCTTGCATGCGATTGCGCAGGTCCAGGCTGCGGGAGGCGTGGCGGCCTTCATCGACGCGGAGCACGCGCTCGACATCCACTACGCGCGCAAGCTGGGCGTGCGCGTGGAGGAGTTGTTGGTCTCACAGCCGGATACCGGTGAGCAGGCGCTGGAAATCACCGAGCAACTCGTGCGCTCCGGAGCCGTGGACCTCATCGTCGTGGACTCGGTGGCGGCGCTGGTGCCCCGCGCGGAAATCGAAGGGGAGATGGGAGACGCGCACATGGGCGTGCAGGCGCGGCTGATGAGCCAGGCCCTGCGCAAGCTCACGGGCGCGGTGAGTCGCTCGGGCACCTGCATCGTCTTCATCAATCAGATTCGCATGAAGATTGGGGTGATGTTCGGCAACCCGGAGACCACCACGGGCGGCAACGCCTTGAAGTTCTACTCCTCGGTTCGGCTGGAGATTCGCCGCACGGGCAACATCAAGGACTGAGACGCCGTGGTGGGCTCGAGGGCCCGCGTGAAGGTGGTGAAGAACAAGGTCGCCCCGCCCTTCCAGGAAGCGGAGTTCGACCTGCTGTACGGCAGCGGCATCCACCGCACAGGCGAGGTGCTCGACCTGGGCGTGGCCTCGGGCCTCATCGACAAGGCCGGCAGCCACTTCAGCCTGCGGGGAGAGCGCATCGGACAGGGACGGGAACGCGCGGTGGAATGGCTGCGTGAGCACCCCGACGCCCTGGAGACGCTGGCCCGGGAACTGGCGGGTACGCCGCCCCTCCCCTGCCCCACCGCGCCCGTGGAGGCAGCGGCCTAGCCAGCCAGCTCATCCAGGGTGAGGGCCACGGGATAGCGACGCTCACCCGCGCACAACAGCAACCCACCCTCGGGAGCCGGCTCCAACAACTGGCCGAGTTGGTACTGCGCGTCCCGGGAGAAGCGCGCCTTGGCCCTGCCCTGCTTCACGCGACAGGTCAGGACCCCATCGGACTCCGCGGCCAGGGTGGAGAGGTCCAACACCTCGGCGGTGCGGTCACTCAACCGGATGGACACGCGTTCCTCCGGCGTGACGTCCACGGTCCGCACCTCGTACGCGGCATCCGCCACCTGCACGAAGCACCAGTCATTGCCGATGCGGAGCTGGTAGCGGCCCGTGTCGTCCAGGATGAGGGAAGCGTTGAAGAGCTCGATGATTTTCGGATGCTCGATGGGCTCGTCGTCGTGCCACCAGCGCAGGCGGGCATCGAGGCGGATGCCGCTGTCCTCGCGGGTGTGCCAGCGCTTGCCGGCAGGAGGCTGTCCGGTGGGAGGTTGCATGGCCTCTTTCTATCTGCGCGCGGAGCCTGGGGGATTCAAGTCCTCGGGCTCCACTGCCCTACCAGTTCCGGACAAGCTCCGTGTAGCCCCGGAAGGCCACCGCGCCCCAGAAGTTCACCAGCACGCCCAGCGCCAGCGTCGCCAGCACCACGCGCTGGCGCAGCGACCAGCCGCCAATGGCGAAGAGCAGCAAGAGATAGGGCGTGTAGTCCAGACTGAAGCGGAAGCCGAACTGCATGTAACCCGTGTTCTGGTAGAAGAGCCCTGGCAGCGCGCACACGGCCACGGTGAGCCACAGCGGCCAGTGCAGGCGCGGTCTCAGCTTCGGAATCAGCAGGAAGACGAGCAAGGGCAGCGTCAGCAACAACGTGAGCCCTCGGGGGTCATAGCCGAGCTTGAGCGGCGCCAGCGACAGCGACGGCCACTTGAGGAAGGCGGCCTCCAGGTTGCGCCCCAGGTATTCCCAGTGGAAGAGGCCCCACCGGTCGATGTCCACGTTGACGCGGTTGTTGAAGAGGAAGGCGTGGCCGAACTCGCTCAATCGGCCGAAGCGATACACGTTGTAGCCAGCGGCCAGCAGCCCCAGCGGTGCGGCGCCCAGCGCGAACAGGCCCACCTTCCGCGCCGCCGGCTTCCAGTTGCGCCCCAGGGCCTTGAGTTGCTCCAGCCGAGGCCCGGGGCCCGGGCACAGCGCCTCCAGCACGAAGAAGAGGCCCGCGAAGAACAGCGGCGTGCGGGTGAGCGTGGCCATGGAGAAGAACACTCCGGCCAGAACAGGCCGGTGGGCACGCAGGGCGTTGCGCACGTAGAGGCAGGTGAGGGCCACGCCCATGACCTCGGCGCTGAACCACACCTCGCCACGTATCGCGCAGTAGAAGAACAACGTGCCGAAGGCGAGCGTGAGCGCGAGCACGACGTTCTCATCGCGGGTGCGCGCCGTTTCACCTTCCTTCGCCAGGAAGCGCAGCAGCGAATAGAAGAGCGCCACCGCCAACGCGCCAACGATGACGCCGAACGAGGTGTCGTTGAACTGATACCCGTGCAGCGCGACGAAGGGCAGCATCGCCACGGCGGGGAAGGATGGGAAGCTCACGAACCAGCGGTCATCGGGAAGCGGCCGGCCCTCGCAGCGGACCTTCTCGCCACCCATCTGACGCACACAGGCCCAGTCCTCCAGATTGGGGAGGACCTGGGGGTCCACGTCCAGCCGCCCCTCCAACCACGACTGGGCCTGGTAGATGAAGTGCGGCGCCGCGCTCTGGCGCAGGAAGCGCTGGGAGCTGAAGCTCGAGAGCACGACGAACGCCACCACGAACAGCAGCACCTCCACGCGGTAGGCGGCGAACCACACGCGAAGCATGGCACCGGGCGCGCCTCCCGAAAGCGAGGGCGCGCTCTGCGTGGAGGGGGCAGTGGCCTCCGCGGGCGACTCGGGAGCTGGGATGGCCGACTCCTCTGGGGCCGGGCCCGTCACACCGGGCTCGGGGGTGGATGGCTCTTGGCGCTTGGACTTGGAGCGACTCATGGGCGGGCGGCGGACAGCAGGTGCTGTCGCAGCATCTCCAGCGTGTGGGAGGCAGCGAAGAGCCGCACGCGCTCTCTGTCTCCGGAAAAGGACATGCGCTCACACCGGGTCACCAGGTCCGGGCCCGCGAGCGCGCAGTACACGGTGCCCACGGGGTCCTCGGGAGTTCCTCCCCCAGGCCCCGCGTACCCTGTCACGGACAAGCCATATGTGGTGCCGCAGGCGGCACGCGCGCCCTCGGCCATGGCGATGGCCGTCTGGGAGGACACGGCGGAATGACGCTCGAGAATCTCGGGTGGAACACCCACCCATGCGGACTTCATCTTCTCCGAGTACACCACCGCCCCTCCGACGAAGACGGTGCTGGCTCCCGCCACCGCCGTGAGCCACTGGGCGATGAGGCCCCCCGTGCAGCTCTCCGCCGTCGCCAGCGTGGCACCCGCGCGGCCCAGCACATCCAGCAGCACCGGGGCGTACTCGTCCCCGTCCGCGCCGAAGACGCGGGCACCCAACACCCGTCGGCAGTCGACCTCGGCGGCCGCCAGCGCACCATCAGCCTCGGCCTGCGAGGGCGCCTCCGCCATCAGCTTGAGGTGGTTCTCCGGTGCGTGCGTTCGGAAGCCGAACACCACCCGGGGGTGGCTCGAAGCCAGGGGCGCCACGGCGAGGTCCATCTCCGACTCGGGAAGCCCCACCGTACGCAACAGGCGGAAGGCACGGAAGATTCGACCGGGTCTGGCCTCCAGCTCCGCCTGGATGCGTGGCAGCACCTCTCCATCCAGCAGGGCGCGGAACTCGCGCGGCACCCCGGGCAGAAAGAACAGGCGACAACGTCCCAGGGTGAGGACGACGAGGGGCGCGGAGCCCACCAGATTGCGTACCGGCTCGCTGCCGCGAGGGATACGGGCCATGCGCAGCGCGCTCGGATTGATGGGGAGACCCCGGGCCGCATAGCGCTCTTGCAGCCAGCCAAGCACCCGTGCGTCCTCCTCGAACGGGACACCCGCTGCTGCGGCGGCGCACTCCAGCGTGAAGTCGTCCGCGGTGGGTCCCAACCCGCCGGAGACCACCACCACATCCGCCCGGGACGACGCCTCCAGCAACGCCTGGGTGATGTCGGGGCGGACGTCGCCCACCAACACCACCCGCTCCACCTTGACGCCCAAGTCGAAGAGACGGGCCTCCAGGTAGGTGCTGTTCGTATCCGTGATGAGGCCGGTGACCAGCTCGTCACCAGTGCACAGCAACTCGACGCGCATGGGTCGCGCATCCTAGCGGCACCTGTCAGCCTCGGCACGGACGGAAGCATCTCCGCGCTCGCTCACCCGCCAGGACCGCGTCCGGACGCCCGCCTTCCCTCGGCGCGGGCTCGCGCCTGCTTCCTCGGTGCCGGGCACGTCTGCACGGCGAGGGCCGCCTTCGGGCGAGGTCTCGGCACTCGCGCCGTGGCGTCGTCGAGCGGGTGTCGGCCGCCCAGAAGGAGGGCTCCGACTCCGCTCGTTCGGTCAGAGGAAGGCGGGCCCGTCGTTGCCCGGACCGGTACCGTCCTCGGCCTCTTCGTCATCATCCTCGTCGTCGATGACGGCGGCGACAGCCGTGGAGCCGGCGGCCACCTTGCGCGCGGCCAGATGCGTGCGCACCTGCACCGCGGACTCCACCAACCCCAGCGCGAGGTACGCACCACAGCAGGCCACCAACAACCACGCGGGATGGTACTGCGTCGCGATGGCCACACCGCCGACCACCATCAACGTGAACACACCCGCGCTCTTGCGACTGGGACGGGTGTCCTTGAAGGTGCGGTAACGCACCGTCGACACCATCAGCAGCGCCAGTCCCACCACCGCGACCGCCACCGGGACAACGGCCGACTCGTGCAACGGCTCGCCTCGCGAGGCCACGTGGTGGGAGATGATGACCGAGACGAGCATGCCTGCGGCCAGGGGAATCGGCAGGCCCACGAAGAAGCGCCCACCCCCGCCATGCGGATTGCGCGCCGCCAGCACGTTGAAGCGCGCCAGCCGCAGCGCGCCGCACGCGGCGAACGCGAAGGAGATGAACAGCCCCGCGAAACCCAGCGGCGCCAACGCCCACTTGTAGACCAACAGCGCCGGAGCCGCCCCGAACGAGACGACGTCCGCCAGACTGTCGAGCTGCACACCGAAGTCGCTCTGCGTCTTCGTCAACCGGGCGACGCGACCGTCGAACCCGTCGAAGAACATCGCGAAGAAGATGGCCAGCGCGGCCTGATAGAGCTGGACAGGACCCGCTTCACCCGCGCACAGCGTGATGGCGTAGAAGCCACAGAAGATGGACGTGACAGTGAAGAGGTTCGGCAGCACGAACATCAGTTTCCGTAACTTCATCGCTCCCTCGACTTCCTCTGATGCCCGTGAGTTCCTGGCAACAGGACGGCGGGTGAACGGACCTTAGCAGGGTTTTATTCGAGGCACCGTCAGACCGAGGGGTCATCCAGGAGGGCAACATGGGAGACTGGCGATGGGTCGTGTGGGTGCTGGTCGCCAGCCTGGTCGTGGTCATGGGCAATGTCCTGTGGGTGGCGCTCGTCCGGAGGTGGTACCGGCTGCGCACCCCGCTGCCCCAGGCCCTCAAGGCCCAGTGCGCGGATGGATGGGAGCTGGCGGTCCACGCCCGGCGCGCCCCCGTGCGGCGCTTCGAGGAGCCGGTGCTGCTGTGCCATGGACTGGCCGCCAACCGGTACACCTTCGACTTCGAGCCCCCCTATTCCGTCGCCCACTATCTGGCGGAGGCGGGTTTCGACTGCTTCAGCGTCGAATGGCGCGGCACCGGGCACTCGCGCCTGCCCCCCCGTGGCCGGCGGTACACGGACTTCACCATCGATGACCACATCCTCCAGGACGGCCCCGCACTGCTGGAGCTGGCCCTGAAGGAGACGGGCGCGAAGCGGGCCTTCTGGCTCGGGCATTCGCTGGGAGGGCTCGTGGGCTATGCCCTGGCGCAAGGCCCGGAAGGGGCGAAGCTGTCGGGACTGCTCACGCTCGGCGCCCCCGTGCACTTCAAGTCAGAGCCCTTCCTGCGCACGCTCATCTCGCTGGGCGTCCGCGCGGCATGGCCCGCGCGCTTCCGGCAGGAGTGGATGAGCGCGAGCCTCGCGCCCTTCCTCGGCTACGTGACGCTCCCGCTGTCGGACCTGGTGGTGAATCCCCTGCACATCCCTCCGCGCATCCAGCGGCAGGTCTACGCGAACATGATGTCGTCGATGAGCCGCAAGGTGCTGCTCCAGTTCCAGGACTGGATTGAGCATGACGCGTTCCGCTCGTTCGACCGCACCCGTGACTGGCGCGCCGGCATCTCCCGCCTCCAGCTCCCCATCCTCGTCATGGGCGGGAGCGCGGACCGGCTGGCCACCGCCGAGAACGTGGAGAGCCAGTTCGCCCTCGTCACCGCCGAGGACCGCACGCTGCACGTCTTCGGCAGGGACCGGGGAGACGCGCTGGACTACGGGCACGGAGACCTCGTGTTCGGCAAGGGCGCGCCCCAGGAGGTGTATCCCGTCATCCGCGAGTGGCTGGAGAAGCACGCCACGCCCCTGGATTCCGCCGACGCGCCCGCGCCACCTCCCGCGTGATCAGCGCGGACCGGGCCGAGGCTCGGCGAGGCGCTCCACGCACGGCGCCTCCTCTCCCCTCCGGTCCTCCGTGCGGATGCGCCCCAGTCTCACCCGGGTGTCTCCCGTGCACTCGGCCCAGATGAGGCCCTGGCTGGCCCCCCCTACGAGGAGCGCGTCCACGCGCAGGTCACCATCACCCATCGCCGCCAGCACCGTCTCACCGCTGTCTCGCGCTTCCACTCCCGTGGCGTCCAGCCTCGCGAGCGTGTCCACCAGCAGCGCCGCTTGCCCGCACTGCTCCAGTTCCGCGTCGCGCAAGGACACTCGCGCGTTCTGCGCCGCGAGGACGCAGGCCCCCGTGGTTCGCCGAATCACCACGCCCTCCACATCCGCGCGCACCTGACGCAGGTGCAGCCCGTCTCCGGTGATGCCATCCACCGAGCGCACGCCCACCACGGTGCCGCCCATGAGCCTCAGGCTTCCGCCGACCGCCACCACTCCGTACTCGGCGGCATCCTCCACATGGAGGCGCCGCGCCTCCACCTCCGAGCCCGTGAGCTGGAACGCACCGTGGCTGCCACTGCCGCGCACCACCACGTCCTCCAGCAGCACGCCGCGCGAGGCGACCACGCCCAATCCCGCCCGTTCGGCGCCCACTGAGAAGAGCCCCCGCACCTCCAGACGCAGCGCACGCATGGCGGAGACCGCGAGTTCGTGCCCCCGCACTCGCACGTCCTCCATCACCAGGCTGCCCTCCACCACCGAGAAGGCCGCGCCTCGGCCGCCTTCCGACACCGCACGGCGGACCTCCGCGTGCCCACCATCCATCCCCACCGCCGTCACCGGCCCCGTGAAGCGCACGTCCTCCAGCAGCACCCGAGACTCGGCACCTCGGACGCGGACCGCGCGACGGAAGGGACCCGTGAAGGAGGTTCCTCGCAGCCACGCGTCCCGGGATGACGGTGGAGACGGAGCCTCTTCGGGCGCGTCGAGCAGGACACCCACGGTCTCCGACACGGTGGCCTCGAAGCGTGCATCCACCGCGTCGAACCTTCCGGAGGTCACCCGCACCGCGCCCTGGCGCTGGCCGCTGAAACCCACGTTCTCCACCAAGACGCGCCCGCCGCCCGTCACCTCCAGGCCCCAGGTTCCGCCCCGCACCTCCAGGTTCCGCAACAGCACTCCCCCCGTTCCCGGGGCTGGCGACGAAAGGTCCTGAGGATCCGTGGCTTTCAACGGAGATCCACTCGACACCGCGACCAAGCCCCGCGGGCCCAAGGGGCTCAACGGGAAGCCACCATGCCCCACGGACTGAGACGGCACGCCCTGCTGCCCAGGGGAGGTCCACGGGAAGCCACCATGCCCCTCGGGCCGAAACGGCAAGCCCTGCAAGCCTGGAGAAATCGGCGGGAGCACACGCTGCCCATCACTCGCAGGCCCTTCCGCCCCACCCGATGGCCCGGCGGCGCTCGGCAGCGTCTCCTCGGGTCCCTCCGCCCCACCTGATGGCCCGGCGGCGCGCAGCACCGTGCCCTGCGGGGCTTCCACCAGCAGCACCGTGCCGGGTCCCTCGCCCTCCAGCCGGACGTCCTCGGGCAGGGTGAAGGAGCCCCGGTACGCTCCCGCCGCCAGGTGCACCGTCAGCGGACCCGGCCGGGCCAGCGCCTCCGCCAGCGACCTCAAGGGCCTCTCCCTGGAACCATCCCCGGGCCGCCACCACGCCGCGTCCACCCACACCTCGACACGGACCTGCTCCCGCCCAGGGGGAACTCCCCCGGCCACGGGCAGCCCCGGGCCCCGGCAGGCACCCAGCGTCAGGATCATCAACGTCGGAAACGTTCGGAAGCGCACGCAGGCGGAAACCCTAGTCCATTCCCGCCCACCCCGACCCAGGCGCGATCAGCAACACACGCCAAGTGATCGAAATCCCAAAGACTTTCTTCAAATCACGATCAACCCAATTGTTTTCGACACCCTGATTCCACACGGTGTGTCGGTGTCTCGGGTGCGGATTTCTCCCTCTGTCTACGCCCGGTGTTTCACCGAGCCAACTTTTCGTCCGGAGGCCGATTTTCCGGCCTCGGAGCGCGGTCAGCATTGACAGGGAAAAGAGCGATTTGTTACCACCGGTTGGCTTACGCGCATTCAAGGCCAGACAACGCAGGACGGAGGGGCGTAATGACCAAGGCAGAGCTCGTCGAGGTGGTGGCGGCGCAGACACGTCTCACCAAGAAGTCGGCGGCGCAGATCCTCGACATCGTCTTCACCAACATCGGCAAGGCGGTGAAGAAGGACGCGCGATTCAGCTACCCCGGCTTCGGAACCTGGTCGGTGCGTTCCCGCAAGGCGCGGAAGATTCGCAACCCGCAGACCAACGAGATGATGAAGCTGAAGGCCTCGAAGACCATTGGCTTCCGTCCGGCCAAGGAGCTGAAGAACTCGCTGTGAGTCGCTGACGCCACCCCGGTTCATGCCGTGGCGTCCCAGGGACTCGCGATGGACCGGGCACTCCCCTCAGGGGCGCTACCTCAAGCCGGTGGCGCCCCTGATGCGTTGCGGGCTCACAAGCCCGCACCACCCCGCGCCATCGGCGGCGCCTCCAGACGCCCTTCACCCTCGTCACCGAGCGCGTCCAGGGGGTCCATCACCTCCCCATCCCGCCACAGCTCGAAGTGCAGGTGCACGCCCGTGGCCAGCCCCGTCTCGCCGGCCAGTCCCACCGCGTGGCCCCGCTCGAGAATCTCCCCTGGCTCCACCAGCACCCGGGACAGGTGGCTGTAGCGCGTCAACCAGCGCCCATCGTGCTGCACCTCCACCTGGAGGCCGTGGTCGCCGTTCCACCCCGCACGCAACACCACGCCCTTCGTCGCCGTGTAGACGACCTGGCCCTGCTTCGCCGCCAGGTCCACGCCGAGGTGGCGCCGCTGCTCGCCCAGGATGGGGTGCCAGCGCTGGCCGAAGACGCTGGTGATGGTCACCGGATCCACGGGCCAGGCCAGTCGGGGCAGTCCGTTGACCTCCTCCGGATGCTCCAGCCGCCGCAGCTCCGCCATGCGCACCGCGAGCCGCCCGACCCTCAGCACCACGGCCTCCGCCAGGGCTCCAGGCATGTCGCCATACGTCCTGCCGTCCTGCTCCAGTTCGGCCTCCAGGACGCCTCGGGCTCGCTCCACGTCACGGGAGTCCGTGCGCTCCACCGCGCGCGCCAGGAACGCATCCAACATCCCGTTCATCAGCTCCCAGCTCTCCACCTGACCCAACGGCATGGGCCCACCCCTCGCCACCTTCCGACGGTGCCCACGGGCCCGCTCCCTGAAGGACTCCAGGGCCTCCTGGAGTTCCATGGAGGGCTCGGGCGCGGCCAGGCGTACACGTCCACCCGGCGGGGCGGGGACACCCTCGGGGACAGGGGACGAGGACGGCTCCGCGGAGGACCGCTCCGGGGTCTCGTAGACCTCATCGAAGCTCATCTTCTGCTCCGACCGAGGGGTGGAGCAGGCGCAGACGCTGACGAAGGCGAGGAGGCGGAGTCGACGCACGGCCCGGCGAGCCTACCACGCTCCGCTCGGTGCCTTCCCTCGCCCAGCAGCCACGGCTTCGCCCGGAGCGGAAGCGAGCAAGCAACCCCGGGGGACGGGCAGATTCGCTGCCCGGAAAAACTCGCCCCTTCGTTGAGCCCCGCGTGGCGACCGGCGGCCTACGCCAATGCTCGCCGGATGCGCGCGACCGATTCGTCGATGTCCGCCGCGGACAGGTCCAGGTGCGTCACCAACCTCACCGAGCGCGGTCCCCCCGCCGGGTTCGTCAGCACGCCGTGTCCCCCCAGCAGCGTCACCATCTCCAGGGCCGGGCGGTCGAACTCCGCGAACACCATGTTCGTCTCCACCCGCGCCGTGTCCACCTTCACTCCCGGCACCTCGGCCAGCGCCGCCGCGAGTCGGCGCGCATTCGCATGGTCCTCGGCGAGCCGCTCCACATGGTGGTCCAACGCGTACAGCGCCGCCGCGGCCAGGATGCCCGCCTGCCGCATGCCTCCACCCAGCCGCTTGCGCAGCCGACGCGCCTCCTTGATGAGGTCCGCGCGGCCCGCCAGCGCCGAGCCCACCGGCGCCCCCAGCCCCTTCGAGAAACACACCGACGTCGTGTCCGTCAGCCTCGCCCACGTCGACGCGGGCACACCCGCCGCCACCTCCGCGTTGAACAGGCGCGCACCATCCAGGTGCACCGCCAGCCCCGCCTTGCGTGCGACCTCCACCACCGCGCGGAAGCGCTCCACCGGCCACACCGAGCCCCCGCCGCGATTGTGCGTGTTCTCCAACGACAGCAGCCGCGTGCGCGGGTTGTGCATGTTGTCCTCGCGCACCGCCGCCGCCACGTCCTCCGGCGTCAGCAAGCCCCGCTCACCCGGCAGCGGCTGCGGCTGCACGCCCCACAGCGCCGGCACCGCGCCGCCCTCGTAGTGAAGGATGTGACTGCCCGCCTCGGTCAGCACCTCGTCCCCCGCCCGGCAGTGCGCGCCGATGGCCACCTGGTTGGCCTGCGTGCCCGAGGGTACGAAGACGGCCGCCTCGAGCCCGAGCCGCTCCGCCACCCGGGCCTCCAGGCGCAGCACCGTGGGGTCCTCGCCGTAGACGTCGTCCCCCACCTCCGCTTCCGCGATGGCTCGGCGCATACCGGCGGTGGGCTTGGTGACGGTGTCGGAGCGAAAGTCGATGGGCTTCATGGTTCTCCCGCGGGGTGGCGACAGCCAGGGCTTGGGGGCACGACAGGGGTGACATACAACGGCCGCGTGCCCGGACGTGAGACAACGGCGGCGAAGCGTGAGCGCGCGGTGAAGGTCATGGAGCGGCTGGAAGCCTCCATGCCCGATGCCCACATCGAGCTGGATTTCCGCTCCCCCCTGGAGCTGCTCGTGGCGGTGATGCTCTCCGCCCAGTGCACCGACAAGCGGGTCAACATGGTGACCCCCGCGCTATTCCAACGCTTCCCCAACGCCCACGCCTACGCGGAGGTCCAACCCGCCGACGTGGAGCCCTTCATCCGCACCTGCGGCCTGTACCGCGCCAAGGCGAAGAACATCGTCGCGGCGGCGAAAATCCTCGTGGGGGAACATGGCGGCCAGGTGCCGCTCCGGCGCGACACGCTCGCGGAGCTGCCCGGCGTGGGCCGCAAGACGGCGGGCGTCGTGTGCATCCACCTGGGCGGCGACGATGCCTTCCCGGTGGACACCCACGTGAAGCGGCTCGCGTACCGGCTCGGCTTCACCACGCACGAGGACCCGGACAAGGTGGAGACGGACATGCGGTCCGTGCTGCCCATCCCCTGGTGGACGAAAGGCCACCAGCTCCTGGTGTGGCACGGGAGGCGGACGTGTTTTGCCCGCTCCCCCGAGTGCGACCGGTGCGTCGTGGCCGAGCTGTGCCCCAAGAAGGGCGTGGCCCGAGCGACTACCGAGAAGCCGAAGGGTTCAGCTCGCTCTCGCGCGAAGCCTTGAGCTTCTTCATCCGCTTGCGGATGAACTCGCGCTTCAGCGTGGAGACGTGGTCCACGAAGACGGTGCCATTCAGGTGGTCCGTCTCGTGCTGCACGGCGATGGCGAGCAGCTCGTCACAGCGCAGCGTCTGCTCCTGACCGTCCACGTCCAGGTACTTCACCGTGACGACGGCGGCGCGGTCCACGTCCTCCGACTCACCGGGGAGGGAGAGGCAGCCCTCGTTGTAGGTCGTCTCACCCTCGAGCGCGACGAGCTCCGGGTTGATCATCGCCAGGGGCTTGGACTCGGGCTGACGCGGCGTGGTGTCCAGGACGATGACGCGCTGGAGCACGCCAATCTGCGGCGCCGCGAGTCCCACGCCGTCGGCGGCGTACATCGTCTCGAACATGTCCTTCACCAGCGCGCGGGTGGAGTCGTCCACCTTCGTCACGGGCTTGGCCTTCTGCTTCAGGATGGGGTCGGGCCAGATGAGGATCTCACGAACCATGGAGGCCCTCTTAACTCCCCCCGCGCGCACGGGCAACCCCGTGCGGGCAGCCCGCCCCCGCCCCGGCGCACGGGACGTCCACCCCCTGTCAGTCGAGCAGGCTGCGTGCGTACTCGGAGCGCAGTCGGTCATCCCCCAGGGCCTGGGCGGCTTCGGACAACACACCCCGAATCTGCTGCGCGCGGTGCTGGAGCGCCGGGTCCGGATGCCCCGCGAAACGCAGCGGGTGGAACTCGGCGGCGAGCAGCTCGTAGGCCCGCTTGACCTCCTCGCTACCCGCCGTGCGTGCCAGCCCCAGCACGGTGAAGTAGTCCGCGTCCTGAATCTCCTCGAACTTCGCTTCCAGCCGACGGACGTCCAGCTCGGGCGGTAGCTCTCCGGAGTCATCCGCGTCCGCGGGCCGCAGGATGATGAGCCCCAGCGTCCTCGCCACCGAGAGCGCCTTCAAGGCCGAGTCCTGCGGCACACCCGCCCCCAACAACAGCGCCTCCACCGTGTGCTCACCATCCACCTGGGACAGCAGCTGCAAGTCCTTGGGAGGCAGGCCGAAGTCGTCGGGCGCGAGGTGCAGGTCACCTCGGGCGACTCGGGCGCGGAGTCCGCCAGCGGACGCCAGCAGGGACTCGGCGGTCAGCGTGTTGCGCAGGGCCTCCGCCAGCAGGAACAGCGGCGGGCGCGTGGCGGCGGCGAGCGCCACCTCGTGCGGCGCCGGCTCCTGCACCAACCGGTACAGCGTGGAGGGCTCGGCCAGGGCATCCAGGAAGACCTGCTCCGTGTAGCGCTGCACCAGAGGCACGGACTCGGACTCGCGCAGATAGCCTCGGCCTCGGAGCGCGTCGAGCAGCGCGCCGGTGGTGGCGCTGCGCACCAACCGCAGCTCGCCCTCCTGCCGCGCGTCGATGAGGCCGTCCGCGCGGGCACGGTCGATGAGCGACTCACCCGACGCGGACGAGACGGCCCCCACGAGCGAGCCATCCCGGAGCCACAACACGCGCAGCGCGTTCATCACCTTCAGCTCCAGGCGCACCTCCATGCGCGCCTCGCAGAGGCGGAGCACCAGTCGGGACAGGCCCTCCTGGGTGACACTGCCGCTGCGGGATACCGCGAGTTCGGGGCGCCCCGGTGGGGCCTCCAGGGGGAGCAGGGCCGCACGGGCATGCGCGGCGGCCTCCTCGGCCTCGCGGTGGCCTCGTTCCTCCAACTCCAGGCGCTCGCGCTCGGACCGGGCTCGCTCCTCCGCGGAGTCCGCTTCCAATCGAGCCTTCTCCGCGTGCAGTGCCTCCAAGGACTGGCGCGCTTCCTCACGCTCCGTCCGCACCTGGGACAGGTCCGCTTCCGTTTGCTCCAGGCGAGATTGGAGCTGGGCGAGTTGCTCAGCGAGGCGGGCGGACAGCGACTTGGCTTCGGTTCGCGCCTGGGTCTGTTCCTCGATGCGGGTCTCGATGGCCTCGCGCTGGCGCGCTTCGGCGTCCAGACGTACTTCCAGCGCGGTGCGGTGACGGCCCTCGGTCTTGGCGCGCGCTTCCGCATCGGTCAGCGCCTGTGCGGCCTTCTGGGCGCGAAGCTCGGCCTCCGCCCGAACCTCGGCTTCGGCCGCGGCGCGGGACTCCGCCTCCGCGCGCTGCCTCGCCTCCGACTCCGCTCGCGTCTCCGCGACGACGCGCTGCTTCGCATCGGACTCCGCTCGCGCCTCGGCTTCGGCGCGCAGGCGTGCTTCCGTCTCCGCGCGGGCCTCGGCTTCGGCTCGCTGCTTCGCTTCGGACTCCGCTCGGGCCTCGGCTTCGGCTCGCAGCCGTGCTTCTGACTCCGCTCGAGCCTCGGACTCCGCTCGCTGTCGGGCCTCGGACTCCGCCCGCGCCTCGGCGTCCTCGCGCTGCTTCGCCTCGGACTCCGCTCGCATCTCGAGCTCCGTGCGCTGCCTGGCTTCGGCCTCCGCATGGGCCTCGGCGGCCTCGCCCTGCTTCGCCTCGGCTTCGGCTCGGGCCTCGGCCTCCTCACGCTGCTTCGCTTCGGACTCCGCCCGCGCTTCGGCTTCCTCGCGCCGCTTCACTTCGGACTCGGCACGCGCCTCGGCTTCCTTGCGCTGCTTCGCTTCGGACTCGGCACGCGCCTCGGCGTCCTTGCGCTGCTTCGCCTCGGACTCCGCTCGCGCCTCTGCTTCCTCGCGCTGCTTCGCCTCGGACTCTGCTCGTCCCTCGGCTTCCGCTCGGTTCTGGGCTTCAATCTCCGCGCGTGCCTCGGCCTCCGCGCGGTGCTTGGCCTCGGATTTCGCTCGGGCTTCCGCCTCGGCTCGGGCCTGGACCTCTTGTTCGAGACGCTCCCTCGCCTCGGTCGAAGCCTGGGACTCCAGCTCCGCGAGCGCGAGGACCTCCGCCTTCGTCCGGGACTCCAGTTCCTCGCGAGCACGGGTCTCGGACTCCGCTCTCACCTCGGCTTCGTTCCGCGCCCTGGAATCCAGCTCCGCCTGGGCCTCCGCCTCCGCGCGCGCACGCGATTCCATCTTCGCGCGCGTCTCCGCTTCGATTCGCTCCGCGTCCGCCGTCGCCGCGCGGGCCTCTGCCTCCGCTCGCGCCAGGGCCTCTGCTCCCGCCCGGGCCTCCGCTTCGACCAGGGCCACCTCCGCGGACTTCACGCGCGCTTCCAGGCTCCGACGTGACTGCGCCTCCGTCTCGGCACGCGACTCGGACTCGACCCGTCCCGCCGCCTCGGATTCGAGCCGAATCTCGATTTCCTTCAGCGCCTGCGCCGCCGCCGCCTCTCGCGTCTCCGTCTCCTGAAGCCTCGCCTCCAACTCCACGAGACGCGACTGGACATCGGCTCGTGCCAGGGATTCCTGGTCGGCACGCTCCTGCGCATCGTCCCTCGCGAGGAGCGCCTCCTTCGCCCTGGCCTCCACTCGCGCGAGGTCTTCCACCCTCAACCGCGTGAGCTCTCGGGCTTCCGTCGCCGCGGCATCCAGCAGGCCCCGCAGCTCGATGAAGTCCTGCTCGCGCGTCTCGATGCGCGCCAAGGCCGCCTTCGCGGCGGCGTCCACCGTCGCACGCGCCTGGGCCTCGGCTTCCGCTCGAGCCTCCGCCGCGTCCAGACGCTCCTGGAGGTCCGCGAGCTCCGTGCGGAGGGACTCCACCTCGGAGCCACTCCGAACGTCCTGCTCGGACTCTCGCCGCCGCGACAGCTCCAGCTCCGCTTCGAGCTCTCGCCGCTGGCTCTCTTCTCGAGCCTGGGCCGTCGCGAACTCCGACTCCCGCGCACGAGCCTCGTCGAGCTGCTGCTCCACTTCCGCACGCAGCGTGGCCTCTCGCGCGTGCTCCTCTTCCAATTCGGCGAGACGCGCCTGAAACGACTGGAACAGCTCTCCGTTCCGGTCGCGCACGGCCTCGGCTTCCACGCGCAGGGCCGCTTCGCGATCCAGGACACCTCGCAGGGACTCGCTGAGCTCGCGCGACTCCTCGATTCGACGCTCGGCGTCCTGACGAAACGCGAGCTCCTGCTCCAGCGAGGCCCTCAGTGAGCGGACGCGCTCATGCGCTTCCTCCAGTTGCTTCTCGAACTCCTCCGGCCGGGCGTTCGACTCGGGAAGGGACGTGTCCTCCACGGCGCCTTCAGGCTCCGTGTCCGCCCTGTGTACCGACTCCGATTCGGTGGACGCGGGCCAGTACTCAGCCCCCGGCGCCGTCGTGTGCTGGCTTGCCTGGCCAGACACGTCCGAGGCGGTGTCTGCCGTGTTCGAGTCGAACCACACAGAGCCAGGGGACGAGTCGACTGGCGCGGCGCCCTCCGGCTCGGAGTCGAACCATCCCGCCGAGGCGTCCGACGCCGTCGCCGTGACACCGTCGGCCGCGAGGACAGCCGCATCCGTGGCGTGATGACTCGCATCGAGCGACGCGACGCCTTCGACTTCCGTGGGGAGCGAATCGGAGACAGTGCCCGTCGGAGACTGCACGTCACCTGTTTCAGAATCGAACCAGCCCCCGGCCACATCCGCGCTGGAAGGCTCCGATCCGGGCTCCGCTCCGGACCAGTCCGTCGACTCGTTTGCTCCGGCAGCCTCGGGCTCCGCTCCGGACCAGTCCGTCGACTCGTTTGCTCTGGCTGCCTCGGCTCCGGGCTCCGCTCCGGACCAGTCCGTCGAGTCGTTCGCGCCAGAGGCCTCGACTCCGGGCTCTGCTCCGGACCAGTCCGTCGCCTCGTTTGCGCCAGACGCCTCGGCTCCGGGCTCCGCGCCAGACCAGTCCGTCGCTTCGTTCGCTCTGGCGGCCTCTGGCTCCGCGCCAGACCAGTCCGTCGCCTCGTTCGCTCCGGCGGCCTCTGGCTCCGCGCCAGACCAGTCCGTCGCCTCGTTCGCTCCGGCGGCCTCGGCTCCTGGCTCCGCGCCAGACCCGTCCGCCGATTCATCGGTGGCCTCGGCCCGTGATTGCCCTTCGGGCTCGCTCGCCGATGCGTCCACCGAAGCTGCGTCAGTGGGAGCACTCGCTACCGCCGCAGCCTCCGCACCAGCCGGCTCCGAGTCAAACCAGTCCGCGCCAACACTTGCGGCCGGGGGCTCAACGGGAGCACCTGTCGGGTCATCCTGTCGAACCTTGGCCTGAAGCTCCGCCTCCAATACGTCCCACGGCGAGGCGGGCAGGCTCTCCTCTTCCGCTCCGTCGGTCGGCGCGGATTCGATTTCGGTCGACGCCTCCGCGACTGGCTCTCCCTTCGGCGCCTGAGACACATCGTCGACTTCGGCGAAATCCTTCGCGGAGTTCTCGACCTCGGGGTCCGGTGGCAACTCCGTCCACGGTGAGGCCTCGAGCGGCACGGACGGCCGTGCTCCCACATCGCGCATGGCGGCCAGCTCTGCTTCGGCCGCGGAGAGCGCATCTCCCTGCGAGGACGCTGGAGTGTCGACGTCGAAGAACCCCTCGTCCCCGAGCCGAGGCGCCACCGCCACCGGCCGTGACGCCGGCGCGGAAACGGCCTCCTCTGTCCAGGCGAGTCTCCCCAGTGGCGGAGAGGCTTCGACCTCACCTCCCGCATCCGGCTGTGCAGCCGTCCAGTCCGTCAGTGCCCCAGCTTCTGGAGTACTCACGCCATACAGGACCGTGGGAGGACCACTCACTCCACCCGGGCTCCCGTCACCCGTCACCGCGCTTGCGAAGCCCTCGGAGAACGCATCATCCAAGCTCCCGGGGGTCGCGACATTTCCCTGCCCGGACTGCCCGCCCCACCCTTCGAGTCCCAGCGATGATGCGCCTTCGCTCGCCGGAGCAATGTCCGCGCTCGGAGCAGTCGACGCTTCGTCGGTCCCGTACGCCGCGTCCATCGCCGCTTCATCCAGCGCATCCGTCGCGGCACCATCCAGGTCCTGCCCGCCGGCCGCGGCCAACGCGTCCGGGCCCAGCGTGCCCTCCGCGAAACCCGCGCCTCCGTGCTCGTAGGCACTCGCCGTCGAGCCATCCGCGCCGTAGGACTCCGAGGCCCCGGCTGGCTCGGTGGAGTCGTATCCCGTCAGCGAGTCTCCGCCATACGCACCCGCCTCATATCCCTCCTCGCTGTAGGGCTCCGAGCTTGTTCCATGCGCCGGGGAGTCATAGCCAGTCGCCGTGCCCGCCTCGTACGCGCCGGGGGCATGAACCTCCGAGGAGGCACCACCAGGGTCGTAACCCTCGGGGGAAGCACCACCGTATGCACCGGAGTCATGCCCCTCGGGGGAGGCAGCCCCGAGGTCATATCCCTCGGGGGTAGCACCACCGTACGCACGAGGGTCGTAGCCCTCGGGAGAAGCACCACCGTATGCACCGGAGTCATACCCCTCGGGGGAGGCAGCCTCGGGGTCATATCCCTCGGGGGTAGCACCACCGTACGCACCTGCGTCATGACCCTCGGGAGAGACAGCCCCCGGGTCATATCCCTCAGGGGAGGCACCACCGTACGCACCTGCGTCATGACCATCAGGTGAGGCACCACCGTATGTGCTGGGGTCATGACCCTCAGGGGAGGCCTCTCCTTCGTACGCACCGAGGTCATGACCCTCGGGAGAGGCACCACCTCCGTACGCCCCTGCGTCATACCCCTCGGGAGAAGCACCACCGGACGCACCGAGGTCATGACCCTCGGGAGAGACACCACCTCCATACGCTCCTGCGTCATAACCCTCGGGAGAAGCACCACCGTACGCACCGAGGTCATGCCCCTCGGGAGAGGACTCACCTTCGTATGCACCGAGGTCATGACCCTCGGGAGAGGCACCACCTCCGTACGCTCCTGCGTCATACCCCTCGGGAGAAGCACCACCGGACGCACCAGGGTCATAGCCCTCGGGAGCGGCACCACCACCGTTCACACCGGGGTCATAACCCTCGGGAGAGGCACCACCGTACGCACCGGGGTCATGACCCTCGGGAGCGGCACCGCCACCGTACGCCCCTGCGTCATGCCCCTCGGGAGAAGCACCACCGTAGCCCTCGGCGGAAGCCCCGCCATCAGCGCCAGGCGCATACGCATCAGCGGCAACACCTGCGTCGGCGCTCGCCACGGCCCCGGCGCCCGCGTCATCCCCTTCCGCCCGGAACATCTCGCCCGCGGACAGCGCGCCCTCATCAAAAGCCTCGCCCTCGCCGCCCGCCACGGCCGCACCCCAGTCCTCGCCTCCTCGCGCGGATTGGATGGACGCCATCGCCGCGGCCTCCACCTCCTGGTGCGCCTGCTCCAGCGTCGCCTGCACGTCGAGCGGCGAGCGATGCTCACGCTCCTCGGCGCGCGCCGTCCGCTCCTCGCGCGTCATCGCCGCCAGCTCCCAGTCCGTCTGGTGCAGCGGCGCCAGGTCTCCGAACAACGCATTCGCCAGCGTGGGGTCCCCAGCCACCGACCCTGGCCCCGTCGCGTGCCACGCCTCCGAGCCCTCCCCGCCTCCCACCCCATCCCCTCGGACTCCCGGCAGGCTCCGGTTCTCCAGCACATGCCACGCGTCCGCCTCCGACGGCGCGCGGATGAGCGTGTCCACCTGCGCCACGAAGCTCGTTCCATCCAGGGGCAGCGGCGCCACCGGCGCACTGAACCCCTCGATGGCCTCGCCCAGGAGCAACACCCGGGCGCCCTTCCCATCCGGATGCTGGAGCAATTCCTCCAACACCAGCCGACCCCGGCCACTCTCCACGCCAGGGGCCAGCACGATGAGCGCCGGCAGGTGATGCCCGTAGGCAATGAGCGCATCCGCGGCGGACGTGGCGAGGATGACCTCGTGCCCGTCACGGGTGAGCAGACGCCGCACTGCGGCGATGGTGGCGATGTCGTCGTGGACGAGGAGGACCGGTGCGCCCATGGGGGGGCACCGAGTCTACAGCATGGCCCCCGGATCCACGTCGATCACGACCTTCACCGCCGAAGGAACGTCAACCAGGGCCGCCTCCACCCTGGCGAGCAGCGGGGCAAGCGCCACATGCGTCGGCCCCTTCAGGAGCAACTGCCAGCGCGTCTTGCCCCGGATTTTGGCGATGGGCGCCAGGGCCGGCCCCAGAAGCCGCACCCCCACCGACGCCGGAGGCATGTTCTTGGTGACGAGGTTCCCCAGGTGCCGGGCCACGCTGGCCGTCTGCTCCGGGTGCTCCCCCTCCAACCGGATGGACGCCATGCGCGCGAAGGGCGGATACGCCAGCGCCTTGCGCCACTCCAGCTCCTGCTGGGCAAACCCATCGAAGTCATGGGCCAGCACCCGCTTCACCGGCTCCGCGTCCGGGTTGTACGTCTGCACCAGCACCCGACCCGGGTCCTTGCCCCGCCCCGCCCGCCCCGACACCTGGGTCAACAGGTGGAAGGTCCGCTCGGAGGCTCGAAAGTCGGGAATCGCCAGGGACGTATCCGCCATGACGACACACACCAGCGTCACGCCCGGGAAGTCGTGCCCCTTGGCCACCATCTGCGTGCCCACCAGCACGTCCAGCTCCCGCCGGGCGAACGACGCCAGCATCTCCGTCAGCCGCTCCGCGCTCGTCGCCGAGTCCCTGTCCAACCGCGCCACCCGCGCCGTGGGCATGCGCTCCAGCACCTCCGCCTCTACCCGCTCGGTGCCGATGCCCAGCTTCAGCATGGGGCCCGTACACTCCAGGCACCGCTCCGGCACCGGCATCGCCAGCCCGCAGTAGTGGCACACCACCCGGTTCTGGGAGCGGTGATGCGTGAGGCACACGTCGCACGCACTGCACTTGAGCGACAGCCCACACACCTCGCACAGGAGCACCGTGCTGTGCCCCCGGCGGTTCAGGAAGAGGATGACCTGCTGCCCTCGCCCCAGCGTCTCCTCCATCGCCGCCAGCAGCGGCGGACTCAGGATGGGCGCCTCCTCCGTCACCATGCCCTCGCGGGGCCGCTCCTGACGCAGGTCCACCAGTTCGATGGTGGGCATGGGCCGGTCATCCACGCGGCGCTTGAGCTCCAGGAGCCGGTAGCGCCCGCGCTTCACGTTCTCCAGCGTCTCCAGCGCCGGCGTGGCCGAGCCCAGCACCACCACCGCCCCGGCCTGCTTGCCGCGCACCACCGCCAGGTCGCGCGCCTGGTAGCGAAGGCTGTCGTCCTGCTTGAAGGACGGGTCATGCTCCTCGTCCACGACGATGAGCCCCAGGTTCTCCACCGGGGCGAACACCGCCGAGCGCACGCCGACGGCAATCTTCACGTCGCCCCGGCGCAGCGCCTGCCAGTGGAACAGCCGCTCCCGGTCCTTCAGCGCCGAGTGCAGCACCGCCACCTCCGCGCCGAAGCGGCTGCGGAAGCGCCCCACCAACTGCGGCGTCAGCGCGATTTCCGGCACGAGGATGAGGCTGCCCTTGCCCAGGGACAGCGCATGCTCCGCCGCGCGCAGGTACACCTCCGTCTTCCCGCTGCCCGTGACGCCGTGGAGAAGGAACGGCTGGAACACCCCTGTGTCCAGGGCCCCACGCAGCTCGACACCCGCCGCGTCCTGCTCCAGCGTGAGGCGGTCCGGCCGGCCCTGAATCAGGCCCTCCTTCACCCCCGCCTCCAGCTTCTTCTCGTCGATGCGAGCCAGCCCCTTCTTGGCCAGGCTCTTCAAGAGTTCTCGTGCGCCCGGGATGGCGTGGCTCACCTCCTCCAGCGGAGCACTGCCCCCCACGGCCAGCAGATACGCGAGCACCGCGGACTGCGCATGCGCGCGAGCGAGCGCCGGCGGCACCTCGCTCACGAGCGCCACCGCGAACTGCTGCACGTCCGGCTTCGCTTCCTTCTCGTCCAGGGGCTTCGACAGCCCGGGAGGAAGGGCGCCGCGGATGACCTCGCCCAGCGGATAGCGGTAGTGCTCGGCCGCGAAGCGCAACAGCGCGATGAGGTCCTTCGGCAACGAGGGCGAGTCCTCCAGCACGCGCTGGATGGGCTTGAGCCGGACCTTCTCCCCCAGGGGCTTGTTCGCGGGCCCCAGGTAGAAGCCCAGCGCGGTGCCTCGGCCGAAGGGCACCAGCACGCGCTGCCCGGGCGCGAGCTGGCCCGTGAGCGCCTCCGGCACGGAGTACGTGAATTCACCCCGGACGGGGCGAGCAACGGCGACGGACGCCAGGACGGGAGGACTCTCGCTCACTGCGGGCGGCACTGTAGCGGCCTGTTCCGGTTGGGACAGTTCCCGGCGACGCCTCGCACCCGAGGTACGCACCGCCATGGAACCCGTGGTGGAGGGTGCCTCCGCCGCGCTCTCCGTCGGCTCTTCCCACAAGGGTCGCTGCTCCATGGCACTCCCTTCAACCACCGCCCCTGCCCCGTCCGTCCTGCTACCGGGAACCACAGTGCCAGGGCTGTCTGACATGGCCCGGCCCCCAGGTCCACGGCTCCGCGCGTGGGGCTCGCGAGGCCACGGCGCCACTCCCTGGGGAGGCCTGCTCGCACGCCACCCGCCCGGGCGTGCGAAGGACGAACGCAAAGCACCGCTTCCGAACGAAGTCCGTCAGCGACGGCCCGACCACGGGCGCAACAGGCGACGCCAGCCCTCCAGCGGGTGGCGCAGGTAGGCACGGTCCGCGCGCACCGCGACGACGATTTCCGTACCGGCGCCTTCGCGGCTGACGATCTCCAGCCGACCGCCCACCTTCGCGGCCCGCTCTCTCATGCCGCGCAAGCCCCAGTGGCCCGCCCGGCCACCCTGGTCCAGGGTGGCGGAGTCGATGCCACTGCCGTCATCGCGCACGCACAGCCGCAACTCCGGGGGCTCGAACAGCAGGCTGACCTCCACCTCGCGCGCGCGGGAATGCACGAAGGCGTTGCCAATGGCCTCGCGGCCGATGCGGTAGAGTTCATCGGCGACCAGCGGTTCCAGCGTGCGCGCGGCGCCCTTGACCACCATGCGCAGCTGGGGCCCTTCCCGTTCGTCGAAGTCACGCATCAACGACGCGAAAGCCGCGGCCAGGTCGTCCTGACCCTGACGGGTGTCGCGCAACGCGCTGACCCTGTCGCGTCCCTCCGTCAGCATGTCGTCCGCCCGGTCCAACGCGCTCTGGAGCCCAAGGCGCATCTCTCCCGCCGGCAACCGCGAGGTCACCACGTGGACGTTGAGCACGAGCGCCTGGATGCCCTGCAACAGCGTGTCGTGCAGCTCCCGGGCGATGCGCTCGCGCTCCGCGTGCCGTTCCTCCAGTCGCATCCGCAGCCGCCGCGTCACCTGCCACAGCCGCAAGGCATACAGGAGCCACAGGGCCACCAGGGCGCCCAGGACACACAGCGCGATGAACGCACCCGTCTGGAAGAAGGTCGGCTCGATTTCGAAGGCGAGCGTGGCGCCCTGCTCGTTCCAGACGCCGTCCTCGTTGGCGGCCATCACCTGGAAGCGATACGGGCCGGGGCCCAGGTTCGTATAGGTGGCCTCCCGTCGTTGGCCCGCGTCCTTCCAGCCGTCATCCACGCCGTGGAGCCGATAGCGGAACACCACGCGCTCCGGCATCCCCAACGCCAGCGCGCTGTAGGCGATGCGCAGCTCCCGCGTGCGCGGCGGCAGATGGAGCGTGAGCGCCGACGCGTACGTCGAATCGCCTGTCGCCACCGAGCGAATCACGACGGGAGGCGCCACGGAGTTGCGCTGGATGTGGCTCGGGTCAATCCAGCCCAATCCGTTGGCGGCGGCGAACCAGAGCCTGCCGTCTCCACCCTCCACCAGGGTGGGCAGTGGACGGACCTGCTGCGCGCCGCCCGGCATGCCGTCGTTCATGTCGAAGAGTTCGACGGGCATCGGATACGCCGAGTCCTTCAGCGCCCGCCGCAGGTCTTCCGCCGCGATGCGCACGCCGCCCGCATGGCCGTTGAGCCACAGCGTGCCGTCCTTCGTCTCCAGCAAGCCGGTGATGCCCGTCAGCGCCTCCGGCCGGGTCGCCTGCAACGGCCGGAACCGCTCACCGTCGAACGCGGCCAGCCCCAACGCGCCGCCCACCAGCGTGGTCTCCCCCGGGAGGATGGCGGTCACCGTGCCCGTGCGCAGGCCGTGCGCTTCCGTGAACGTGCGGACCCGCGGGCCCTCCATGATGGCGAGCTGGTTGGCGCTGTAGCCGAACCAGACACGCCCCTGGCCATCGAGCACCGCGCGAGCAGGCGGCAGGTCGGGGAGCGCCGCGATGCCGCCTTTCGGAGTCCACGTGTCGCCATCCAGCCGGTACACCGTCGAGGCACGGAACGACACCCACAGCTTCCCCGCCGCGTCGCGCACGATGGCCTGGATGCGCTGCTCCTGCTCCTTCTCGGGGCGGGACAGGGACTCGATGCGGCCCGGGTTGAAGCGCCAGAAGCCCTCGGAGCCGCCCAGGAGGAGGCTGCCGTCCGTGTCCAGCGCGGTCGCGGTGATTTCACCTTCGATGCCGGGAACCAGGACCGGCTCGGCGTCCAGCCGCCACCACTTGTCCAGGGTCTTCAGGCGCGTCGCGCTGCCCGTCCACATCCCGCCGTCGCGGTCGGCGATGAGCGCGAAGTAGTTGACGTGGGTGGGGAAGCGGACAGCCGTCACATCGTTCCGGCGGAAGCGGTCCAGCCCCAACTGGGAACCCACCCAGATGTTGCCCTCGCGGTCCTCGAGCAGCGTCATCGCCGCGTCGGACGAGAGCCCGTCTCTCGCGCCGAAGACATCGCCCGTCACCACCCGGCGCTGGAACGGTTTGCCAACCGCGGAGGGCTTCGCGTCGCGACAGATGCCGGCATTGACGCAGCCACACAGCCACATGGCGCCGTCCCGGTCGAACAGCGTGTCCTGGGAGGTCGCCCCCTGGAAGGGACTGACGGGAGCGGAGCCCGAGGGCTCGGGCAGACCCAGGCCGCGCAGGGGACTGAACCCCTGGTCGTCGGCCTTCCAGAAGGTGCCGTCATGAACCAGCCACATTCCCCACAGGGTGGGCCCAGGCGTCTCCACCCGCTCGAAGCGGCGAGCCCCCGGACGAAGCACGTACGTGCCACCGTCGCCCGTCACCCACAGTCCGCCGCTCCGGTCCCGCGTGAGCGCGTTCCAATAAATCCGGGCCAGCCCCCAGCCGAGGTCCCCGGGTGACCACGCGCCCTGCTCGAAGACGTAGAGCCCCTGAGGGGTGATGGCCCACGGACGCCCGTCCCCATCCTCCTCGAAGGACTCCACGGGCGAGCCCTGGGGCAAGCCCCCCGGGAAGAACTGGAGAATTTCCCCGGACGCCTTGCGGACACTGGCGCCGCCGAAGGAATACGCGACCCAGAGGTCCCCGTTCGTGGTGGCTTGCAACACGCTGATGGAGCGCGACGCGGTGCTGTCCGGGGGCAACAAGTCGTGACGTTCGAACCGGACACCGTCGAAGCGGTACAGGCCCGACGCCGTCCCCAGCCACAGCCAGCCGTCGACCGTCTGGGCCATGGCCCAGATTCCGGAGGGGGCTCCATCCTTCTGCGTCCACGCGGTGTGGTGGAAATCCCGGAGCGTCGTCATCCGGGCAGGAGGCTCGGCGGACGCGATTCCGGGTCCGCCCAGCACGAGCGCGAGCAGGAGGCCGTACATCAATCCCATCCGACTTCTACTTCCGCCCAAGCACCGGATGGCCCGTCCTCGCCCTTGCCACGTTCGAACGCACATCTCACGGGCCACCATAGAACGAGTCCCCGCACCATGGCGCCGCCGAGCAGGCGAGCACGCGTGCGTCCAGGCAGCGCGGCGCACGAGTCCTCAGTCCACCATCACTCGCGGGTCGAGCCACAGCGCACAGCGCCGCTCTCGCGGCAGGCCCGCCCTCGCTTCGTGCTCCAACACTTCCTTGAGCCGGTCATCCAGTGCGTCGTCCGGAATGCGGGTGAACCCGAGCCCGACATAGAAGGGCTCGTTCCAGGGCACGTCGCGGAACGTGGTCAAGGTGAGGGTGGACAGGCCCGCCTCGCGGGCATGCGCGGCGGCGGCCCGGAGCAACGCGCGGCCCAGGCCCCGCCGCTGATGAGAGGGGTGCACCGCCATCTGCCAGACATGCAGCGCGGAGCCCACCGCCTGCGCGGTGAGGAAGCCCACGACGCCCGCTTCCGCGTCCCGGGCCACCCACACCGTGCGCGCCAGGATGAACGGGCGGTGGTCGGCCTCCTCCATGACGTCGTCGTCGGCAATCCAGGCCAGGTCGTCGAGCTGACGGAACAGCTCACCAGAGGCCCGTTCGAGCGCGGCGAACCGTGCGCCGTCCTCCAGCGTGGCGGGGAGGATGGCGACGCGGGAGTGGGAGTCGGAGGAAGACATGGGCATCGGCTCGACGGCGCGCGCCCGACGGCAGGACATCGGTCGGAGTTCAGCGAGGCGCGACTCGCGCGGGTCATTGTCCGCGACACGGGCGGGCGTGCCCAGGGTCGGTCTACAGTTGCTCCATCATGACGGTGAGCATCCAGAACCTCGGACCGGAGTTGCTGGAGCAGGTGGGGCCGCTGTGCGCACGGGCCTTCGATGACTACCCCTTCCTCGCGGAGCTGTTTCCGGGCCCCTCGGAGAAGCGCGCACGGGTGGCCTCGGCCTTCTACGTCGCCACGGTGCGCGACTGTCTGGAGCATGGCGTGGTGCATGCCACCGTCGAGGACGGACGGCTGACGGGCGTGGCCGCGTGGCTGCGGCCGGGGGCTTTCCCCCAGTCACTCGGCAGACAGGCGGGCTTCCTGCCCACTGTCTGGGCGGGCCTGCGTCACTTTCCGGGACGCGCGCGGCTGGCACTCCAGGCGCTGGCGAGGCTGGAGCGCTACCACCCGCACACGCCCACCCACTGGTATCTGGCCACCATCGCGGTGGACCCGGCGCATCAGGGACGCGGGCTGGGCGTTCGCTTGATGCGCGCGGGCCTGGCGCTGGCCGAGGAGACCCACGCGCCGTGCTTCCTGGAGACGGCCAAGGCGGCCAACCGCGACTGGTACCTGGGCTTCGGCTTCGACCTGCGGCGCACCGAGCCGTGCTTCGACGGAGGACCGCCCCAGTGGTTCATGTGGCGTCCCCCGGAGGCGCGCTCCGGCATGGGGCCCGAGGAGACGGCGCGCACGGCGTAGGCCGTCGGAGCACGGGCCCGCGCACGACGAGCGCGTGCGGGCTTGCCCCTCGCCGCCCCGGACGAGACCTATCCGTGGGCGACCTTCTTCCACGAGGGCCGGCTGCTGATGCGCTTCCACCACGCGGCCACGCTCGGGTGCTTGTCGAACAGGCCCTGCTCACCGGCCGCGACCAGGAACTCCAGCTCCGGCATCCACGACACGTCCGCGAGCGAGAAGCTGTCTCCCGCGAGATAGGGCTGCTTCGCCAGCATCGGCTCGAGGATGCCGAACACCTTGTCCACGCCCGCGCGGCCCTCCTGCACCCGGGACTCATCCGCGGCGCCGCCACCCATGTGCGGCTTGAAGACGCGCTCCCAGATGACCTTGAAGGCCGCGGGGCTGAAGTAGCTCTGCTCCACGCCGATGAACTGCTCCATCAGCCCATAGGCATGCGGCTGGGATGGCGTGAGCGAGGCCCCCGGCAGCTTGCGGTCCAGGTAGCGGATGATGGCGCGCGACTCGTAGAGGATGAAGCCGTCGTCGTCCTCGAAGGCGGGCACGACACCGAAGGGATGGCGCGCCAGGTGCGAGGGGTGCTTCTGCTCACCCTTGCCCAGGTCCACGAGGACGAACTGGGCCTCCTGCCCCTTCTCCAGCAGCGTGGTGAGGACCTTGCGCGTACAGATGCTCATCGGGTGGCCGTAGACCTTCATGTGCGTTCTCCCTCTGTCGGCGTCCAGGGCCGCGAAGGCCCCGGCTGGGCGGCGCGACTCTTCATCGCGCCCCCGGACGTCGCAAGCGAATCAGGAAGGAAGGTCCGCGCCGTGAACACCGCCGCTCCACCACCGTGACGCGTCAACGCCCCGGCGGAAGTGTCGGCGGTGTCCCGGTGACTACGGCGTGAAGAGCTTGTCGGGCACCGTGGCCCGGGTGTCGCCCTTCAGCGCGGTGAAGCGCACGACGCGCTGGTCACCGCGCCACACCTCGATGCTGCGCGGCATCGCCTCACCCACCGCGGGCGAGTTGTAGTCCAGGAAGCGCACGTCCCACGCGACCTTGGCCGAGTCCGTGTAGCGCAGCCGCGCGGGGCGGAAGGAGTCCTTGTACACCCAGAACTGGGGACGCCCCTCGGCCTGGTCGCCGAGCACATACGCGACCTCTCCACTGAAGCGCGCCAGGCCCGTGCGGGACGTGTCGACACCCAGCCCCTGAAGGTACTGCTGCACCGACTCCTTGAGCTGCTGCACCGGCCCGCCGCCCGCGGCGAAGAGCGGACACACCTGCGCGACGAGCACGGAGAGCGACGGGATGTCATTGCCCTCCAGCCGGCGACGCCCCGCCACCTGCACCACGGCGGTGCGCGCGTTGCCGTCCGGCACCGAGGCCTCGAAGCGGCAGCGGCCCGGCATGCGCAGGTACAGCACGCCGTCGCCCTGCACGTCGGGACGGTCCGTCGCGGTACCCAGCGCCGAGCCCGCCTCCTTCACCCCGGGGCCACTGAAGCTCAGCGAGCCTTCCACTCGCAGCCCGGAGAGCTTCAGTTCGTCCCGCTCCCCCACCATGCGCCGGAGGATGGAGCCTCCCGGCAGCACGTAGGCGGCAGCGGTGAAGGACAGCAGGACTGCGACGAGTGCGACGATGCGCTTCACGGCTTCTCCGTCTTCACGACCTCACGCATGTACTCGAGCAACCCGCCCCGCAGCTCGGGGCGCTTGAGGGCGTAGGCGATGTTCGCCTTCAGGTATCCCACCTTGTCGCCCGCGTCATAGCGCTGACCCTTGAATTTGTACCCCAACAGACCGTGCGACTGCTGGAGCGTGGCCAGGCCGTCGGTGAGCTGGATTTCCCCGCCCACGCCCGGCGTCTGCTGCTCCAGGATGGGGAAGATTTCCGGGGGCAGCACATAGCGGCCGATGACGGCGAGGTTGGAGGGCGCGGTGCCCTTCTTCGGCTTCTCCACGACGCGGTCGATGCGGATGACGCCGTCGCCCAGGTCCGTGCCGGCGGCGATGCCGTACATGTGCGTCTCGTCATCGGGCACTTCCATCAGCGCGATGACGGCCTGGTTGTACTGGCGGAACACGCGAGCGAGCTGGCGGATGCCCGGCTCCTCGGCGTCAATCATGTCGTCGCCCAGCAGCACGCCGAAGGGCTCGTTGCCGATGGCGCTCTTGGCGCACAGCACCGCGTGGCCCAGGCCCTTGGGCTCCTTCTGGCGGATGCTGACGACCCGGACCAGGTCGGCGATGGCGCGCAGCTTGTCCGCGTCCGCCGTCTTGCCCCGGGCGCGCAGCGTGGTCTCCAGTTCGAAGGCGATGTCGAAGTGGTCCTCGATGGCGCCCTTGCCGCGGCCATTGATGAGGACGACATCCTCGATGCCGGCGGACACCGCCTCCTCCACGATGTACTGGAGGGTGGGAGTGTCGACGATGGGCAACATCTCCTTGGGCACGGACTTCGTGGCGGGAAGAAAGCGCGTGCCCAGCCCGGCTGCCGGGATGACACACTTACGGATAAGGGGCTCTGCCTTCGGTGCGTTGGCGGACATGGGGCCAGGGAATCTATTGGCGCCCACCCACCCCATCAAGCTGGTTAGGATGATGGCCCCATGTCGCTCCGCCCCGTCGTGCTGCTGTTCGCCGTGTGTGTCTCCACCGCCGCCCTGGCCCAGCCCTCGGAGGACCTGAGGGACGTCATGAGCGCACGCGCCTATGGCATGGGCGGCGCCTACCGCGCCCTCGGCCTGGGCACGGAGGCCATCCTGGGCAACCCCGCCGCCATGGCCCTGTATCCGGCCTACCGCGTCGAGGGGACAGCGGCCTGGGACCACCGCATCAAGGAGGGCGTGCTCGGCGTCTCCGTCATCGACGGCGCCACCAGCAAACTGGCCATGGGGATGGACTACCACTGGGTCAGCCTGGGACGCGGCGGCGCTCGCACCACCGCCCATCTCAGCTCGCTGGGCGTGGGGTTTCCATTGACCCCGGGCATCCTGATTGGTGCCGCGGCGCGCTACCTCCGGATGAGTGGCATGGACCGATATGCCAACTCGGTGACAGTTGACACGGGCCTGTTGTTCCGGCTGTCCCAGTCACTGGTGGCCGGGGTGTCCGGGCACAACCTCATCAACACCAACAACGTGGAGCTGACGCGGTACTACACGGGTCATCTCGGCATCAACTCGGGGATGTTGACGGTGGCCGGTGACGTGCGCGCGGACTTCGAGACGAACGACAAGACGACGCTCACGTACAGCGGTGGCCTGGAGTACATCCTCGGGATGCAGGTTCCGCTGCGTGCGGGCTATTCGTATGACGGCTTCACGCGCACGTCGCGGCTGAGCACGGGCCTGGGCTTCATGACCGAGACGGGCGGCGGTCTGGACCTGGCGTACCGGTACGAGATGGGTGGCGAGAAGAGCCGCATGCTGGCGCTCACCATCCGCATGCAGATGAACTGAGCTTCAGCGGGGAGCGCGCAGGGAGAGGTAGCGCTCGGACGCGGCGAAGCGCAGCAGCTCCACCAGCTCCGAGTCCTGCGAGCGACGGGAGCGAATCACCGTCACCGCCGGCCCCACACCACCGCAGGCCACCAGGCCCGCGCGGTTGGCGGAGTCTCGCGCGGCGTCCGCGAGGGACGAGGCGTTGAAGTCCCGGGTGCCGGAATCCAGCAGCTCGAGGGTGCGCTCCAGGGCGCGCGGGGACAGCGTTTCGCGCACGAGCCGGGCGTCCGCGCTGGAGTCCTTCGGGTTCTTGAGGACGGTGGACAGCAGGGCCAGGGCGCGCAGGAGCTGGGCGCCCTTGAGCGCGCGCAGGGCGAGCAGATCGGGTGACAGCGACAGCAGGGCACGGCCTGCGTGGAAGCGCAGCTCGGCGGCGGGCAGGGCCTGGCGAATCACTGCGCGGCCCACGAGCAGGCGAGGCTTGTCGGTGTGGACGGCGGTGAAGGGCGGACCATCGTCCTCGGCGAGCACGAGCTCCGGCAGGTTCACCGCGAGCACTCGCGCGGAGGTGTGCAGGGCGTCGAGGACGGCGGGAGCGCCCGGGCCCGCGACGGCGCGCAGGGGTTCGGAGGCGTCGGCGGCGCGGCCCTGGGCGGGGAAGAGGCGACAGAGGGCGATACCCGAGCATGCGAGCAGTTCACCCGAGGAGGTCCGCAGTCCGGGGTGACGCAGGCCCGCGCGCTCGTCGGCGGTGAGGGAGGGCCGCTGGAGTCGAGACACGGGGACGTCGCGGCCGGCGAGGGCCTCGACGATTTCGCGCATGAGGGCGGCGCGAGGGGCGTCGCCTCGGGTGTCGAAGAAGTCGGCGAGGTTCGCGTAGGAGACGGTGTCGAGGGGGCGCTCGCGGAGCTGGCGGAAGACCTCGGGCTCGGTGTCGGCCGGTGGAGCGGGCTCGGGGACGACGATGGGGTTCTCGCGCGTCTCGGCGGCGCCCACGGAGGGACGCTCGGATTGCGCGGCGGGCTTCGAGATGAAGGTGCGGCCCGGCGCGGGACCGGCCGAGGTGCCCTCGGGGCGAGAGCCACGGAGGACGCGGCGCACGGGGTCCATGCGTCCCGGCGGGGCTTCCCAGGAGATGACGCGCGTTTCGGGGACGGACGCGGCATCGAGGTCCATGGGCTTGCCGCTCATGAGGTCGATGGCCTTGCCGCCTCGGGGGGATTCTGGAGGGCTCGCGGGACGCGCGGTGCCCTGGGCGCGCGCGGGAGGGGCACTGTCGGCCGGAGGGGCCGGGGGCGCGGGGGGACGTTCGGCGCGAGGAGCGGATGCGCGAGGCGGCGGGGCGGCGGGGGCTTTTGCTTCGGCGGGCTTGTCCGCGCGCACGGGGACATTCGCGCCGAAGGCCACCGTCGACCCCGACGGCGCGGGTCTGTCGAGCTCCGGGCCCAATGAGCCCAGTGGATCCTCGCGCGACTCTTGCGCGCGACCCGGTGGGCGCGCGGGTTTCTCGGTGCGCGCGGCGGGCTTCTCGGCGCGCGCTCCCGTGGCTCCGGCAGGTGCCGGATTCTCGGCGCGTACGGAGGGTTTCTCGGTGCGCGCTCCCGTGGCTCCGGCAGGTGCCGGATTCTCGGCGTGGTCGCCCTCGGCCCGGGCAGCTGCGGGCTTCTCGGTACGTACGGCGGGCTTCTCGGCGCGCGCTCCCGTGGCCCCAGCAGGTGCGGGCTTCTCGGCGCGTGCGCCATCGGCCCGAGAAGACGCAGGCCTCTCGGCGCGGGAACTGGACGCGACGGGCTGCTCGGCGCGTGCGCCGGACCCGACGGGCTGCTCGGTGCGTTCGCCGGACGAGGCAGGCTTCTCGGCGCGTCCGCCAGACGCGGCGTTCTTCTCGATGCGTTCACCGGACGCGACAGGCTGCTCGCCGCGTGCACCAGACGCGGCGGGCTTCTCGGCGCGAACACCCTCGGCCCGGGCAGGTGCTGCCCTCTCACCCCGGGCGCTCGCTGCATCACTTTGCGCGGCAGCTGCACTCACAGGCGCCGCCAACCTCGCGCCTTGCTCAGCGACAGCCCCCGACGCGGAGGAAGTGCCAGAAGGCGGCGGCGACTTCTCCGGGCGCGCTCCTCCTGCACTGCCCTGCGCAGTGGCTCCGCCTGTGAGCACAGGCCCCTTCTCACCGCGCGCGACCGAAGCGCCTTGCCCTCCAGATGGCGATCCGCCCCGCTCCTCGCGAGCGTCGGACGCGCCACCTCGAGCAGAAGCGGCCCCCTGAGGAATCGTCGCCTTCTCTTGCCGCTGAGCCGCGCCTGGTCCCTTGTCCCCGCGCGCCGCCGATACACTCGCAGCCACGGAGGCTTGTGAGGCGCCGCCCTTCTCACCACGCGGCGCCGGCGAACGCTCCGAGCCTTCCACCGCGGCCCCACCAGGAGAAACACTGGGGTCGGAGGTCGACGTAATTTCTTCGGACAAGTCATCGCGCCCGGCCGCGACGAGAGACGTCGTCGCCACGGGCAACGGAACGAGCGGTGACTTGGGTCCGCTCGGCTCACGGCGAGGTGTCGCGCTGCGAGGAGGCTCGGGGGGAGCCGCCTCCCGCTCCTCACGCGCGAGCCTCAGCCCTTCCGCGCGCCTTGCATAGACCTGCGCGCGCTCGGGATTCCGGAGCGATTCACGCCACATCCGCGCCAGCCTGTCCCAGGTCTGCTCGCGTTCGAGTTCGTCCTCCGTCGCGGTGGCCGCATTCTCGAGCGCCCAGGCCGCCTCACCCTTGTTGTCGCGCGCCAGCAGGCGCTCCACGAGCAGCAGCCACGCTTCCTTGTGCCCTGGCTCGAAGCGCACCGCCTGACGCAGCTCGTTCAGCGCGGCCTCGCTGTCTCCCGACGACTCCAGCGTGGCCACCAACTCCAGGCGGGACTGCCGCGCGACGGGCCCTCGCGACTCTCGCGCAATCTGGGCGCGAAGAAGCTGCCCGAGCGCCGCCATGTCCCCCAACTCTCGCGCGAGCCACAGGAGCCGCTCACGGGCCTGCTCACTGTCGGGAATCTCGATGAGCACCTCGCCCCAGGCCCACTGAGCCAGGCGCGAATCATCGAGCTGTTCCTCCGCCGTACGCGCGAGCACCCGGAGCGCCTCCGCGCGGTCAGCCGCCCGACGCGGCGTGGCGGCGAGCACCGAGCGAAGGCGTGTCGCGATGACTGAGCGCTCCGCGTCCTCGACACACAGCAGCAGGCCCGCGAGCGCGGGAATCAGCCCCGGCACAAGCGCCTCCGAGGCCTCGAAATCCGCGCGGGCCTTCTGCGGCTCCCCCATGTGGAGCCAGCGCTCTCCTCGGGTCAGCAGGGCCGTGGCGCGTGCGCGGCCTGTCTTCGCATGCTGAATCGCCTCATCGAGCGCACGCCGAACCAGCGAGGCGTCATCACGCGAGGCCAGCAACCGGACCTGCTCACGCAGCGCGGCCCGGTCACCGGTCAGTTCGACGATCTCCCGGTACATGCGCGCCGCGCCAGCGGGGTCCTGGAGCTCGGTCTCCATCACCTCCGCGAGCCGCGTCAGCGCCTCCGCCCGCGCCACGGGGTCCTTCGCGCGGTCCGCGCGCTTGAGGTACAGCTGGGCCAGTTCACGCCAGGCCCGACGCGCGACGAACTGCGCCTCCAGCTTCTGCGAACGCGCCAGTTCCTCCGCGTCCTCGCCAGGAGTGGACTCCACGGGCCCAGGTCGCCCCGTTCGGGACGGCGGCACGGTGGCGGGGCTGCCCATGTTCCGGGGCACGGGCTCCGCGCGGACCGGTGCCGACATACCGGGCGGTGCGCCGCCCAGTGCGGCGAAGAGGTCGGCGAGAGGAACCTCCATCGTCTCCGAACGCGGAGCCTCTTCAGCTCTCGTGATGGATGGCGCTGGCTGCGTCCTAGAGCGAGCGGGCTCCGTGCCCACCGGGTGCAGCACGGGGGGCGGGCTCGCGAAGGCAGGCTTCCCCTTCGAGGAGCGGCCTGGGCTTCCAGCAGCGGAGCGCGCCGGTGGTGGCGCTTCCTGCGGGGGAACATCCCAGGGGAAAGACAGGTCTTCGACCCTGACGGCCGGCATCTCCACCTGGGTCTTCGCGCGGAGGTCGGCTTCGGTCGGGGACTCGTCCGCCAGGGCCTGAGTGGACCCAGGGGCCGCATCCGCCGGAGGAGCAGCCTCATCGCTCGACGCGGCACGAGACGACGAAGCCATCTCGTCAGTCAGGTTCGTGCTTGCCGGGGACGGACTTGAGGAAGCCCCCGTGTCAGCGCGGCCCGCGATGGACTCGGCATCGAGAGGCAGAGCCAACGCATCGGTCCGACTCACGCTCGGCTCGGCTCCGATGGGCGAAGCCGTCGGAACGGTCAACTCCAAGCTCGACGCGACCTGTGTCGAGGCGTGTCCCAGGCGAGGATGGGCAGCGCTTGATGCAGTACGGGCTGGCGAAGCGACTGAGTCCGTCGGCTTCGCACCCGCCACGACCTGATGCTCGGATTGCCCTACCCCGGCGCGTGCCTTCGTTCCGACGGCCGCACTACTCGATGAGGTTGAGGAAGCCACCTCGGACAGAGAGGCTTCCACTTCACTCAGCCCGGCACTCGATGCGGCTCCGGTCGGCAAGGCGTCCGCGCCACTCTGACTGGTTGAAGCCGCCTTGTTGGGCGGAGCCCCCAAATCGCGAGTTCCAGTTGAAGCCGACTCGCTCGGAAGAGCCTCTGCGCCACTCTGCCTGGTTGATGCCGCCTTGTTGGGAAGGGCCTCCTCATCGAGAGGCCCAGTTGCAGCAACTTTGTTGGGCGAGGCATCCACGCCGCTGGGCCCAGTTAAAGCCATCTCGCTCGGTAGAGGCGCCGCACCACTCTGTCCGGCTGAAGCCACGTCGCTCGATAGAGGCGCTGCGCCTCTCTGCCCAGGTGAAGCCAGCTCGCTCGCCAGGGGCGCTGCGCCACTCGGCCCGGCTGAAGCCACTTCGCTCGTCAGAGTCGCTGCGCCACTCGGCCCAGGTGAAACCAACTTATTGGGCGAAGCCGCTGCGTCGCTGGTCCCTGTTGAAGCCTGCTTGTTGGGCGTAGCCGCTGCGTCGCTGGCCCCTGTTGAAGCCTGCTTGCTGGGCGTAGCCGCTATGTCGCTGGGTGCTGTTGAAGCCGCCTTGTTGCGCGAGACCTCTGCGTCGCTGAGCCCAGTTGACGCTACGTCGCTCGGCAAAACTTCCGCGTCACCCGGTCCACTCAGGGCTCCGTTGTTCGACGGGTCCTTCGAGAAGTCTGCCGCAGCACGCGGGACTGCATTGCTCGATGTAGCCGCCTCGTCACCTTGCCCAGCACGAGGAGCCTGTTCGGTCGGCAACGTCCCCGTGCGGCTCCCCCCCGCGATTGAATCCGCCTCGTTCGGAGGAGCCTCTTTGTCGAACCGCCCCATCCCCGGAGCCGCATTCGTCAACGCACCCGACGCATCACTCCCCGCCACGCCTCGCACAGCTCCGGGACCTGCGTCCCTCGACAACGACAGCTCCGCCGAAGCCTCGGTGGCGGGAGCGTGAACCATCCCACTCGCCGCAGCCTCCGACTTCGCGCGTGATGGCGCGGATTCCACTGACAACAGTCCGCCGTCGCGCAGCCCCTGCTCCGAGGACTCTTGCCCCGACGAGGCCCCCGCGCTCGGCACCGACTCGGTCGGGTCCACATCCCACGGCACCACCGGCGCACTCGCCGACGACGTGGGCGCCTGCACGGAACGCGCTGAAGACGCATCCTCCAGCGACACGGCCTCCGCCGCGCGCGGCACCACGGTGGTCGGAGCCTCCGACATGCTTCCAACCTCGGGAGGCTCTCCCCGACCGGAGTCCACGCCAGGCGTTGCCTCCACCATCGACAACCCGAGGGGCGGGCCCTCCACCTGGAACTGCACCCGCGCCAGCTCCATCGTGAGCGTACGCGGCAGCGAAACCACGGCAGGCGGACCCGACGTCGCACCCGTGACGTCGACCACCGTCGCCGCGTGGTAGTCGACCTCGTCCTCTTCCCAGACCGCCATGGCCTGCACGCCCGACTTCTTCGTGGGCAGCTTCTCCAGCACCGCGCTCGTCGGCGACGGTGCGCGCCCTCCGCTCACCCCACCCCTGGCGCGGAGCACCTCGAGGACCCGCCGCGCGCGGCGCTCCTCGGGGAACTCCCCCACCAGGGCCTCCAGCACCAAGACCGCTCGGGGCGCCTGGTTCGTCTTGCGCAACACCCGCGCGAGCTGACGCCGTACGGCGCGACGCACCTCGGCGGATGCGGTGGCGGGAACGGAATCCAGCAACCCGATGGCCACAGCCTCGACACCCGCGAGTCGCGCGAAGCGAACGAGCCCCGCGGCCAGGCGCGGCGACATGGGAAGGGTCCGGCCGGCTTTCTCCAGCTCCTCGAAGGCCCGCGAGGGCGCACCTTCGCGCAGCCAGCGCACAGCGGCACCAAGGTGGCGAGCCACCCCGACTTCCGCATCGTCCGTCGACCCGACCTCGAGCATGCCGGTTCGCGGCACCTCCTGTCGGACGGCCGCGGGCTCCGGCGTGCCGGCGTCCTTGCCGTTTCTCACGCCACCCATGGGTGCGGCAGTCTACACAACGACGGCCATCCCGGTTGTCACCGTCATTCTTCCCGCTCGAAATGCCGAGGCCCCCGTGGCCCGAGCGACGGCGAGCCTCCTGAAAGGCACTCTCCAGGACCTTCGGCTGCCTGCTGTCGACGGTGGCTCGGCGGGCACCCTCACCGTCCTGGCGGGACTGGCCGCCCACGACCCAGGGATGGAGCAACTTGACGGCGGCGGCCCAGGTCTGGTGGCGGACCTGAACCGGGCGCTCCGGGAAGCCCTCGACCTCGCCCGGATGGATGCGGACGACGACGCCCTCCCCCACCGCCTGATGCCAGGTGTGGCCGCCCTGGAGGCCGAGCCCGACCTGCCCCGTGTGGCCCGGCCGGACGAAACCCCGGTGAGCCCCTTCACTTCTCGGGCACGGTCCCCTGGGGAACCGCGACGCCCACGAGGGTGAAGAAGCGGAGCAGGTCCTCGGGCACCAGAGCCTCCACTCGCAGCGGCGTTCCCGTGCGCGGATGCGCCAGCTCCAGCGCCTGCGCATGCAACAGGCAGCGGGCCGCGTCGACGCCTCCCGCCCGCTCCGCGCCGCCATAGCGCGAGTCCCCGAGAATGGGCGCGCCAAGCGCCGTCAGGTGCGCCCGCAGCTGGTGCGTGCGTCCCGTCTGGGGCAACAGCTCCACCACACAGAACTCCGGCCCCGCGTACAGCGTGCGGAAGTGCGTCAGCGCGGGCACGCCGTTCGCCGCGCGAGTCGCTCGCCAGCGCCCCGGACGCGACGGGTCCTTCGACAACGGCAGGTCCACCGTCCCCGACGCGGGCAGCCCAGGGCCAGTGGCCGCCACGTAGCGCTTGCGCGCCCGGCCCTCCCGGAACTCCGCCGCCAGCGCCGACGTCGCCTGGGGCGTCTTGCCGAACACCGTGACTCCCGAAGTCTCCCGGTCCAACCGGTGCACCAGTCCCGCCTCGCGTCCCAGGTAGCCACTCACCTGGTCCACCAGGCTGCCTCCCACGCGCGCCTCCGTGGGCTGCGCGGGGAGCCCCGGTGGCTTGTCCACGGCGAGGATCTCCGCGTCCTCATGCAACACGCGGAACGTGGGGGCGTCGGGGGCCTTCTCCAGCGGGCTCTGCCCTCCCTCCTCCAGCACCACCGCCACCACCTGCCCGGGGGACAGCCGCGCCTTCACGTCCCGGCAGCGCCGCCCGGCCACGTACACGGCGCCCACCTCCACCAGCCCACGCGCCTGCTCCACGGGCAAGCCGAGCTCCGCGGCCACCGCCTCCACCACCGCCCGCGCGCCTTCCGCCCGGAATGTCCGACGCTTCACGGCCCACCTCACACGCGTCCAATGCCGGGCTGCTCGCTACAGAAAGGCACGGCGAACCACAAGCCGGAGCCTGCTCGCTCGCTGGGATTCACCTGTCCTCCAGGGGCCAACAAGCGACGGAGCATCCCACCCTCGGCCCTTTGTGCCCGCCAGCCCTGGTACGGTCCGCGCCCCATGGACCGCCCCCTACACGCCGTCCGCACACGGCTGGACGATTTCCTCGCCGAGCTGGCCACCCTTCAGTACCGGCATGGTGCCGGCCTCGCGCGAGAGCTTCCCATCGCGAGCCTCCACGCCTCCTTCCCGGAGCTGTCCGCCCCGGACACCTTCGTCGCCGCCAGCGAGGCGCTCGCCAAGGCCCGAGCCAAGAACGACGTCCTCGCCGCCCGCCGCATCCAACTTGTGCGCGAGCTGGTGGCCACCCAGGTGGAAGAGGCCCTCGCCGCCCGTGCCGCCCAGGCCATGGCGACCGTGGAAGCCAACGCGGTGCTCAACGTCGACGACGAGTCCTTCAACTTCTCCGGGGCCATGGGGCGACTCCCCCACGAACCGAATCGTGCCCGCCGCGCCGGCCTGGAGCGCGCCGTCGGCAACTACCTCTGGGAACACCGAAGCCCCTATGGCGACCGTCGCGAAGCCGCCCTGCTCACCGCCGAGCGACTGGGTGCCCAGGACTATCCGTCCCTGCGCGAGGACGTCACCGGCATCGCCTACGCGAAGCTCGCCGAGGCCGCCGAGCAGACGCTGAAGCGCACCGAGGACGCCTACCGCGACGTGCTCACCTACGTGCTCAAGAAGACCGACCCGCAGCTGCGGCCCCTGCCCGGTGGTGACGCGCGTCGACATGACGTTCAGGCCGCGCTCCAGGCCCCGTGGCTGGACGAGCACTTCCGCCGCGAGGATGCGTGGCCCGCGGTGCGCCAGTGGATGGGCGAGTGGGGCTTCACGCCCAACGCCGGAGGCCGCATCCACCTGGACGAGGAGGACCGCCCCGGCAAGTCCCCCCGCCCCTTCGTCGTCACCATCCGCGTGCCGGACGACATCCGGCTGGTGCTCCAGCCGCGCGGCGGACTCGATGCCGTGGGCAGCCTGCTCCACGAGCTGGGCCACGCCCACCACCGCGCGCATGTCTCGGAGGACCTGCCCATGGAGCTGCGCCGCCTGGGCGATGCGGCCGTGACGGAAGCGCACGCCGCCGTCTTCGAGCGACTGCTGTTGTCCTCCGATTGGCTCAAGCGCTACCTGGGCCTCGCCACGATGCTCGCGCGCGACACGGCGCGGATGGCCGCGTTCCAGTCGCTCAGCGTGCTGCGCCGCCACTGCGCGAAGCTGTCCTACGAGCTGTCGCTCTGCAGGAAGGGCCCGTCCACCGAGCGCGCCGACGAGTACGCCGACGGCCAGCGCCGCGCCCTCTTCGCGGAGCCACATCCCGGGTTCTACCTGTACGACGTGGACCCCCAGCTCTACGTGGCGCACTACCTGCGAGCCTGGGCCCTGGAGGCCCGACTCACCACGCGCCTCACCGAGCGCTTCAACGAGGACTTCTGGAGGAACCCGAACGCCGCCACCTGGCTGAAGGGGCTGTACGCTCGGGGTGGAACGGATGACGCGGAAGGACTGGCCACGGAGGTGTCGGGCACGCCGCTGGCATTGCCCGAGGCGGGGGAGCGCCTCGTGGCCATCCTCAACCGGTAGTGGTGGCTGCGCGAGCGACTACTTCTTCTTGCGCAGCGCCCGGACGATCTTGTCCTTCGTCGGGTTGGCGGCCGTCTCGCGAGCACGGGGTGCTTCGGGCGCCGCCGCCTTGGTGGCCGGCGTCTTGGCCGCGGCGCGAGCGCGCATGGCCTTCATCAACTGCATCTCGATGACGAGCAGCTCGTCGCCCAGCTCTTCGTTGTCACCGGCAGCGCGCGGAAGCGGGGCTCGCGTGCTGGAAGCGCCGGCGCCATGCCGCATGCGCAGCGCCTTCTCCTCCTCGGCCGTGAGCGTGCGCGTCTTCTCCAGCGCCGCCTTGACCTCCTTGGCCGTCACCGTGCTACTCCCGACCTTGCGCTCCATCTCCGCTCCCTTGTTGTGCAGTCCGCTGAACATCCGAGCATGTCGGACGCGTCCGAGCCGCAACCGTCGGGGATTGTAGAGGACGCAAGAGTTGGCGCAAATTTTCTTCCAACAGGTCGCTCCCGCCCTGTAGCGCCAGAGGGTGCCTACAGGTGCATTCCCAGTCCCAGGAACGCGGTGGAGAGCGCCTGGCGCCGCCCGGAAAAGGGAGACCCGCTGGCGGAGAAGTTCTGGTAGCGGGCCTGGGCGGACAGGAACAGCCGGCCACCCAGCTCCACGTCCATTCCCCCGCACAGCTCCGGCCCCAATTGGAGAACACGTGGCGGCTCTTCCCCTTCCCGGCCGTGGGACACCAGGAGGCTCACCCCCAGCCCCAGGTACGGGCGGACCCGGCGTGCTTCGGGAATCGTGATTCGCAGGGACATGGGGGTCGCCTCGGTGAGCCGGCGGTTGGAGGCCACATGTCCGCCCACCTCCAGGAGGGACTGCTCCCGGCGATAGCTCCAGGCCAGCCCCGCGCTGTAGCCCACCTCCCGCCGCCCGTCCGGGTCCTTCAGGACGAACGCCCCCACCGGGAACACGGTGACGCCCAGACTGCGAGAGGGAGGCTCCGCCCTCGCGAGCGGCGTGACGAGCCCGCACAGGCACAGGAGCAGGAGGCGGAGACAGCGCATGGGCCCAGGGAGAGCAAGGCACACGCCACCCGGAATCCCACGTGAATCCAGGGGCTTGAGAGGCGCGTTGGCGCCCCTGCCACGGGTGTCCGGGCGATGGGGTCAGGGCAGGCGGCCTGGCTCGGACGACCCGCGCGCCTGGCTCCCATGACTCGCTTGTCCGGCTCGAAGGAGGCCTCCTCGGGAGGAGGCCCACTCGTTCAACGGACGGCTCCGCCGGGACCGCTCCGGGAGGGCGCTCACCCAGGCGACCCGCCCGCTCGACGAACGACTCCGGCGCGGCGGCATCAGTAGGGCGCCCCACCCGCTCGACGAACTACTCCGGCGCGGCCTCGTCCTCGGGCTCGGGCGGCGCCTCACCCGGCGTCGTGCTCTTGGCGCCCTCGGGCTTCGCGCGCTCGATGCCAAAGCGGTCCAGCGCGTCGGCGATGCCCTGGGGCTTGTCCGCGTCGGGGAGGAACTCCTCGGGCGGCGCGAGCCTCGGGTCCTTGCCCAGCTCCGACAGGGACGCCTCCAAGGTCAGCCGCAACTCCGCCGCCTCGGGCGTCTTCTCCGACGGCACCCCGACGCGCCCGTCCAGCCGCGCCTTGAGGACCACGGAGGTGGCCGCGTCCACCAGCACCTCGCCATCCAGCGAGCGCGGCAGCCGGTGGGCGAAGAAGTTCGCGCGCCGACGCGTCGTCTCGTCCGAGCCACCCTTGGACTGGAACAGCGCCGGCAGCGGTCGGGACGCATCGCCCTCCGTGGCGGGGGCCAGCGTCACCACGTAGCGCCACGCCGTGCGCCCTTCATAGGTGACGGTGCCCTGCGGGGCGAGCTTGAGCCGCCCCTGGAAGAGGATGTCGAAGTCGCGGATGGCGCCGGTCAGCTCCGTGCGGGTGCGCTCGGCCATGCCGCGGTCGCGAAGGCGCTGACGGAACGGGCCATACCGGTTGCGGGCGAACACCTGTCCCCCCACGCGCATGACCTCCAGGCCCTGGTCCCTCGAGTTCTCCAGCACGCCGTGGAAGTCGCCGCTGACACCCCCGGGCCCCGCGCGGAACGTGCGCGTCTCGGTGAGCTTCACGGGGTTGGACTCGGCGGAGGTCCACTCGTAGCCGAGGGTGGCCTGGTAGCGGTGGGGCCCCAGTCGCTCGGTGATTTCGGCGGCGTCCATGCCGAGGATTCGGCGGGCCACCTGAGGGTTTTCCGCGACATCCTCCGGCGGGAGCTTCTGCTGGGCGGAGGCGACCACCTTGGGAGGGTCCTCCGGCGAGAAGATGCGCGCCTTGGCCGCCTTGTCGACCGGGTCCGAGCAACTGGCGGCGGCCAGCGCCAAGGCGAGGGTGACGGCGGACTTCTTCAGACGGCTCACGACTCCTCCGGAGGGGGTACCACGGGGGCGGCAAGTTACGTGGCGCATACAAGAGCGGCAAGCAGCGGCTTGCGTGCGGCCGTGCAAGGGATAGAACGCCCTTCTCATGCAGAACCTGCGCGACAAGTTGTTGAAGGCGGGCCTCGTCACCGAGGAACAGTCCAAGAAGGCTGATGCGGCAACCAGCCAGACGGAAGCCCGGAGGCCCCAGCCCCAGGAGGGCGGACGTCCAGGCGGCAACCGTCCTCCGCCCCGGCGTGACGAGAACCGGACATCCGGTGGCCCGTCACCCCGGAGCGAGGACCGTGGCCCCGGCCCCCGAGAGGGTGGCGGACGTCCCGGTGGTGGCCGCCCTGGTGGTGGCGGTGCGCCCCGTCATGGTGGCTCGTTCCGGCCCGGTGGCGGTGGCGGAGGTGGAGCGCCCCAGCACGGGCGTCCCGCCGCCGTGGCCGAGAAGCCCATTCCCAAGCTGCCCCCCATGCCCGGCTCCAAGGCCTACCAGCGCGCCGAATCCAAGCGCCAGGTGGAGTTGGACAAGGCGCTGCGCGAGCTCGTGCTGGGCTCGCAGGTGCCGCTGGAGCCCGGGGAGACGGCGTTCTACTTCATGACCCGCAAGGGCAAGCTGCGGCGGATGGAGTTGACGCCGGAGCAGGCCAAGCGGCTGGAGGACGGCGAGCTCGGCGTGGTGGAGCGTCCGGACCCGGCGCAAATCGAGCACTCGCTGGTGCCCGCCGCGGCGGCCGAGCAGATGTTCGCGCTCTCGAAGAAGGCGGTGCGCTTCTTCAACCGGAAGGACAACCCCGTCGGCTTCATGAACGACGAGGAGCTCAAGGCGCAGCAGGCGGCGGAAGCCGCTGGCACCGCGCCGGAGCTGTCCGACGAGGCCTCGGCGGAAGGCACGGAGACCGCCTCGGAGGAAGGCGCCGAAACGTCCGCTCCGACCGAAGCCGAGGCGACGACGGCCGAAGAAGCCCCGAAGGCCGAGGGCGGCGAGAGCCAGGGCTGACCTCGACTTCGCCTGTGATGGCCCTCCCCTCTCCCGCTCGACTGGGATGAGGGGAGGCATCACACGGGCGTCAGTCGAAGGCGTCGATTCCGGTGATGGCCTTGCCGAGCACCAGCGTGTGCACCTCGTGGGTGCCCTCGTAGGTGAAGACCGATTCGAGATTCAGCATGTGGCGCACCGGCGGATACGCATCGGTGATGCCATTGGCGCCGTAGATGCTCCGCGCCATGCGGGCGATGTCGAGCGCGCTCTTCACGTTGTTGCGCTTGGCCAGGCTCACCATGACGGGCGTCACCTTGCCCTCGTCCTTGAGCCGCGCCACTCGCAGGCCCACGAGCTGCGCCTTGACGATGTCCTGGAGCATGTCCGCCAGCTTCTCCTGCGTGAGCTGGTAGCCGGCCACGGGCTTGCCGTTGAACGACGCGCGGGACAGTGAGTACTCGCGAGCGCCCTCGAAGCAGGCGATGGCCGCGCCGGTGACAGCGAAGGCGATGCCCAACCGCGCGTTGTTGAGACAGGACAAGGGGCCTCGCAGGCCCACCACGCCGGGCAGCACGTTGCGCGCGGGCACACGCACGTCCTGGAAGGACAGCTCGCTGGTGATGGACGCGCGCAGGGAGAACTTGCCGGGGATGTCCCGCGCGGTGAAGCCGGGCATGCCCTTCTCCACCAGGAAGCCTCGGACGGACTCGGGGCCGCCGTCGTCCGTCTTCGCCCACACCACCGCGACGTCGGCGATGGCGCCGTTGGTAATCCACGTCTTGGTGCCGTTGAGGACGTAGTCGTCGCCGTCCTTGCGCGCGCGGGTGCGCATGCCTCCCGGGTTGGAGCCGAAGTCCGGCTCGGTGAGGCCGAAGCACCCGATGACGCGCCCTTTGGCCATGCCCGGCAGGAAGCGCTCCTTCTGCTCATCGCTGCCATACGCGTGGATGGGGAACATGCAGAGCGAACCCTGCACGGAGGCGAAGGAGCGCAGCCCCGAGTCCCCCCGCTCCAGCTCCTGGAGGATGAGGCCGTAGCTGACGGTGTTCATCCCCGCGCAGCCGTAGCCCTGGAGGTTGGCTCCCAGCACGCCCATCTCCGCGAGCTGGGGGACCAGGTGGAATGGGAAGGTGCCATCGCGAAAGTGCCCGCCGATGATGGGCAGCACTTCGCGGTCCACGAAGGCGGCCACCGTGTCGCGAGCGGCCTTCTCCTCGGGGGACAGCAGGTCGTCCAGCCGGAACAAGTCAGTGATGTCCGCGCGTGCCATGGCGCCGTCCTAACGCCCGCCTCCAGGAGCGTCAAACGCCCCCGCAACCGCGCCTGCCTCCGGGGGGTTAACATGGGGTGTCGGCGGCAAGGGCCGGAGGTGGAGCACGATGGTGCACGCATTCATGGCGCTGTTCCCCCTCGTCCTGGGCGTGTCGGGGACGCTGAAGGTGTCGATGGTGGGCCTGGGATGGTGGGCGGCCGGGCTCCAGGCCGGGGCGCGGTGGCGCGTCTACCGCAAGCCGCTGGCGCCGGGACAACTTCGCAGCGAGGCGTGGGCAGCGGTGCGGGTGTTGGTCTTCGACGCGGTGCTCGTCGCCGCGTTCCGCGTCGTGTACCAGTCGCGACTGGCACCCTTCAGCGTGGGCGCCACGGTGGCGACCTTCGCCTTTCTCTTCGTGGGCTTCGAGGTGTGGTTCTACGCCACGCACCGCCTGCTGCACACCCGCGTGCTCTACCGGTTCCACGCGCAGCACCATGTGGCGCAGGTGACGAATCCGCTGACCTCGCTGTCCTTCTCGCTGGTGGAGCGCGTGGTGCTGCTGGCGGGCAACTTCGGCCTTGTCATCCTGGCGCTGGAGGTGATGCCCGTCACCCAGGCGGGGGTGATGCTCTACATCCTCGCCAACTACGTGCTCAACGTGGTGGGCCATGGGAACACCGAGTGGCTGCCGGAGCGCTTCGTGTCCACCTGGCTCGGGCGACAGGTCCTCACGCCCACCTTCCACGCCATGCACCACGCCCGGCACCAGGGCCACTACGGCCTGTACACCACGGTGCTGGACCGGTGGCTGGGCACGGCGTTCGACGACTATCCCCAGGTGCATGCCCGCGCGCGGGCTGGCGAGGGGCTGGAGCGCGTGGGGGAGCGGCTGCGGCCCCAGGCGCCCGTCGCGGTGCTCGCCCCCACCGCGTGAGTCGTGTCGTCGGGCGTGCCCGTGCCGGCCTGGGGCGCTAGGCTGCCGCGCATGACGACGATCCAGAAGACCGTGGTGGTGACGGGCGCGAGCCGAGGCATTGGCCGCGCCGTGGCGTTGACCTTCGCGCGCGAGGGCTATCGCGTCTGGGCCCTGGCCCGCGCCGCGGATGCGCTCGCGGTGCTCGTGAAGGAGGGTGGAGACAGCATCCGGCCCCTCGTCGTGGACGTGGCGGACGAGGCCGCGCTGGTCGCGGCGACGAAGACGATTCTCGCGGAAGGCGCCCCGGGCGTGCTCGTGAACAACGCGGGCATCACCGTGTCCGCGCCGCTGACGAAGACGAGCACCGCGGACCTGGCGCGGGTGATGGCCATCAACGTGACGGCCCCCTTCCTGCTCTGCCGCGAGCTGATGCCCGCCATGGCGCAGGCGGGAGGTGGCCGGGTCATCAACATCGGCTCCATGGCCGCCGTGCGCGGGATGAAATACACGTCCGCCTACTGCGCCTCCAAGCACGCGCTGCTGGGCCTGACGCGCGCGCTGGCTGTGGAGTACGCGAAGAAGCACGTGACGGTGAACGCGGTGAACCCGGGCTGGGTGGAGACGGACATGTTCTCCAACGCGACGGCGGCGATTTCACACACGACGGGCCGCACCGGAGAGCAGGCGCGCGAGGCCCTGGCATCGATGAACGCCATGGGCCGCATCGTCCAGCCGGAGGAGGTGGCGGCGCTGTGCCTCTTCCTCGCGTCGGACGCGGCGGGAGCCATCACCGGCGCAGCGCACGCCATCGACGGTGGCGAGCTGGGCTGAAGCGCTTCGGCGTGAGCGCGGCCTCGGGAGGGTCGCGCATCCGAGCTGCGTCTCAAGGGGCTGACTCACGCGATGCCTCGCAGGGCATCGCGGCGTCAGGTTCGCCCGAGGCGAGACACCACCCCGGAGCTGGTAGCGGCCGACGATGGCGCTCGGCTCGCCCGAGGTGAACCACCACCTCGGAGCTGATAGCGGCCGATGATGGCGCTCAGCTCGCCCGAGGCGAGACTCCACCTCAGAGCTGGTAACGGCCGACGATGGCGCTCAGCTCGCCCGAGGCGGCGGAGAGCTGGATGGCGGCCTGTTCACTGGCCGCCATGCGGTCGACAATCTGGTCCGCCACGTCCGCCATGGAGCTGAGCGCGGCGAACAGCTCCGCGATGCCCGCGTCCTGCTGGCGCACGGCATCGGAGATGCTCCGCACCGTCTGGCCGTTGCTCTGGATGATGCCGGCCAGCGAGCGCAGGCTCTCACCCGCCGCCTGCACCTGCTCCAGCCCTCCCTCCACTTCGCGCGCCCCACCCTCACTGATGCGCACGGCTTCGGAGATGGCCCGGCCGATGTCGCCCAGGATGCCCTGCACGCGCGTCGTCGCTCCCGCGGACTGGTCCGCCAGTGAGCGCATCTGCCGCGCCACCACGGAGAAGGCCCGCCCCTGGTCGCCACTGCGCGCCGCCTCGATGGAGGCGTTCAACGCCAGCACGTTGGACTGGTCCGCCAGGTCCTTCACCGTGCGGGTGATGTCGCCCACCAGTCGCGTGCGCTGATGCAACACGGTGATGGTGCGGCCAATCTGCTCGACGTGCGAGCGGATGTGCGTGAGTCCCCCCACGCTGCCAGACACCGCCGCCTCGCCGGCCTGACCGAAGCCGCTCGCCTTCTCCGCCTCGCGCTGGATGGTCTCCACGCGCCTGGCCGCCGCCCGGGAGGACTCCTGGAGCTGCTGCGCCGCCATCTGCGTCTCGTGCAGCGCCACCGCCTGCTGGGACACCGCCTCGTTCTGTATCGACGCGGAATCAGTGAGCTGCGCGGCGGCGGACTCGAGCTGCTCGGCCGAGCCCTTCAGCGCCATCAGCAGCGAACGCAGCTGCACCATCATCTCCGCGAACGACGCGGCCAGCCGGCCAATCTCGTCTCGCGAGTGAACCTCCAGCGTGCCCCGGAAGTCGCCCTCCGCCACCACCCGCGCCGCCGCCGCCGTCAGCTCCCGCAGGGGGCTCGTCATCCGTCGCACGAGCAGGAAAATCACACCGCCCGCCGCCAGCGCAGTGAACAGCCCCAACCCGACGATGAGCAGCACCGCCGTGCCGAAACGCGACGCCTCCGTCTTCTCGTCCCGCGCGAGCACCAGCTCCAACCCCTGCCCCACCGGCAGGCGCGCCACGCGGAACGACGAGTCCTCCACGTCCACGCGCCCCTCTTCCACGTCCGCGTCCACCGCCGCCAGCAAGGCCTCCGGGGCCACGACGTCCACGGACCGGGCCACCAACCTCGGGCCCACGCGCAGCAGCAGCTCCACGCCCCGCTGATTCCTCAAGTCCTTCAGCGGCGCATCGTCGAACCGACTCCCCAACACCAGGTGCCCCACCGCGCGTCCGTCCACCTCCACCGGCCGGGACACCGTCCAGTAGGCCGCCTCGCCCACGAAGAGCACCCCAGGCGCACCGCTCCGCACCAGTTGCGCGAGCGCGGGCAGCGGCTCCCGGTACGAACCCGCGAGCAGCCCGCCCTCCGGCGTGGTGATGAGCAACAGCTCCACCGACACCAGGGCCTTCTGCTCCTCGGAGAACGTCTGGAGCGCCTTCGCGTCCACCGTCGCACCGGAGAGCAGCGCGCGAAGCTGGGTATTCGCCGCGGCGCTGCGCAGCAGGACCTTCAGTGTCCGAGCCTCCTGGGCCACCAACCGGCTCCAGGCGGACTCGTCATGGGTAAGCGCCTGGGCCAGCTCCGTGTCCATCCGGGAGCGCAGCACGACGCCCGTGAACGTCACGCAGAGCGCGGTGAGGGCCAGGATGACCAGGGTGATGGCGATGGTCAGACGAGCGGCGAGGCTGTGCGTCATGCGCTGCGGTGTCGGACGTGAGGGGAAATGACCAGGGTGGGGGAACCCCAGAAGCCACACCCTACCCCAAGCTTCCAGGCTTGAGCAGTAAGGCGTGGATGACCCGGCGCCCTCCGGCTGACCCTCCCACCTCCACTGACCTGCGCCTCAAGCGTCGGCGACGCGCAACACCACGGCGGTGATGTTGTCCTTGCCTCCCGCCTCGAAGGCATCCGCCACCAGCGCGTCGCAGACCTCACGCGCGGAGGACAGCGACAGGCGCCGCGCCAGCCCGTCCATCCCCAGCGGCTCGTAGAGGCCGTCCGAACACAACAGGAAGACGTCCCCAGGCTCCGCGTGAAGTCGCTGCAGCGTGGGCTCCGCGTTGTCCGTCCCGAGCGCGCGGGTGATGAGGTGCCGCCAGTTGGACGCTCCCCCCGGAGGCTCCATGCCCACGTCCTTCAGCTCCTCGATGAACGAGTGGTCCCGGGTCAGCGACTCCAACCTGCCGCCCCGCAGCCGGTACAGCCGGCTGTCCCCTACATGGGCCACCGCCGCGCCCTCCTGCCCCAACGCCAGCGCCACCACCGTGGAGGCCATCTCGCTCAGCCGGCCCACGCGCTGGGCCTGGAGGTTTCGCTGGGCCAGCTGCGAGCACGCCGCCAGCAGGTTCTCCTCGCGCGTGCGGCGGGGGTCGGCGACTTCCGGCCACACCGCCTCCCGCTCGCGCTCCCATCGATGCCCCAGGCCCGCGAAGGTGTCCACGACACAGCGGCTCGCCACCTCGCCGCCCTCCTGCCCACCCAGCCCATCCGCGACCACGTACAGCCCCAGCTCCGGCAGGACACAGTAGGAGTCCTCGTTGTGGGGCCGGCGACCGATATGGGTCTGTCCCGCGCTTTCGATACGCAGCATGACACCGCCTCCTCGAGCCTCTCCCCAGCAAGCGGGAGGCCAGCGCCCATCCCCAGGCGAGCGCCCACTACGGATACCTCTCTTTTTGCGGTGTCTGGAGCGTGAGTGCCAGCCGACCTCGGCGCCCGCCCCGCACTCGTTCGGTGGCGGACGTTGCAAGCGCCCTGCATCCGGAAACGTTGTCCAGTGGGAGGGGTGGCGACCCCACAGGTGATGGGTGCGGACTCCCCTCTTTCAGGGTGGGTGGGGACCCCACGCGGGGCCCCTGGCAACTTTCACCCAGGGACGACGACAATGACGATGATGTCCGACGTGTGCGCCCCGGGAGGTGTCCGATGACTTCCATCCGCCGTTTGTCCTCGAGCATCCTGTCCTCGCTGCGGCGCACCTCGCTCGACGTGGACACCAGCGTGTCCCCGCTCACCCAGAGCGAGTCCCTGGACCCCGTGTCGAAGATCCGCCGGGGCTACTCCGACGAGAGCGACTTCCAGGCGGACGGCGCGGATGGCGCCGATGCCCTCTTGTCTTCGTTCGACCTGGACGAGGCGGAGGAAACCGGCTCGGCGCGCAACCTGGATCATGCGTCGCTGCGCGTGTTCTCCGGCGAGAGTTCGTTCGAGCCCGCCGCGCCCCGCTACGCGCAGGTGCTTGGCTCCCAGCTGCCTTCCGCGCTGGGTGCGCCGCGTGACACGGGCGGCGCAGTGGGGCGGGCGTCGAGGCGCGGGGGCGCGGACGCGCCGGATGCTTCCGACATCCTCTCGCCCGACGAGGCGGCGTGGGAGCTCCACAACCTGGACACCTCCTCGCCCAGCGTGGATGCGCCGGAGGATCTGCTGTTCATGATGGACCCTCCGGGCTCCTCTGGGCGGGCGGACCCCATGCTGGACCTGAACCTGGACCTGGACTCATTCGAGGACAGCCCCTCGGCCATCGGCGGCGTGATGCCGGGTGGAAGCACAGTGGAGGGCCTGGCGGCGGCGCGGTATGCGTCCGGGGAGTTGATGGGGGCGTCCGTGCGGCCCGCGGGACCGGAGGAGTTCCTCGCGGACCTGAGCGACCTGGGCGACCTGGTTCCAGAGGAAGAGTTTGGCCCGGCGGACGCGGCCCTCGCGGGCGTGCTCGGCTCGCTCGCGGCCAACCCCGTCGCGGCCAGTGTCCCCGTGGTCTCCGCGCTCGGAGCGCAGGGTGTGGACGTGGTGGCGGACGCCGTGGAGCTCCAGCCCGACGCACAACCGGCGGAGCCGGCCTCGGTGCTCGGGCAGTTCCTCACGGAGCAGAGCGCGATGGTGGGCGACAGCTTCGAGGAGTCGGTGGCGGTCGCCCCGTCCAACACGGAGCAGGCCTCGGCTCCGGGTGAGACCTTCGCGGAGCAGGCCGCGCCGCAGGCGCAACTGCTGGCGGAGCAGCGGGGCGCGACGTCCATCGAGCCCGAGGTCTCCGCTGTCTCCACGGAGCCCACGCCGGTGGACTCTCACGAGCCGGGCGTCGCCTGAAGCGCGAGCCGTGCCGCTCCACGACGCCCCAACGGGCGTCACCGTCACGTCGGAGGACCCACCCGCGACTCAGGGACGCTTTTCCTCGCCGAGCGTCGCGTCGAGTTGCCGCTGCGCCTCCTCGACGTCGCGGATGAATTCGTTCCGGTTGCGACTGCGCTCCTCGCTCTGCCACTCATCGGGCGAGAAGGACGTCGCCGGATATTCCTTCGTGGTGTGGACATAGCCACGCATCGTGGTCATCAGCTCGCGGTCCGGGTCCCCTGACTCCTTGAGCAGGAAGCCCTCCACGTCGCGCAGCTGCAGGGGGAAGGTCGGCGCCTCGTCGAGGACCAGCTTGCCGAAGACGGTGAGCTTCACCTCCTGCACCCCCTCCTTCAGCTCCTCGTTGAAGGAGACATGCGCGAAGGGCTCGCCGCTCTCGTTGTCGATGCGTCCGGCCACGACATATCGCCCCGCCTTGCGCACGTGGATGCCCAGGTAGAGCAGCAGCGAGCCGTCCGCCAGCGCCTCACGCACCCTGCCCGTGAAGGTCGCCGGCGGAGAAGGCGTGTACAGGATGTCCAGGAACGCCATGCCCTCGGCCTTGTCCGAGCGCACCCGCACGTCCACGCGCAGCGTGCCCGAGTACAGCGGGAAGCCCTGCTTCGACGGCTGGAACCGCCCCGTGAAGATGCCGTCCCCCGCGAGCGCGTCACCCGCGGCGCCATCGTCCGTGAAGGCCACGGGCACGGCGGGCACACCCCCCGCGCCTTGCACGTGTTCGGCCTCGTGCGCGGACGCGGACAACACCTGACAGGGCCTGGGCGCGCGCTGCGCGTCCTCACACGAGACGAAGAAGTGCACCGCCTCGTCGCTCACCACGAAGACCCGGTCCTGCTTCAACCGGAGCTGCACGTCCGCGTGCTCGCGACTCAACGGGCGCGTGCGCTCCGGCTCCGCGAGCACCACCTGGTCCGGATGCTCCCGGATGGAGCGGGACTGCGGCGGATAACGCGTCGCGGACACGTAGGACTCCAGCGTCTGCTTCGCCCGCTCCAGCCGAGCCGTCCACAGCTCCCGCCGCTCCAGGCGCTCGCGCTGCTCGGGGCTCAGCACGGAGACCCGCATGTCCTCCGTGCCCGGCGACGAGCGTCGCTCCAACGCCGCGCCGCGCCCGACGAACCCCGACTTCGGCGGGGCTTCTCCAGCCTCGCGATTCTGGCCCTCCGCCAGGACAGGAGGCTCGCTCGGAGCCTCCTCCTCGCCAGCCTCCCGGCTCCAGCTCCACCACCCCAGCCCACCCACGGCCAGGGTCATCACCAGGAAGACCCACCCGAGACGGCGCGGGCGGGAGACAGGAGCAGGAGCAGGGCTGTTGGGCGTCATGGCTGCATCAGGGCGACAGACTCAGTACGCGTACTTCACCACGTCCTCGCGGACCTTGGCGACGATGCCACCCCAGTTGCCGTTGGCGTAGTGGTTGAACGACTCGCCGTCATCGCGCAGGGACACGGTGTGGAAGCTCCACTTCGCGCGGCCGTCGCTCGTGTTCGCGGTGCCGGTGTTCAGCGTGCCGCCACAGAACCAGTCGCCCGGGTTGCACTGCGAGCTGCCGGAGCTGCCCGACACGCCGCCCGTGGAGTGGTACGACACCGCCTCGTCGTCCTGCCCGGGGAGGATGCCTGAGTAGAGCGTGCCCTTCGCACCAGCGAACATGTAGAACCAGACGCTGCGCGTGGTGTTGTGGTTGTACATGGCCCGCGACGTGGTGGTGACCAGGTCACTCACCAACGGCTCGCCCACGGCCCACTCGCCCACGTCCGCCAGCTCGCTGCCGCCGCCAGCGCCGGACGCCACGTTCACCCACTTGATGTTCCAGCCCGTCTGCGTGCTGCCATCCGTGTTGCCACACACGCCGCTCGCGTTGGGCGTCGCGTTCTTCTTGCTGCGCGCCGAGCCGCCATACAGCGACAGCGCATAGCCAATCTGGAGATTGCCCGCGCTGTGCGAGGCGATGTAGCACCAGTTGTTCCCCGTGCAGTAACAGTCCAGCGCGTCACGCACGCGCGCGTTCTGCCCGCCGATGCGCTCCTTGCCGTTCCAATTCACGGCCTTCTTGTTCACGCCCGCCGCGGTACCCGCAGGGCCCCAGTAGCTGAAGTCGCCGTAGTTCCCGGCCTGCGTACCGCCGCCGTTCCGACCGTGAATCCACAGCGTGTAATTGGTGGCGGCAGCCTGCGTGCCAACCAACAGCGTGGCCGCGGCAATCGCCGTACCCATCAGCTTCTTCATCGTGAACGCCTCCGCTCGGGAGTAGGGGGAACAGCTCTCGCCAGGTGGGGGACCCGACGGGGAAGCGCTCACTCTAGAGTCTCAGGGTGTAAAAGGTCGAGAACACGGAAACCAGGAAGCCGACGCAAAACCTGACGCAATGCGTCGCCCTCTGGCGTAAGGCGTCAGTCGCCCTGGCCCATCGCGTCATCGCCTCACCGGGTGTCGGTGACGAAGCGCTCCAGGCGTGTCAGGGCTTCCGGCAGGCTGGTGCGACCCAACCCCAGACGGAAGTGATTGCCGGGGAAGTCGTAGACGTCACCGGGTAGCAACAGCACGCCTTCTCGTTGCACGAGCGCATCGGTGAACCGGGCCACGTGTTGCTCTCGCAGCAGGCGCGGAAAGGCCACGCTTCCGGCGCGCGGACGCACCCAGTGGAAGGTGTCCGCGTGGCGCGCGAAGAACGCGTCCAGCAGGGCCAGGTTGGAGGCGAGCAACGCGCGGCTTCGCGCCAGCACCCGCTCCTTCGCGCGCAGGGCGATGAGGGCGAGCACCTCGCTGGGGGCGCTGTTGCAGATGGTGGTGTAGTCCTTGTACGCCATGCACCGGCGCAGCACGTCCTCGTCGCGACAGACAAGCCACCCCACGCGCAGCCCCGCCAGCCCGAACGCCTTGGACATGACGCCCAGGCTGAAGGCGCGCGGCGACAGCTCGACGGCGGCGGGCAGCAGGTCCTTCGGGTCATGCTCCAGCAGCCGGTACACCTCGTCGGACAAGAGGTAGATGCCTCGCTCGTCACACAGCGCGCACAGCGCCTGGAATGTCTTCCGGTCCGGCAGCGCGCCCGTCGGGTTGTGAGGGAAGTTCACCACGACGATTCGCGTCTGGGGCTTGAGCGCGCGGCGAAGGGCGTCCACATCCAACGCCCAGCCGTCCTCCTCGCGCAGCGGCAGCAGCGTCACGTCCGCGCCGGTGGCGCGCGCCACTTCGTGCAGGGACTGGTAGCCCGGCCAGGTGACGACGGCGTGGTCTCCCGGGCCCAGCAGCACGTTCATCAGGATGAAGACAGCCTCCTGGGCGCCGGCGAAGGTCAGCACCTGTTCGGGCGCCACGCCCTGGTAGAGCGCGGCGATTTCCAGCCGCAGCGCGGGCAGGCCCGGGGCCTCGGTGTAGCCGAGCGTCAGCTCCTCCCAGCGGGCCAGGGCGTCCGGCTCGGCGAGCGCCAGCAGCTCCCGCATCTTCCAGCCCTCGATGTCCGAAGAGCACAGGGTGTAGGGCGCGGCGAACTCCCAGCGCGCGAAGTACCGCTCCAGCTTGAAGTCGGGGATGCGCATGAAGCGACTGTCTGCCCTCTTGGCCGCCGTCCGTCCAGCGCCACCCGCCTCGCGCGCCCTCCTCCGGCCAGGCAGTCGACACCCCGGTGCAAGCCCTGGAGGACTCCCCTGGATGCATAGCTTGAGGGGCGACCTTCAGACGCAGGCCCTATCGCGGGAGCCCGAATGCCCACGCCAACGCACGACATCCCCCTCACGCTGCTGGACCCGGATGGAGGGTGGATCAACGCCCCCGTCCATGTCTCGGAGCTCGACGAACTGCCCGTGCTCCTCCACTTCTTCTCCATGGCCTCGGACGCCCACGCCAATGACTTCGCGGCGCTCAAGCGCTTCCTCGCGGAGTTCGGTCCTCGGGGCCTCAAGGTCATCGGCGTGGACGTCACCCACTCCGCCAGGGAGCTGCGCGACACCAACGCGGTGGAGGCGTTCGCGCGCGAGCACGGGCTCGTCTATCCCATCGCCGTGGATGACGGCTCCATGGCCCAGGCGTACGGCGTGAAGCAGACCCCCGCGTGGCTCGTCTTCGACGCGGACCGCCGGCTCCGCCACCACTTCGCCGGCAAGGACGCGGTACGCCAGGTGCGCCCGGTGCTGGACCGCTTCACCCAGTACGACACCTCGGCCGGCGCTCCCGCGCCCTGAGGCCTTCCGGAGGGCTCCCACATGGCTGACTGGCGCAAGGACAGGCAGGCCCCCCGCTTCACCCCGGGCACGCTGGCGGCGGCGGGTATCGGCGCGGCGCTCGGCCTGCGCAAGGCGCTGCTGCGCATCCGCTACTCGTTCAACGGGCGCACGGTGCTCATCACCGGCGGCTCGCGAGGCCTGGGGCTGGTGCTCGCGCGCAGGCTGGTGAAGGCAGGGGCGCGCGTGGCCCTGTGCGGCAGGGATGAGGCGGCGCTGGAGCGGGCGCGGGAGGAGCTGGAGCGCGGCGGCGCGCAGCTGCTCGCCCTGCCCTGTGACGTGAGGGACCCGGTGCAGGTGGAGGCCACGGTGAGCGCGGTGCACGAGCGCTGGGGTGCGGTGGACGTGCTCATCAACAACGCGGGCGTCATCCAGGTGGGGCCGCTGGAGTCCATGACGGTGGAGGACTTCCAGGACGCCATGGACACGCACCTGTGGGGCGCGCTGTACACGACGCTGGCGGTGCTGCCGGAGATGAAGCAGCGCGGCGAGGGGCGCATCGTCAACATCGCCTCCGTGGGCGGCAGGCTCAGCGTCCCGCACCTCATGCCCTACTCGGCGAGCAAGTTCGCGCTGGTGGGCCTGTCGGACGGCCTGCGCGCGGAGCTGCGTCAGGACGGCATCTTCGTCACCACCGTGTGCCCGGGGCTGATGCGCACGGGCAGCCCGCGCAACGCGCGCTTCAAGGGCCAGAACGAGGCGGAGTACGCGTGGTTCGCCGTGGGCGACTCGCTGCCCGGGCTGTCGGTGAGCGCCGAGCGCGCCGCGCGCCTGATTCTGGATGCCTGCCGCCGGGGCGACGCGGAGCTGCTGGTGGGCCTGGCCGCGAAGCTGGGCGCCGTGGGCCGGGTGCTCGCGCCCGAATTGACCGCGGCGCTCCTGGCCTGGACCAACCGGCGGCTGCCCCAGAGCAGCGGCCAGGATTCACACACCGGCGCGGACAGCGAGACGCCCCTCACCCGCTCCTGGCTCACGGAGCTGTCACGCCGCGCGGCGGAGCGGAACAACGAGATGGACGTCCCGCTCCACTAGACGGGCACCTCAGTCCTGCGCCATCTCCATGGCCCAGTGGCCCCGGTGCTCGTACGCCAGGGCCAGTTGCTCGCGCAGGGCGGCAATCATCTTCGTGTTGCCCTCCTGCTCGTAGCCCTTGAGCGCCTCCTCGCAGCGCGGCACCCGCGAGAGGAACTCCTTGAGCGCGTCCACCGTCAGCGCCTTCACGTACATCCCGTACCCCAGCTTCTCCAGATACAGGGCGTTGATGATCTGCTCGAACTGGCCCTCCAGCGGGATGCTGAGCATGGGCTTCTTCAAGTAGACGGCCTCGCTCATCAGCGTGAAACCGCCGCTGGCCACCACGCCGCGTGACGTGCGCAAGTCGTCGATGAAGCCCTTCTCGCTGAACGGCCGGTACGTGAGGTTGCCGTCCACCAGGTCCTCGGTGATATCCCGACGCAGGCCGTACACCCGGCAGGGGATGCCCGCGGCCTTGAGGATGTCCGGCAGCGCCGTGTTCGTCGTGGACGTCTGGTACACCAGCAGGTGCTCCCCCGGCTCCGACTTCGCCTCGATGATTTCCGGGCGCAGAATCGACGGGGCCAGCGTGGTGCGCCGCTTGCGCAAGGGCGGATAGAAGAACGTCGTGACGAGGTAGTGGAACGCGCCCGGCAGCTTCGCCTTCACGATGGCGCGCGACGTCTCATAGCTGTCCTCATATCCGGCCAGGAGCGCGGGCTCGTGCTGGCAGCGGTTGATGACCTGCATGTTGTCCACGCTGATGACGGGCAACCGGTGCGTCTTCGCGAACAGGTAGCTGAACGTCTCGAAGTCGCTGACGACGACGTCCGGCTTGAAGTCGTCCACCAGCTCGAAGTACTGGCGCACGTTCTGCGGGAAGCCCTTCACCGCGCCCGTCAGGTTCTGCAACACCGTCTGCCACTTCTTCACGGAGTTGCCTTCGTACGCCAGCGTCAGGCCCCAGATGCCGTGCACGTTCTGGAAGCGCTTGGCCAGGTAGTCCTGGGCCCGGCCTGAGACGACGATGTGGACCTCGTGCTCCTTCGTGAGCGCCTCGAGCAGCACCCGGGAGCGCGTCGCATGGCCCATGCCTTCGCCGACGACACCGTAGAGGATTCGCATGCGCGGAAGCATACGCGCCCCCGCCCGCCCCCGTTGAGCCCGCCCTGCCCCCGCGGCTATAGCTACCCACCCACCATGCCCTCCTCCCCACCTCCGCCCCCGAAGCCCTCCCTCCCGCGCGCCGCCGCGCTGGGACTCGCGGGCGGCATGTTCCTGGGAGGACTCGGGCTGCTCGCCGCCGGAGTGAAGGGGGTCTTCGGCACCCTGGACTGCACCCAGCTGTCCGGCCCCGAGTGCGAGCTGCTCCAGCAGGCCGCCCATGAGATGGGCCGCTTCCAGACCCGCTTTGGCGGCGCGCTGGTGGCCCTGGCCGCCGCCCTCTTCGTCCTGCTGCGTCGGCGCCCGCCCACCCCTCCCGACGCGCCCTGAAGCCCTCGGACGGCCACTCGGCGCGAGGCCCTCTTCCGTCCTCCGCCGGGCAACCGGCCTGGCCGAGGGGTTAGAGCATTTGGCGGCGTGACGTAGGCTGACTAATTAATAGTGGCCTGGCCATTAGGTTTGGGAGTAGGGAGCGGCCCATGCAGCTCGAGTCCCTGAAAATGTTCTGTGACGTGGTGGAGACGGGTTCCTTTTCGCGAGCGGCCCAGCTCAACCACGTGACGCAGTCGGCGGTCAGTCAGCAGATTCGCGCGTTGGAGAACCGCTACGAGCAGAAGCTCCTGTCGCGCAGTGCCCGGCAGGTGACGCCGACGCCCGCGGGCGAGCGGCTGTTTCGTGGGTGCAAGGAAATCCTCGCGCGCTTCGCGGAGGTGGAGCAGGAGATTCGCGAGCAGGCCACGGAGGTCGCCGGCACCAGCACCGTGTCCACCATCTACTCGGTGGGCCTGCACGAGCTGAACGCCGTGCAGAAGCAGCTGCTCAAGGCGCACCCCAAGGTGAACATGCGCCTGAACTACCGGCGCAATGACCAGGTCTACGACGACGTGATTCTGGGCGCGGCGGAGATTGGCATCGTCGCCTATCCGCAGCCGCGCGCGGGCGTGGACATCCTCCCGTTCCGCGACGACAAGCTCGCCATCGTCTGCGCCCCCAACCACCCCTTCGCCTCCAAGCAGAAGGTGAGCCTCACGGCGCTGTCCGGCGTGCCCTTCATCGCGTTCGACCGCGAGGCGCCCACGCGCAAGGCGTTGGACAGGCTCTTCCGCGAGAAGAACATCGACATCAACCCGGTGATGGAGATGGACAACGTGGAGACCATCAAGCGGGCGGTGGAGATGGGCCTGGGCGTCGCCATCCTCCCCGTGTCCACCGCGCAGGGCGAGGTGAAGGGCGGCTCGCTGGTGGCCAAGCCCTTCGCGGAAGGCCCCGTGTCGCGCCCCATCGGCCTGCTCATCCGCAAGGGCAAGTACCTGGACCGCGCCTCGGCGGCGGTGTTGGAGGCGTTCAAGGCCGCCGCCAACCTGCCGGTCGCCGAGGACACGTAGTCGCTAGTACATCTTCCGGAGGCGCGCGGCGAAGAACCCGTCGAAGCCCTCCGGACCTGGCAGGGTCCTCAAGTACGCCTGGGTGAGCGGCAACTTGAGGCCCGGCAGCACGGGCGGCTCGGCCGTCCACTCCGGGTGGCTGCGCAGGAACATCTCCACCTGGTCCTGCCCCTCCTGCGGCTCCAGCGTGCACACCGCGTAGACGAGCAGTCCGCCGGCCGGCACCGCCTCCTGGCAGTTCTCCAGGATGCGCCGCTGGAGCGCCGCCAGTCGCGAGACGTCCTCCTCCTTGCGGCGGTAGCGCAGCTCCGGGTGTCTGCGCAGCGTGCCCAGCCCCGAGCACGGCGCATCCACCAGCATCGCGTGGAACTCGCCCCAGGCTTCCGGGAAGGGCTCCGAGGCGTCGTGCGCGTAGGCCTTCAGGCGCGACGTCAGGCCCAGGCGCTTCACCTCCGACTCAATCTTGCGCAGCTTGTGGGCGTGCAGGTCCACGGCGACGACGTCGTGCGACTGCGCCTGGTGGCAGGACTTGCCGCCCGGCGCCGCGCACACGTCGAGCACGCGCGCGTTGTCGGGAATGGCGCCGTACACGCCGACGAGCTGGGCGGCCTCGTCCTGCACCTGCCACAGCCCCTCCGAGTAGCCGTACACATCCTCGATGCGGCCCACCGGCGGCAGGATGATGCCCACGGGTGAAATCGTCGCGGCCTTCGCTTCGACGCCCACTTCCTGCAACTGCGTGAGCAGCGCGTCGCGCGTCACCTTGGACGTGTTGGCGCGAATCACCACCGGCGGGGACTGGTTGTCCGCCACCAGCATGGACTCGGCGCGCTCACGGCCGAACTGGCGCAGCCAGCGCTCCACCAGCCACTGGGGATGACTCTCACGCACCGACAGGTGGTGGGCGACGTCCGTGGGCGAGGGCAGCGGCGGCGCGGGCAGCTCCGCGAGCTTGCGGAGGATGGCGTTGGTGAAGCCCGCGGCGCGGGTGAGTCCCACTTCCTTCAGGGCCTGCACCGTCTCCGCCACGGCGGCGCGCGCGGGCACGCGGGTGTGGAATATCTGGTACGCGCCAATGCGCAGGGCCGCCAGCACGCGGTCCTCCATGGCTTCCAGCTTGCGGTCGGCGAAGCGGGTGATGGCGTAGTCCAGCGCGAGCTGCCGGCGCGTGGTGCCATACGCCAGCTCCGTGGCGAGCCCCGCGTCACGCGGGTCCTTGGGGGGTGACTCCGACAACATCGTGTCGAGCACCACATTGAGATAGGCGTCCGTTGCTCGGACGCGCGCCAACACGAGGATGGCGAGTGCGCGGGGATTCATCCTTCGTCGAGCCGAGTCATCAAGTCCACGAGCTGCTCATCCGAGAGCTTCGTCGAGGGGAGGTGGGACAGCGTGAGGCGCTGGAGACTGTCTTCCAGCAAGTCCCTCTGGCCATGCTCGGCGGGCGAGCCGCCTTGGATGGCCTCGTATCGTGAGCGCGCCCAGGTGGACAGCTCGGAGGCGGTGAGCTTTCCGGCGAGCCGGTCCGAAATCTTCTGGCGCACCAGCACCCGCGTGAGCAGGTCCGTCGTCGACGCCACCGACTTCGACCCGCGGCCCAGCGTCTTGCCGGATTTGGAGGACTCCGCGACGTCGGACTTCGCGGCGGACGGCTTGCGTCCAATCGACTTGCCAGAACCGGAAGCACCCTGCCCCGACGGAAGCGCCAGCGGCTTCGCGGGGACTCGCACGAGCGCGGCCCCCGTCGTCTCCGAGGCACCCTTGCGGCCCATCGACTTGCCTGCACCGGAGGAGGCGGACTTCGCCGCCGCCGGGCTTTCGCCCTCCTGCTTGCGGCCCAGGGACTTCTTCGGCTCCGGCTTGCCAGGGGTGAAGACGCCGCTGGCGAAGGTGTCCAGCGCTTCCAGGTAGGGCTCGAAGCCACCGCCGGCGCCGTGCACCTGGAGGACACATGCCTCCCCGACGACGGACTCGCGGGCGGGGGGACGCAGCAGCACCTCGATGGCGGGCAGGCCCACCGCCTCCAGCCCTTCCTTGAGGGCGTACGAGCCGAAGAGGCTCGCGGGGTTGATGAGGATGCCCTCCACCGCCTCGCGCTCGGCGGCGAGCGTGTCCAGCAGCACGCCCTCGTGGTTGGACTGGACGATTTTCAGCGTCAGTCCCAGTTCCCTGGCCCGCGCGCGCAGCGCGGTATCCAGGTCCGACAGCCCGCGCGTGCCATCGCGCACACCCAGCAGGTTCAGGTTCGGCCCATGCAACACCAGCAGTCTCATGCCCATCCGCCTGTACTCGAAAAAGCGCGTCCCGTCCGCGACATATCCCCTAGGTGCCGAACGGCTGGCTGCCCACGGCCAGCTTGTGGCCCATGAGGAACTCCGCCGCCTTCATCACCCGCTTGCCCTCCGGCTGGATGTCCAGCAGCACGAGCGAGCCCTCGCCGCACGCCACCTCCAGCCCCTCCGGCCCCGCCGCCAGCACCGTGCCCGGCGCGCCCTGCCCCTCCGCCACGCGCACGCGGTGAATCTTCACCAGCTTGCCGCCCAGCGTGGTGAACGCCCCCGGCCACGGCGTGAAGGCGCGCAACCGCCGCTCCAGCGCGATGGCGGGACGGTTGAAGTCCAGCTTCCCCTCGTCCTTCTCGATGATGGGCGCCAGCACCATGCCCTCCGAGGGCTGGGGCACGGGCTTCAGCTCACCGCTCAGGTACGCCGGCAGCGACTCGCGCAGCAGCGCTCCCCCGAGCGCCGCGAGCTTCGGGTACATGGTCGCGCTCGTGTCCTCCGGGCCAATGGGCAGCCGCTTCAGCGCGAGCATGGGGCCGGTGTCCAGGCCCTCGTCCATCACCATCAGCGTGACGCCCGTCTCGGTGTCGCCGTAGGCAATCGACCACTGAATCGGCGCGGCGCCCCGGAAGCGCGGCAGCAGCGAGCCGTGCACGTTGACGCAGCCCATCCTGGGCAGGTCGAGGATGTCCTTCGGGAGGATGCGACCGTAGGCCGTCACCACGCACACGTCGGCCTCGAAGCGGCGCAGCTCCTCGGCGAACGGGGGCGTGCGCAGCTTGACGGGCTGGAACACGGGCACACCTCGCGCCAGCGCCAGCTCCTTCACGGGCGGCGCCGTCAGCGTGTTGCCCCGGCCCTTGGGCTTGTCCGGCTGGGTGACGACAGCGACGACTTCGCCCAGGTCGAAGCAGGCTTCGAGCGAGGACACGGCGAAGTCGGGCGTGCCCATGAAGATGATGCGGGGTCGGCTCATGGTGTTGCGGTTCTCCTGCGGCGACGCTTCAAGCCACGGACTTGAAGGTGCCCCCGGTGGGATTGTCCACTGCTTGACGTTTGCGCGTGTGCAGCTGGTTCAGCGTCTCCAGCGCCTCGCGGGCCTCGGGGGTGGTGGCCACGGGCTTGAGCGCGGCCAGCGCCACCTCCAGGGCATGCGCCTCGTCGGCCTCGCGCTGGCGGATGCGGTCCACCGCCTCGCTGAACCGGTCGAAGAAGCGCTTCAGCTCATCCTTCTTCCGCAGCGGGCGCAGCCGGGGGTAGCGCCCGGCGGCCAGGGCCGCGACATAGAGACTCATCACATGCACGGGGCCGGCGACCCGGTGGGTGAACAGCAGACCGAACAGGCCCAGCAGCACGCCGAGCCCCGCGGAGCCCAACGCGGTGAGCCATAGAAGCGACGGCCCGCCGTCCACTCCCGCGCTCACGGAGGACACGTGGAGCCGGTAGGCCAGCGCTCCGAACACCCCCAGGCTGCCCGCGCCCATGCCGGCCAGTAGAAGGATGTACTTGAGCTGGAACTCCCGGTCGAGCAGGTACGTCCGGCGGGTGTAGCCCGGGCGCGACGCGTTGTGAATGTCGTCGGACATGTCGTTGACCAGCGTACCCCAGGTGCCGCGGCTGATTTGCTTCCTTCGTGACAGGAGGTTTACGACGGCGGACAGGACAACCCCGCAGACGTCCAGGAGCCTGCATGAGCCGCCCCATCGCAGCGTGGTGTGTTGCCGCAGCAATCCTCTGTCTCACAGGGTGCAAATCGGACCCCAACACGCCCGAGTACTGGGAAGGGACGCTGCAGCAAACGCGGCGCGCTGAAGATCGGGTACGCCTCATCGAGGCGATGCGTTCGAAGACGAAGGTCACTGAAACCTTCCTGCCCATGCTGCACGAAGCGCTGTCGCAGGAGCGCAAGCCGGAGGTGAAGGCGGCGCTGGCCCGGGCGATTGGCGACGTGCATCACGCCTCGTCGGTGGAGCCGCTGTCGGCGGCCATCGACCCGGCGGCGGGAGACATGTCCGCGCAATTGGCCAACAAGGCGATGGTGACGGCGCTGGGTGCCATCGGTGACGTGCGCGCGGTGCCCGCGCTGGTGCCGCTGCTGCGCGCGAAGGACACCTATGCGCGCATCGAAGCCATCCAGGTGCTGGGGACGATGAAGGCGAAGGAGGCGGTGGAGCCGCTCATCGTCCTGGCCACGGACGAGGGCGTGGAGCCCTTCCTCAACAAGAAGGCCATCGAGGCGCTGGGCCACATCGGCGACGGCCGCGCGGCGCCCGCGCTCATCCGGATGCTGACGAAGGAGCGCAAGGGCAAGTCCTTCTACGTGGAGAGCAGCTTCGCGCTGTACCAACTGGGCCAGCCCGCGGCGGACGCGCTGCTGCCTGCGCTGGAGGGGCGTGACTCGGAGCTGCTCGCCTGGGCGAAGACGAACGGCGTCAACCCGGCCAGCTATCCCATGAAGGCGGCGACGGTGCTGGGCGACTTGCGCGAGAAGCGCGCGGTGGAGCCGCTGCTCAAGCTGCTGACGTTCTCGCACTCGGACGTGCAGATTCAGTCGCTGGTGCGGATGCAGGCGGCGGATGCGCTGGGCCGGCTGCGGGCGCCGGAGGCGGTGAAGCCGCTGTCCACGCTGGTGCTGGAGACGGACCCGACGGTGCGTGACGCGTACGTGCGCGCGCTGGTGCGCCTGGGCGGACGCGACGCGCTGCCCGCGCTGGAGAAGGCCGCGGGCACCGGCGACTGGTACTCGCGTGAAATCGCGGTGAAGGGCCTGGCCATGCTCGGCGATGCGCGCGAACTGCCGCTGCTCCAGAAGATCGCCGCGGCGGAGCCGGCGCGCACCGCGGCCGACTGCAAGGCGACGGGCGAGGAAGGCTGCGACGACGCGGCGGCGCTGGGCAAGAAGCGCGCGGACATCGTGACGGGGCACGCGGCGCTGCTGGAGGCGGGGCAGGCCTGTTCGGGCAACGCGGGCTGCTGGGTGCAGCGCATGGACAAGGCGAGCAAGCCGATGCTGGAGCGGGCCGCGCTGGAAGTGGGCCGCACGGGCTCGGGCGAGCACGTGCCCGCGCTCGCCGCGAAGCTGGGAGAGCGCGACACGGAGGTGCGGCTGGCCTTCATCCTCGCGACGGGGTGGCTGCTGGACGGCTCGAAGGACGCGGCGAAGAAGGTGCGTGACACCACGCTGCCGGACCTGCGCAAACAGCTCCAGGAGGAGCAAGGCGTCACGCAGCTCGCCAGCGTCAACGAGGACCTCCGTCGCCTGCTGATGCGCATCGAGCGCACCTGAGAGGTCATGAGCAGGGCCATCGAGCGGCGCTCTCCGCGATGAGGCGTCGCTCGACGGAGCACACTCGACGCCACGCATCACCAAGCGGCGCTCCCCGCAACAGGCGCCGCGCTACGGAGACAACTGGGGCGCCGCGCGCACCGTGGCGTGGTGGAGCACGGTGAGCTGGCGCACCAGTCGGTCCATCTGGGTGCGAGACAGCACATCCGTGCTCTCGTGCGTCGACGCGGTCCGAGGCAACGGGGACGGCGTGCGGCGGTGCTCCACCGCGAGCGCCAGGTCCTCCAACACGTTCCCCGCGTAGCTCGCCACGGGGGACAAGTCCTGCTTCGCGTGCCACTGGCGGCTCGCGGCCAGCGCCGTCACGGCGGCGCCGAAGCGGCGCGCATACGCGAGCAGGGCCATCGCCGGCTCCAACTGCCTCGATGAGCCCCGGTACTCGGTGAGCAGCCGCTGGAACGACGCCTCGGCGGACAGCAATTGCAAGCCCAGCTTGCGCCGTGCCTCGCGCACCTCCGGCTCCGCGTCCGAGCGCGCGGAGGCCACGCTCAACAGATACTCGCGGTCGGCGCGCAGTGCGTTCGCCACCTGCTCCGGGAAGCGAACATGCTCCGGACTGGGCCATAACAGCCGCGCGCCCACGAGCGCGATGGCACCACCAATCATCGTGTTGGCGATGCGCACCCCCGCCAACTCCCAGTCGCCCGTCTGGATTTCGGCCAACAGCACCAGCGCGGGGGCGAGCAACACCTGGAAGAAGGAGAGACTCATCGGCTTCACGGCGATGGCCACGGCGAAGAACACCATGATGGCCCCCAGCAGCACGGCCGGGTCCCTGACCAGCGCGACGAGCCCCGCCGCCAGCGCCCCACCCAACAACGTCCCCGCAGCGCGCTGCAACCCGCGCTGGAACGTCATCCCCGAATAGGGCTGGAGCACGACGATGACGGTGATGATGACCCAATAGCCATGGTCCAACCCCAGCCCCCGCACGAGCGCGGTGGCGAGCGCGGCTGTGACGCCCAGCCTCAGCGCATGGCGGAAGATGACGGAGTCCGTGCCCAGATTGTCCCGCAACGGCTCCAACAAGGGACGGCCCTTCAGCGAGGCGGGATGAGGCCCCATGGGCAGGTCCGACTCGACGGGGCGGCCGTCCTCCAGGTGGTTGGCCACCTCCAGCAGGGCCTCCGTGTACTCCCGCAACCGGACCAGCAACGCCTCCGCATGCGAGTACGCCGCGCGAGCCGAGTCGGACAGACCGCCCTCTGCCACCTGCGCCGCCAGGGCGCGCCGCACGCGCTCGGCATTCCACGTCGAGGGCTCCGACTCCCCCTTCTCCTGTTCCAGGGCGCGAGCGATGTGCCGCAAGTCCCTCGAGTGCTCCGAGAGCGCGCGCTGCACCTCCGCGCGCAGGGCGTGGTAGCGCGACTCGCGAGGCGCCACCTCCAGCGTCTCTGGCAGCGCCACCAGCAACGTGAGCACCGCGTCCGCGCCTTCCAGCAGCACCAGCAGGTGTTCACCCCGGTCGCTCTCCCCTGCTCGCTCGCGACGGGTGGACGCCAGCACGCCGCGGGCCTCCTCCAGCGACTGGCGCACGCGCGACTCCCAGTCGACGACCTCCACCAGATTGGGCGGCGCGGTGGGCCCCTCGAGCGGCCACTTTCCGACCGCCTCCGCGCGGTCCGCCAGGTCGCGATAACAGCGAGCGATGGCGAAGCGCGCGGGGCGATAGGGCCGCAGCGGCCACAGCACCAGCGCCAGCATCATCGCCCACAGGCCCCCCAGGATGAACAATCCGGAGCGGGACAGCGCGGCGGCGAAGTCATGTGCCGGCAGAGCCAGCGACACCACCGTGTAGTTGGCGAGCACCACGCCCATCAACCCAGGGGTGTCTCCATACGAGCGCGCGAAACCGCACGCCGTCACCCAGGCGAAGGTGAACAACACGGCGGCCCATGACGGCAGTGGCCAGGCGGAGACGAGTCCCATCACCGCGCCCAACAACGTCATGGCCCCCATGGTGACGGCCCTGTCGCGATAGGGGCCACCCCGGTCCACGAGCGTGACGAAGAGGCCCGCCATGCCCACCCAGGTCGCGGCGGGCAGGTGCTGCGTCGCGGCGACCACCATGGGCACACCGACGGCGAGCGCGGCGCGAAGGCCCGCTCCCAACGCGGGACGCGCGGGCTCCAGTCGGACGAACGACTCGACGTGACGCCTGAGCGAGTTCATGGAGCGAAGAAGGTCCCCGTCGTCACACGGCTCCGTCCTGTTCGCCCGTCCACTCCAGGACTCCGGGGCCCGCCGCGGCGCGGAAGCAGTCGGAGAACCAGGCCGTGGCCATTCGCCCAGCCGAGGCGAGCGGGACTGGCTCGGGAAAACCTCGCGAGGCGCCGTCGAGCAACTGGAGCGCCTTGCGTGTCTTCGGAGGAAGCCTGTCGAACACACCCCGGACCAGCGACACCCGGTCCGCGTCGTCGCCCGCGCCGATAAGCAACGTGGGCACCCGCACGTCCGCGAGGAGCGCGCCGGCCTTGTCGGGTCGGCCGCCCAACGTCACCACGGCCTGCACGCCTCCGGGCTGATGCGCGGCGGCCACGAGCACGGCGGCCGACCCCAGACCCGTGCCGAGGTAGCCTACCGGAAGCAACGAGAGGCTCTCGTCACGCTGGAGCCAGTCGCGAGCCACCTCCAACCGGTGCGCGATGAGCTCCACGTGGGAGCCCTGTCGCAGCGTCCAGTCCTCGGCCATCTCCTCGTCCGCGGTGCGCAACTCCAGCCACAGCGTGGCGAGCCCCGCCGCATGCAGGACACCATGGAGCGCACCGCCGCCACCGCTCGCGTCGGCTCGCGCCGAGTCCGCATCCCCCGCGAGGATGACGAGCCCGCCCGCCCGCTCGGGAACGACGAGCCGCCCCGAGAGCAGGCGGCCGCCCACGCCCACCTCCACGTCACGCTGGTGTACGCGCATCGACACGCCTCCCACGAAAAGCAGGCCACCGCATGGGCCCGGGTCCGCCCGGTAAAGCTGGGACCCGTCCGCGCTTCTGGCAGCACCCTCTCTCGAAGAAACAGGGCAGCCCGGCGGGCGGGCGCTCGACGTGTCCCAGGCCCCGACAAGGTGAACGGCCGTTCCCCGAGGTCTCGCGACAACCATTCCCGAGCGGCTCGGATGGCATCGAAAAGACAAACATCCCGGACCGCCTGTATCCGGCCGGAAATGAGCCCCCGGTCAACCGGGTAGCCCTCCCGCGCGGAACCCTCCGCGCATGGGAGGAAACATGCGTCGAATCATGATGAGCGCGGCACTGATGGTGGGACTGGGCGGAGGCTTCAGCGTGGGAGCAAACCCGTTGCCGACTGAATCCGCGGGACCGACCCTCCCGGGCATCTGCAGCAGGAGCTTGTGCCAGCACCAATGCAGCCTGTCGGGAGCCACCGGCACCTGCTTCAACGGGATGTGCATCTGCACCATCGACCTGTAGCGGGCCGGGCCCTCCGAACCGTTGAACACGGAGTCCGCAGCCAGGGCGTCGCCACCTCGCGCCCTGGCGCTGTCCCTACCCGGCCTCGCGCTCCGGCCCGTAGTCCTCCGCGTCGTCCGGGAAGGGCGCGGGCGCCTCATCCTGGAACGAGCTGGGCAGCAGGCTGAACGGCAACAACTTGGCCAGCGCGGCCAGGAGCAGGAAGCCTCCGGGCGCAGCGAAGATGGCGAGCGCGGGAATGGCCTTGGCCACGTCGATGAGCTGCGCGCGCATGCGGTGCCGCTCGTCCTCCGTGAGCTTCTGCCGCCGCGCCAGCTTCGCCACCAGCACCGCCAGGTCGCCCGTCTCGCGGACCTCCTGCATCAGCCGGTAGAAGTTCTTCTCCAGCGTCTCCTGCATGCCGGCGACCATGTCGTCGCCCATGGCGCTCGCCGCGTCCCTCACGGTGAACACATCGACGATGGAGCGGTGGCGCGCATAGAACTCCGCCATCTCCAGCTCCAGCCGCCGCAGCTCCTCTTTCGGCACGTGCAGCGCGTCCGCCAGTTCGTCGATGAAGGCCCGCTCGCGCCGCGTGCGCCGGCCATCCACCAGCGCCGCCAACAGCGTCTGCTCCAGCAGGAAGTGCCGCATGTCCACGCTGCGCACCTGGCGCACCACGTCCCGCACGGAGCGCCGTCGCTCGAAGGACTGCTTCACCGCCGCCTTCAGCTCGGAGGCCATCGCCGCCGGCAGCTTCAAATCCTCCACCTGCTTGAGGATGGCCCGCCGAGCGGGTGTGCCCGGCTGCCGGTCCACACACGCCAGCCCCGTCAGCACGTCCACCAGCAGCGCCTTCTGCTTCGCCGCGAAGTCGGAGCGCCGCCGCACCTGCTCCTTCAACAACCGCCCGCTCGCGAAGTAGTCGATGGCCTGCCGGCAGAACAACTGCGCGTCCGCGTACTGCGCGCCGTTGTGCAGCACCAGCCCGTACACCGGGTCTCCGGCCAGCGTGGGCTCGCGCTTGCGCAGCGCCACCTCCACCTTCGCCACCTGCCGCTTCGTCACCGGCTTGCCCACCGCGAGCTGCTCGGCCAGCGTCGACGCCAGCTCCAGCTCGCCGGACAACACCGCGAAGAGGACCAGCAACTGCTCGCCGCGAGGCCCGGCCGGCGCGCCCACGTGCCGCGCCAGCTCCAGCGCCAGCGTCGCCAGGGTCCGCACCACCGCGTGGAAGAGCTGATCCTCCAGCGCCCGCGCATGCAGCTCCGTGTCCGGACCCGCCTCCAGGGACTCGGGAGGGTCCGCCGGAGTGCCGTACAAGAGCCCACTGGCGCGAAGGGTGCGCCGCAGGTACGCCCGGGCACGGGCGCGTCCCGAGCCCAGATGCAAGGCGGTCTCCTCCGAAGCGGGCGTGCCCATGTGAGCGGCGACCGCTTCATTGAGGAGCGGAGTGAGCCACCCCGCCTTGCTGAAATCCAACACCGGAACACCCCCGGACCCGCCTCGTGACGGTCCGGCGGATGTAACCCACCCGCCCCCGGGATTCCACCCACCCTTCGGGGGATTGACCGCCCGGAGTCAGCGGCCTCAGAACCGGGACTTCTACGGTCCCGGAAGAGTGCCGCCCCGGACGAAAAGCCCGGCCTACAGCGCGGTGGACTTCCCGGGCTCCAGGTCCATCACCTTCGCCGCGCCGCGCAGCTTCTTCAGCTCACCCTTGAGCGCGTCCGGGTTGCCCTGGAGCAGCGGGAAGGTGCCGTAGTGCATGGGGACAATCGTCTGCGCCTTCAACAGCCGCGCCGCCTGCGCCGCCTCCGCGGGGCCCATGGTGAAGTGCCCGCCGATGGGCAGCATCGCCACGGTGGGCTTGAACTGGGTGGCGATGAGGGACATGCCCTCGAAGGGACCGGTGTCACCCGCGTGGTACAGGGTGGGACCCTTCTCGATTTGAATCACGTACCCCAGCGGCGCGCCCGCGTAGTGCGACGGGCCCTTGGGGTCCGACTGGTAGCTGCTGGAGTGCACCGCCTGCACCAGGTGGATGGTGGCGTCCTTCACCTGGAACGTCCCGCCCGCGTTGGCGCCCACCGACTGCGCTTCGGGCAGGCCCAGCAGGTTCACCAGCTCGAACGAGCCGAACACCTTCGCGCCCGTCTTCTGCGCCAGCGCCTTCGTCTCGCCCACGTGGTCGAAATGGCCGTGGCTGACGAGGATGGCGTCGAGCGCCTCCGGCTGCGCGGTGTCCTTGGGCGCCTTGGGGTTGGTGAGCCACGGGTCGATGGCAATCACCGCGCCCCCCGGGGTGCGGATGACGAACGCCGCGTGGCCCCACCACGTCACCTCCGTCTTGCCCTTCGCCACGGCCGGAGCCTTCACCGCCTCCGCCTTCTTCGGCGCCGCCGCGCCCTGGGCCGGGGTGCCCTGCGCCGGAGCGCCCTGTGCATGGGCCACCCCCGCGAACGTCACCAGCGCACCCACCGCGACTGCCACGAGCTCGTTCCGCATGGTTGTCCTCTCTCGGGTCGAAAAATCACGACGTGACGCCGGGGGCCCTCACGGCACGCCCCGGCCGAGCCGCCGCTTGGCACTGTCCGGGCGGCCATTCAAGGGCCTGGGCGAATCGCCTGCCCCTGGGGCGACAGATGCCTCGGCGGCCGGGTCGCCGCAATCTCGAAAACCGCAGGAGGTTCCTTCCCCGCCCAGGCCGTCCCCTGGGCTAACGTCGGGACAGCCGTGGACCACCGATTCCAAGTCAGCCTCCGCGGGGTCATCGACCTCCTGTCCCACCACCTCTACAGCTCCCCGGGCGTCTACCTCCGAGAGCTGCTCCAGAACGCCACCGACGCCATCCGCGCCCGGCAGCACCTGGAACCGGAACACCAAGGCACCGTCCGCCTCGAGCTGGTGGAGAAACAGGATGGCGGGCCTCCCACCCTCGTCTTCAGCGACGACGGCGTCGGACTGACGGAAGAAGAAATCCACCGCTTCCTGGCCACCATCGGCGAGTCCTCCAAGCGCGAGGCCCTGGAAGACCGGCGCAAGGACTTCATCGGCCAGTTCGGCATCGGCCTCCTGTCGTGCTTCATGGTCTGCGACGAGCTGCTGCTGGTGACTCGCTCGGCGCGCGGGGATGGACGCACGCTGGAGTGGCGCGGCCGGCACGACGGCACGTACGCCGTGCGGGTATCCGAGCACCCGCTGGAGCGGCCGGGCACCCAGGTGTTCCTCGTCGCTCGCGCGGACATGGTGGAGTGGTTCGCCCCGGAGCGGCTGCGCCAGCTCGGCCGGCACTACGGCGGCCTGCTGCCCTTCCCCATCCAGCTCACCGTGGGCGCGGAGCAGGAGCGGCTGGACCTGGATGGCGCGCCCTGGCGCCGCGACTACGAGAGCGCGAGCGAGCGGCGCAAGGCGATGCTGGAGTACGGGCGCGAGGTCTTCGAGACGGACTTCATCGACTGCATCCCGCTGCGCTCGCAGGCGGGAGACGTGGACGGGGTGGCCTTCGTGCTCCCGGCCTCTCCGCACTTCAACTCCAAGCAGAAGCACCGCGTGTACCTGAAGCACATGCTCTTGTCGGAGAGCGCGGAGAACCTGCTGCCGGAGTGGGCGTTCTTTGTGAAGTGCGTGGTGAACGCCAACGCGCTGCGCCCCACCGCCAGCCGCGAGTCCTTCTACGAGGACGGCGCGCTCGCCCAGGCGCGCGAGGCCCTGGGCCACGGGCTGCGCAAGTACCTGGTGGACCTGGCGCACGAGGACCCGCGCGCGCTGCAGCGGCTGATTGGCCTGCACGGGCTGAGCATCAAGGCCCTGGCGCTGGACGACGACGACTTCTACCGGCTGGTGATTGGCTGGCTGCCCTTCGAGACGTCGCTGGGGGTGACGACGCTGGCGGAGTACCGGCGCGCATACCCGGTGGTGCGCTTCACTGCGACGTTGGACGGATTCCGTCAGGTGGCGCGCGTGGCGGGGGCGCAGGGGCTGTGCATCATCAACGCGGCGTACACGCACGACGCGGCACTCCTGGAGAAGCTGCCGCACGTGGTGGAGGGCGCGCAGGTGGAGCCCTTCTCCGCGGCGGACCTGCCGCAGAGCTTCGAGGAGCTGACGATGGACGAGCGCGACGCGGTCTTCCCGCTGTTGCGCACGGCCGAGCAGGTGCTGGCCCCGTTCCACTGCGGCGTGGTGGTGAAGAAGTTCTTCCCGGCGGAGGTGCCCACGCTCTACAGCGCGGACGAGGAGGGCGCCTTCCGACGTGACGCCGAGCGCGCGCGGGACGAGTCCGACGACCTCTACGCGAGCGTGCTGGAGGGGGTCATGGCGGCGGCGGGCGGCGAGCCGGCGCAACTGTGCTTCAACCTGCACAACCCGGTGGTGCGGCGGCTGGCGGCGGTGACGGACCGGAACATGATGAAGCTGTCGGTGGAGATGCTCTACGTGCAGGCGTTGCTGCTGGGTCAGCACCCGCTGAACGCGCAGGAGATGACGCTGCTCAACCAGGGGTTGCTGGGGCTCATCTCCGCGCAGCTCGGTACGGGAGGCTCGGGCGGCGGAGAGGGTGACGGGGGCGTGGGCTCGGGAGGGCTGCACTGATGGCCGGCGACTGGCGCGAGGAGGCCCAGGCGCTATGGGACCGGGCAGGCAAGCAGAAGTCGAGCGAGAGCAAGGTGAAGCTGCTGGAAGAGGCGGTGCGGATGGCCGACTCCCACGGCGACGTGGACATGGGCTATCAGCTCCGCGACGACCTCATCGACGCGGCGACCTTCGGCGGCTACCCGGACAAGGCCCTGGTGGCCTTCGCGTGGTGCCGGGGCCAGCAGAAGAAGGACCCGGAGCGCTTCGAGCCGGAGGGCCTGCTCTGGAAGCAGAAGTGGGTGGTGGGGCGCATCAAGGAGTTCCCCCACATCTCGCGCAAGCAGATTACCGACGCGCTGGACGACATCGAGCAGTGCTTCACCAAGGTGGATGCCGGCAAGCGCTCGGTGCTGAAGCTGCGCTACCAGACGGCGCGGGACATGGGCGACGACGCGGCGGAGGTGGACCGGTTGTGGGCCTCCTGGCTCGCGACGCCCAGGGACCACCTGACGGACTGCCGCGCGTGCGAGCTGGATGACGAACTGGACCACCACGTCGAGAAGGGCGAGTGGGAGCAGGCGCTGCGCAAGGCGAAGCCCATCCTGGAGGGGCGGGTGAAGTGCGCGGAGATTCCGCACCTCACGCTGGGCACGCTCTTGTATCCGCTGTTCAAGCTGGGCGAGCTGGAGCGGGCCGCGGAGATGCATCGCCGGGGCTACAGCCTGACGTCGAAGAACCGCGACTTCCTGGCCACGGTGGGCGACCACATCGAGTTCCTCACGCTGACGGGGAACCTGGCGCGCGGGCTGGCGCTGCTGGAGAAACACCTGGAGTGGACGCTGGACCACGGGAGCTTCAATGACCGCTTCATCTTCCTCGTGGCGGCGACGTTCCTCCTGGAGCGCGTGAAGGCCACGGGAGACCGGGACGTGGTGAGCCTGCGGCTGACCAAGGCATTCCCGGAGCACCGCGCCGACGGCGGGTACGAAGTGAAGGCGCTGCACGCGTGGATGCTCAAGCAGGCGAAGGACATCGCCACGCGCTTCGACACGCGCAACGGCACGGACCGCTACGCGCGGCGGCTCGCGCGAATCCAGCGGCTCGCGGAAGAAGTGCGCGAGTTCCCGCTCGATTGACGCACGGCGTGACGCGGGCTGCCCTTAGGGGGCCCGCGGACGCGCACGCGGCCCGAACCGGAATTGACCGAAATCCGGATTTTGCCGCGTTGCGTCTGTGAATAAAGCATCAGTCCTTGCGAGTCATTGCGGGCTTCGCACTTCCATCCCATGGACTTTCACATATCAATAGCGCGCGCCCATCCCAGGCGCCCCGACGGATGCTTGCCATTCCGCCGGACCCTCGAAGTCAGACAGGACGCACCATGCATCTCGTAAGGCTTTCCCTCCTGACGGTGTTCGCAGTGGTCGCTACGGCTTGTGGTGGTATGGAGTTGGACGAGGGAGGCACGACGGAGCCCGTCACGCCGCCCGCCCAGGAGCAGGTGTCGCCCGACACGACGTCGGAGGACGGCAACAACGTCAGCGCGTTCGCCGCGTGTAGTGGCTATGACGGCAACAACTACTGCTTCGCGGAATGCAACGACACCATCAACTACTGGTACGTGGTTGGGCATGTCTCCACGGTCGGCTACGGCAACTGCGCCTCGGCGGCGTTCGCCTTCTGCAGGTCCATTGGCTACAACGGCCACAATGGCGCCTGCTGGGGTTACCCCTAGCCGTCAGCCATTGACGCCGCACTCATAGACAGACGTCACGCCCCGCCAAGGTCCACCGGCGGGGCGTACTTCCAGGCGTCTCGACAGCCCCTCGCCACTCAGCGCTTGAGGTTCTTGAACGGGTTGTTGAACGGCTCCGGGCCCTTCTTGTCCTTGTCGCTCCCGCCCGAACCCGGCCGCTGACCTCCAGACTGCGAGCCCGCGCCCTGCCCGCCCGGACGCGCACCGGAAGCCCCCTTCCCTCCGCCACCAGGGCCCGAGGGCCGTTCTCCGCCCCGGTCCGTCATCCGCCCCGCGCCCGACGCGCCACCCACGGCGGGTCGGCCCGAAGGCTGCGGCGTGCCGCCCTCCTGCGCCGCGCGCACGGACAGCGCCAGTCGCTTGCGCTGCAAATCCACGGTGAGCACACGCACCGTCAGCCGGTCCCCCACCTTCACCACCTCGGAGGGGTCCTTCACGAACTTCGTCGAAATCTGGGACACGTGGACAAGGCCATCCTGGTGCACGCCCACGTCCACGAAGGCGCCGAACGCGGTGACGTTCGTCACCACACCCTGGAGCACCATGCCCTCCTTCACGTCCTCCAGCGTGCGCAGGTCGTCCCGCATCACCGGCGCGGTGAAGTCGCCGCGAGGGTCCCTGCTCGGCTTCTCCAGCTCCGCGAGGATGTCCTTCAGCGTCAGCTCTCCCAGGTCCGGGCCCAGGTAGCGCTTGGGGTCGATTTTCCGCACCAGCGCGGCGTTCCCCACGAGCGAGCCCACCTCCACGCCCAGGTCCTTCGCCATGCGCTCCACCACCGAGTAGCGCTCCGGATGCACCGCGCTCGAGTCCAGCGGCTCCGGCCCTCGCACGCGCAGGAAGCCCGCCGCCTGTTCGAACGTCTTCGGCCCCAGGCCGCTCACCTTCAGCAACTCCCGCCGCGTGGTGAAGCGCCCCTTCGAGGCCCGGTGCGCCACCAGCTTCTTCGCCAGCGACGGGCCCACGCCGGACACGTGCTCCAACAGCTGCGGTGAGGCGGTGTTCACATCCACGCCCACCGCGTTCACGCACGAGTCCACCACCTCGCCCAGCTTCTTCTTCAAGAGCCCCTGGTCCACGTCGTGCTGGTACTGCCCGACGCCGATGCTCTTCGGGTCTATCTTCACCAGCTCCGCGAGCGGGTCCTGCAAGCGCCGGCCAATGGACACCGCGCCCCGCAGGCTGACGTCCATTTCCGGGAACTCGTCACGGGCCACCTCGGACGCCGAGTAGATGGACGCGCCCTGCTCGCTCACCGACACCACCGGCACCTGCGAGCCCAGGGCCTTCAGCGTGTCGCGCACGAAGGTCTCCGCCTCGCGGCTGCCCGTCCCGTTGCCCACGGCGATGAGCTCCGGCTTGTGCTTCTGCACCACGGCAGACAGCAGCTTCGCCGCGCGCACCCGCTCGTCCGCGCCGCGCTCCGAGTAGAGCGTCACCGTCTCCGCCACGCTGCCCGTGTTGTCCAGCATGGCCAGTTTGATTCCCGTGCGCAGGCCCGGGTCCAACGCGAGCACCGCGCGCGCGCCCGCCGGAGCGGTGAGCAACAGGTGCCGCAGGTTCTCCCCGAAGACGCCAATGGCGCCCTTGTCCGCGCGCTCCTTCAGCTCCGCGCGCAGCTCCGACTCCAACGATGGCCCCAACAGCCGCTCCCAACTGTCATCCACCGCGGCGCGCAGCTCCGAGGCGAAGAGGGACTGTGGCTTCGTCACCACGCGCCCACCGAGCAGCGCCTTCACCTCGTCATCCGGCATGTTGAGCTTCACCTTCAACACGCCCTCCTCCTCACCGCGCAAGAGCGCCAGCACGCGGTGCGACGGGGCCTGGGACAGGGGCTCCTCGTGGCCGTAGTAGTTCTCGAACTTGGTGGGCTCGTTCTTCTTCGCGGGCACCACGTCCGAGCGCAGCGTGCCCCGCTTCGCGCACACCTCGCGCGTCGCGCGGCGCAGACCCGCGTCCTCGCTCACCCGCTCCGCGCAGATGTCGCGCGCGCCCGCGAGCGCCGCCGCCAGGTCCGGCACCTCTTTCTCCGCGTTGACGAAGGGGCGCACCTTCGCGTCCGCGTCCTCGCCCCGCTTCCCCTCCTGCTTCCACAGGAGGTCCGCCAGGGGCTCCAGCCCCTTCTCCCGAGCGATGGCCGCGCGCGTGCGGCGCTTGGGCTTGTACGGCAGGTACAGGTCCTCCAGCTCGGTGCGCGTCTTGGCCGCCTTGAGCGCCTTCGCCAGCTCCGGCGTCAACTTCCCCTGCTCCTCCACGGAGCGCAGAATCGTGTCGCGGCGCGAGTCCAGCTCGGTGCGCTCGGAGGCCTTGTCGAGGATGGTCTGGATTTGAACCTCGTCCAGCCCTCCCGTGACTTCCTTGCGATAGCGCGCGATGAAGGGAACGGTGGCTCCGTCGGCGTTCAGCGCCAGGGTGCGGTCCACCTGCTCGGGCCGGAGCCCCAGCTCCTGCGACAACTCAGCGGCGTAGGCGTGCATGACGCCCCTTCTATAACCCGGTCCCCACGCGGCTCCCAGCGCACGTCACCCGCGCTGTCGGGACTCCCACTCAGAGCACAACAGTCCCCAGTATTGCTGGTCCTTGCGCTCCCCGCGCAGCATGCAGTGCCCGCGCATCGTCCCCTCCAGCGTGAAGCCCAGCTTGCGCGCCACGCCCTGGGACGCCAGGTTCTCCGACAGCGTCGTCAGCCACACCCGCTCCAGGAAGGGCAAGGTGAAGAGGCGCTCCAGCATCATCCCCACCGCGCGCGAGCCCAACCCGCGCCCGTGGTACGCCTCCGACAACATGTAGCCCAGCTGCGCCCGGCCATGCTCCCGGGACACGTCCCGAGCGGACACCGTGCCCACCCACGCGTCCTGGTACCGCACGAACCAGCGAAACCCCTTCGCCCGAGGCTCCTCCAGCGAACTCGCCTCCAGGATGCGCTTCACCAGCGTCTCCGGCGAGTCCTCCTCGGTGTCCACGTAGCGCCGCGCGGCGGCTTCCGCGCGCAGCGACATCCAGAAGTCCACATGCTCGGGCCGGGCGGGAACGAGGTGGAGGTCCGAAGCCGAGGAGCCAGTCGTCATGGCCCGACTTCTAACGCGTTCCACCTCGGAGGACTGCCTCCGCGGCAGCGCCCCTCGCTCCGCCGGAGAGCCGCCGACCTCAAGGCCAGCGGCGCTCGTGCCTCGAAGGGCCCTACGGAGTCACGCCGACGTCAGTCGGCGTTTGAGGCGATGATGGTGGCGATGATGATGACGGGGATGGTGATGGCAGGCGTAGTCCCGCCCACCGCCCCCTCGAGCTGCCCCAGCTGATTCACGTCCAGGGTGCGAAGGGTCTCCTTCTTCAGCGACAGCTTCTTGATGCTTTGCGCAGTCATGGCGTCTCCGAGTCCTGGTGAATGCAACACACCGCACCGAGCCCCCTGGCTCGGCCATTCGTCAGGTTAGACGGACGCCGAATCCCGCACACCTGGGTGCGAAGACACTCACGCCCGAGACGCGGCGAGGGCCGCCACCGGAGCGTCCTGGCTCTCGGCGCGGCCCTCGTCCCCCCCCTCGCGTGGCGAGAGCGAGTGTCACGTCATCAGAGTTTGGTAATCGTCCCGTTCTCGATGCGGAAGTCCACGCGCGTGAACTTCGCCGCGAGCTCGCTGTCCGTCTTGAACGAGTAGTCCTTGGCCACCTCGGAGCTGGGGATGAGGTGGTAGGAGGCCAGCGCCTGCGTGCCCTTGAGCTCCATCACCACGAAGCCGTGCTCGTCACCATTGACGTAGCGCATGCCCGGGTTGGAGGCCATGAGCGAATCGTTCAACTGCGTGACGACGTACTTGTAGATGGGGCTGTTGGGCGAGTAGCCCGCGCCGAAGACGGCCAGACCCGCCAGCTCCTTGATGGAGCCGGAGGTAATCGCGGGCGCAGTCAGTGTGGGCACGCCCGACTCCTCCGACGCGAACGACGCGTGGATGTCGCCGGAGATGAACATCGCGTTCTTCACCTGGTTCGCCCGGACGAACGCCAGCAGCTCCTCCTTCTTCGTGGGGAAGCCGTCCCACTGGTCCACGCTGAAGTAGAACGCCTGACGCAGCGTCGCTTCACCGATGTCCGGCTTGTCGGACAGGTCGAACACCATGGACGTCATCGACACGGAGCTGACGACAATCTTCCAGGTGTTGGTCGACTGCAGCTGCGTCTGGAGCCACGCCTGCTGCGCCTGGCCGAGCACGTCCTCCGTGGCGCCCTGCGAGGCCCCATAGGTGAGGCGCGAGAACAAGTCATAGATGGGCTTCACCACGATGTAGCGCGAGCCCTGGATGCCGAACAGGCCCGCCTTGCCCATGTGCACGTAGGCCAGCCCCCGGGGCGCGCCCGTCGCGGAGAGCAGCGGAATCGCCGGCTGCTGCGCCGCCACACGCGCGGTGTTCACCGCCGTCAGCACCTGGTTGACGTAGAAGAGCGACTGGCCGCCCTTCACCCATGACCCGGCCTTCTCCGTGGCCTCCGCCTGGGTGAGGCCCGCGCCCATCGCCTGCTGCACGTACGCGCCCTGCAACACCGCCTTCTGCACGGCGTGCTCCGCCGCGTCGATGTCCACGTAGGCGAACGTCTCCGACTGGAGCAGCGCCTGCACCGGCGCGGGCAGGTTCGGCAGCGCCACGGCCAGCAGCTGCGCGGGCACCGCCACCCGGCCCGGGTACGCGTCCTCGGGGATGAGGTGGTCCGGACGGAAGGTGCGGTAGTCGGCCACCGCCAGCTTCAGCGCCTTGCCGAACTCGAAGTCACGGTAGACGCGCGTGTTCGGGTACACCGGCGCGGCCGCCGGGTCCATGGCGCCCTCCGCCGAGTTCGTGTTGTCCAGCGGGATGTACTCGAAGAAGGCCCGCTCCGAGTTCTGCTTGCGCTCCAACTGCAGCTCCGACGCGCGCCCATCCAGGTACGTCGCGTTGGGCCCCCAGCTGTCGTCGGAGAACTCATGGTCGTCCCAGATGACGATGAACGGGTAGCGCTCGTGGACCTTCTGGATGATTTTGTCCGTGCGCAGCGTCTTGTAGAGGTCGCGGTAGTTGGACAGCGAGTTGGCCGCGAAGAAGGCCCTCAGCCCCGTGCCCACCTTCAGCGCCTTCTCCGGCTCGCTGAACTTCACCGTCCGGGTGTCGCCGCCCGACTGGAAGGACGGGTCGCCCGTCGTCTCGTAGACGTAGTCACCCAGGAACACGACGAAGTCCAGGTCCTCGTCGAGCTGCAGCAGCCGCTGCCACGCGTTGTAGTAACGGCCGATGTAGTCCTGGCAGCTGGCGAAGGCGAACTTCACCGCCACGTCATCCCCGGCCGCCGGCGCCGTGCGGGTGCGGCCCGTCGCCGTCGTGTACTTCTGCCCGCCCGTCTCGAAGGTGAAGCGGTAGTAGTACGTCGTGCGCGGCGACAGGTTCGTCACCTTCACCTTCAGCGCATGGTCATTCGCCACCAGCGCCGTGAAGCTCCTGTCCAACACCAGGCTCGAGAAGCTCTCGCTCGTCGACACCTCCAGCCGCACCGGCGCATCCGCGCCCGCGTTGTCGGGGTTCACCGCGCGCACCCACAACACCACGCTGTCCGGACGCGGATCTCCCGAACAGATGGACTGAGGGAAGTACTTCGCACCGTCATGGGTCTGCGTGTCGTCGTCGGAACAGCCGAATGAGGTGCTTGCCGCGACGGCAACCACGGCCTGCAGGAAGCTGCGACGCTTCAATCTGTCGAACAAGGCGGGACTCCCGAAATGGAGCGCGGGTGAAGGACCAGCGCGCGCGAGTCTACGGCCCTCGTCCATCACTCCGGAAACATCCCCGCCACGCCTCCGACACAACGCACCGTGTCAGCACTCCGCGACGCACGCGACTCACGCGGCCCGCATGAAACACGACGGGGCTGCCCTCGACTGGAGAGGACAGCCCCGAACGGCGTGTCGAGAGGCGGCTCGCGAGGAGCCGCCGTCACCGACTCACTTCACGGCCTTCACGCGCGGGCGCTTCTCGGTGGTGGCCTCGGCGGGAGCCTCCTCCGCGGCGGGAGCGGCGGCGGCGCCCGGGCCCTTCGCGATGCCGTACTTCTCCAGCACGCGCGCCTCAATCTCCTTCGCCACCTCCGGGTGCTCCCGCAGGTAGTCCTTCGCGTTCTCACGGCCCTGGCCGATGCGCTCTCCATTGAAGGAGAACCAGCTGCCGCTCTTCTCCACGATGTTGTCGTTGGAGGCCAGGTCGATGAGGTCGCCCTCACGGGAGATGCCCGAGCCGTACATGATGTCGAACTCGACCTCCTTGAACGGAGGGGCCACCTTGTTCTTCACGACCTTCACGCGGGTGCGGCTGCCCACCACGTTATCGCCGTTCTTGATGGCGCCGATGCGGCGGATGTCCATGCGCTGCGACGCGTAGAACTTCAGCGCGTTGCCGCCCGTCGTCGTCTCCGGGTTGCCGAACATCACGCCAATCTTCATGCGAATCTGGTTGATGAAGATGACGCACGTCTGGCTCTTGGAGATGGTGCCCGTGAGCTTGCGCAGCGCCTGGCTCATGAGGCGCGCCTGCACGCCCATGTGCGCGTCGCCCATCTCGCCCTCGAGCTCCGCCTTGGGGACGAGCGCGGCCACCGAGTCCACCACCAGCACGTCGATGGCGCCCGAGCGCACCAGCATCTCCGCGATTTCGAGCGCCTGCTCACCGGTGTCCGGCTGGCTCAGGAGCAGGTCGTCGGTGCGCACGCCCAGCTTGCGCGCATAGCCCACGTCCAGCGCGTGCTCCGCGTCCACGTAGCCGCAGATGCCACCGCGCTTCTGCGCCTCCGCGACGATGTGGAGACACAGCGTCGTCTTGCCGGAGGACTCCGGTCCGAAAATCTCGATGATTCGGCCCTTCGGCACGCCGCCCACGCCCAAGGCGATGTCCAAGGAAATCGAGCCCGTCGAAATGGCCTGCACGTCGTGCATCAGCGGCTCGTCGTTGCCGAGCCGCATGATCGAACCCTTACCGAACTGGCGCTCCACCGCGGACATCGCCAGCTCGATCGCCTTTTCCTTCTCCTGATTCACGGCCATTTGACTTGAGCTCCTTGTATTGGCGAGCCACCCCGGCTCACCTGAACGCGCTTTTAGTACGCGATGGGTAGACCCTAGTCCACCCCTCTGACATCCGTGTTGCATCCTGTCGGTCAGCTAGCTCTCGCGGAGGGCAGCCAGGAGGACGGCGACCGCGCCTGCCACACCTGCCCACAGCCCCCCGGCGTGGCCGGCCGACCCCAGGGCCAACAGCAGCCCGTAGCCCGACACGAGGGCCAGCAGGCCCAGGCCCAGCCGGTACACGGGACTGCGAGGCGGGGCAAGCCACAAGGCCATCATCGCCATCACGCTCAGGCCCACCTGCAAGGTCACCGTGCCTTCGACGATGCCCGGCCGCAGCAGCTCCTCGAGGACCTGGGCCAGCAGCCCGCCGGTGAGCACGGTGGCGGGCACTCCGGCCCCGAAATCGAAGACGCTCTTGCGGCCGCCGGGCCGGGCCGCGGTGTTGGCGCGCAGGTGCTTGAGGTCGTCGGGCTCGACTTCCAGGGCGTAGGGAAAGCCCAGGGACAGGAGCGCCTCCACCGCCACCGCGCGGCAGGAGCGCCCGTCGGCGTCCACCAGTCCGTCCAGCCTTCCGCCGTCGAGCAGCCGGTGCAGGGTGTCCGCCACCTGCCGCTCCCCGCCGCCGGTCCCCAACTGCTTCAGGACTTCATTGAGGCGCGCGGCCGCCTCGGGCCGCTCCGCCTGGGAGGCCCCCACGGCCTGCTCCACCCGCACCAGCACCGGCAGGGGCAGCTCCACCGGAGGCGTGGGCCGTCCGGCCGCCTCTGACGGAGGAGGTGCCCAGGCGGCGAGGTCCGCCAGACGCTCCTCGTCCGCGCCCTCCTCGGGTCTGGAGCTGGGTGGATGTGTGCGCGTGGCGTCCGACACGGGGAGACTGTATCCACGGAGGCCCGCGCGGTTCAAAGAGACGGTGTCCGCAACTTCTTGCGGGTAACGGGGTTGAAGTCGACCGTGGACGTGGATTCGGACGCACAGGCGATGCTGAAGGTGGCCGCGGGGGACCGTCGGGCGTTCGCCTGGCTGTTCGACCGCTACCATGCGAGCGTGGCGCGTTTCGCCTTCCGCTTCGTGGGAGACAGGGAGCGCGCGGAGGAGCTGACGCAGGACATCTTCGTGAAGCTCTACCGCAACGCGAAGGCGTACCAGCCCACGGCGCGCTTCAAGACGTTCCTGTTCCGGGTGGCCACCAATCACTGCCTCAACGAAGTACGGCGCGGGGAGTACCGCGTGGCCCACACGTCCACCGAGGCGCCGGACGGCGAGGAGACCGGAGGCGTGGAGATGGCGGGGCCGGACGGCGACAGGCCGGACCAGGCGCTGGCGGGACGGGAGCTGGAGCAGGCGGTGGGCGACGCGCTCCGCGACATGAGTGACCGGGAGCGCGCGGCCTTCACCATGTGCCGCTTCGAGGGCATGGCCTACCGGGACATCGCGGAGGCGCTGGAGGCGAGCGAGTCCGCCGTGAAGAGCCTCATCCACCGGGCGACGCTGGCGGTGGCGCGCAGGATTGAAGAGCTGCAGGCGGGCACCGTGCCCGCGAGGAGCAGGGCATGAGCTGTCATTTCGAGGAAGACCTCACGGCCTACGTGGACGGCGAGCTGCCCGCGGCCCGCCGCGAGCAAGTCGCATCCCACCTGGTCGGCTGCACCGGGTGCCGCGCGACGGAGGCGCTCCTGCGCCACACGGTGGCAAGGGTTGCGGAGTTGCCGGACTTCGTGCCCTCGGCGGACACGAGGCGCGCGGTGCTGGCGAAGCTGGATGCGCTGCCGGTGCCGTGGTGGGAGCGGCTGCGGACGTTGCTGCGCCCGGCGGTGCTGGTGCCCTCCGCGGGGCTGGCCGTGGCGGTGGGGCTGGCGCTGGTGGTGGTGGGGCCGGGCCCCGAGGCACCCGAGGAGCTGGAGGACCCGGCGGTGATGGAGCTGGCGGCGAACCTGGAGCTGGTCGAGGACTACGAGCTGTTGGGGCTCGACAGTCCCGAGGACCTGGAGGTCGTCGCGAGCCTCCACGAACTGGAGGTGGCGCAATGACGGGCCGGACGTGGATGGCGCTGGGCCTGGGGGTGGCGCTGCTGACGGGCGCGGCCGCGCGCGCGGAGACGGAGCGTCCGGCGACGGCCGCCGAGCGCTTCGAGAAGATGACGCCGGAGCAGAAGCAAGCGCTGCGCGGAAAGCTGCGCGAGTTCAAGTCGCTGCCGAAGGACGAGCAGACGCGCATCCGGGGCAACCTGGAGCGCTGGCGCAAGCTGCCCCCCGAGGAGCGCGAGCGGCTGCGCGCCAACCAGCGGGAGCTGCGCAAGCTCAACGTCGCCGAACGGCAGGCCCTGCGTGAGCAGGCGCGCGAGCTGAGGAAGATGGACCCGGAGCGGCGCGCCGCGATGCGCCAGCGGATGAAGGCCTACCTGCGGGAGAACCCGGAGCGGCGCGAGCAGCTCATGGAGAACATGCGCCGCTGGCGGCAGATGACGCCCGAGCAGCGCCAGGAGATGCGGGAGCGCGTGCGCGAGAGGCGGCGCCGGTGAGCCCCGCCGCACCTCTCGTGTTGTTCGTGGCGCTGGTGGCAGCCCCGGTGGCTCTTGGCGAGGGCCCGTCCGAAACGCCCGCCACCGAGGAAGCTCCCCTCCCCCCGGTCCCCGCCAGGACTCCGTCGCGTGAGCCCACCCGACCCGCGACAGCCCTGTCAGAGGAGGACCGCGAGGTGGTGGAGAACCTGGAGCTGCTGGAGAGCATGGACGCCGCCGAGGACCTGGAGCTGCTGATGGAGCTGGCCCAACAGGACTGAGCGCTCCCCGCCCGGCACCAAGTCCTCCCGAGAACGACGAAAGCCCGAGCTCCCTCGAGGGGAACCCGGGCTTCGCGTGCGTCAGGGACGCTCGAGCGGCGGCTACTCCACCGTCACGCTCTTGGCGAGGTTGCGCGGCTGGTCCACGTCATTCCCGCGCATCTCCGCCACGTGGTACGCGAGGAGCTGGAGCGGAATGGTGGCAATCACGGGCGCGAGCAGCGCGCACGCCGCCGGAACCCGGATGACGTGGTCGGCGAGCCCGCCCACCTGGTCGTCGTCCTCGTCGATGACGGCGATGACCTTGCCGCCGCGCGCGCGGACCTCCTCGATGTTGCCGATGATCTTCTCGTAGGCCACGTGCGGCTTCTTCGGCGCGATGACCACCACCGGCATCTTCTCGTCGATGAGCGCAATCGGGCCGTGCTTCATCTCGCCACCCGCGTAGCCCTCCGCGTGGATGTACGAAATCTCCTTCAGCTTCAGCGCGCCCTCCAGCGCCACCGGGTGCATGGGGCCGCGACCGAGGAAGAGGAAGTCCTGCGAGTTCATGAACTCACGGGCCACGCGCTTCACGGCCGGCTCGCACTTGAGCACCTCTTCAATCATCTTCGGGATTTCCGTCAGATGGGTGAGGTGCTCCTGCGCCGCCGCCACGGACAGCGTGCCGCGCATGCGGCCCAGCTTCACCGCCAGCAGGTAGAGAGCCACCAGCTGCGTGGTGAACGCCTTGGTGGACGCGACGCCAATCTCCGGACCGGCGTTGGTGAGGACGGAGAACTCCGCCTCGCGCGTCATCGCGCTGCCAATGACATTGCAGATGGCCATCGCCGTGGCCCCGCGCGCCTTGGCCTCCTTGAACGCCGCCAGCGTGTCCGCCGTCTCACCCGACTGGCTGATGGCGATGGCCAGGTGCGAGGACTCGACAATCGGGTCGCGGTAGCGGAACTCGCTCGCCAGCTCCACTTCCACCGGGAGCCGCGCCAGCGTCTCAATCATGTGCTTGCCGGCCACGCCCGAGTGCCACGACGTTCCGCACGCCAGGATGGTGATTTTCGTCAGCGAGCGGACCTTCTCGGGCGTCATGTTCCAGCCCTCGAAGTGGACGTCGCCCTCGGTCAGGAGCATCCGGCCGCGCAGCGTGTCCGCGACGGCGCGGGGCTGCTCCCAGATCTCCTTGTGCATGAAGTGCTTGTAGCCGCCCTTCTCCGCCATCATCGGCGTCCAGTCGATGCGGCGGGTGGCGCGGTTCACCGGCTGACCCTGGCGGTTGAAGATGTCCACCTTGGCGGCGGTGACGATGGCCAGGTCACCCTCCTCCATGTAGACGATGTCGCGCGTGTGCTCGAGCACCGCGGGCACGTCGCTGGCGATGAAGTTCTGCCCCTCGCTCAGTCCCAGCACCATGGGCGACGCGTTCTTCGTGCAGACGATGCGGTGGGGGTCCGTCGCGCTCACCACCGCCAGCGCGTACGTGCCCTTCACCTGGTCAATGGCCCCGCGCACCGCGTCCGGCAGCTCCTTGCCGGCCTCCAGCTCATCCGAGATGAGGTGGGCGAAGACCTCCGTGTCCGTCTCCGACGAGAACACGTGGCCCTTGGCGCGAAGCTGCGCCTTCAGTGACAGGTGGTTCTCGATGATGCCGTTGTGGACCACCGCGACGTTCTTGTACGTGTGCGGGTGCGCGTTCTCGTCCGAGGGACGGCCGTGCGTGGCCCAACGGGTGTGGCCAATGCCGATGTTGCCTTGCGGCTGGTCCGCCACCACCCGGTTCTCCAGGTTGCGCAGCTTCCCCGTGGCGCGCACCACGTTGAGCTGGTTGCGATTGACCACCGCGACGCCCGCCGAGTCATACCCCCGGTACTCGAGCTTCTTGAGCCCGGACACCAGGATGGGAGCCGATTCCTTGTCACCGACGTAACCAACAATCCCGCACATATTCAGACCTCTCTCTCACGCCCACGCCCGCCGGAGCAAACCGAGGGATACCCATACTTCTCTGGGAGTGGCTGTCAGGCCGCTCCCCAAGCAAGAGCCACGCCCGCGCTCAACCGCCCTTCGCCGCGCGGCGCGCCTTCTTCGCGGCCACCCAGCCTTCCTTCGTCACCTGTGGCGCGCGTGACACAGCGAGGCTGCCGGGCGGCACATTTTTCGTCACCGTGGTGCCCGCCCCCACGTAGGCGCCGTCCCCCACCTTCACGGGAGCGACGAGCTGCGTGTCGGAGCCGATGAAGACGCCGTCTCCCAGCTCCGTGAGGCTCTTGTTCACCCCGTCATAGTTACAGGTGATGGTGCCCGCGCCCACGTTGCAGCCCGCGCCAATCTTGGCGTCACCCAGATAAGTCAGGTGGTTGGCCTTGGTCCCCTTGCCGATCTGCGCCTTCTTCGTTTCCACGAAGTTACCCAGATGCACATCCTCGGCCAGCTCCGTCCCGGGACGCAGGCGAGCGAACGGGCCAATGACGTTCCGCACGCCGACCTTCGCCTCCTCCAACACGGAGTAGGGCTTGAGCACGGAGCCGTCCGCCACGGTGGAGGCGCTCACCACACAGCCGGGGCCGATGGTGACGTTCTCTCCCACCACGGTGCCCGCCGTCAGCACCACCCCGGGGCCCACCTCGCTGTCGGCGCCCACCACCACGTCCTCTTCGATGAAGGTCGTGTCGGGGTCCAACAAGGTAACGCCGGCGCGCATGTGCGCCTCGTTGATGCGGCGCTGGAGCACCCGCGCCCGCGCCGCCAGCTCCACCTTGTCATTCACGCCCGCGGTCTCCGTGGCGTCCACGTCCACGGTGCCCACGCGACCCTGCTTCGAGGCGAGCTCCACCAGGTCCGTCAGGTAGTACTCACCCTGCGCATTGTTCGGTTTGATTTCGGCCAGCGCCTTCCAGAGGAAGGCCGCGTCGACGGAGTAGATGCCCGCGTTGCACTCCTTCACCGCGCGCTGCTCGGCGGTGGCGTCCTTCTGCTCCACCACCCGCACCACCCGGCCCCCCTCGCGAAGGACGCGGCCGTAGCCGGTGGGGTCGTCGAGCATCGTCGTCACCATCGCCAGCACCCCGCCCGCCTCGTCGTGCGCGGCGAGCAGCGCCGCCAGCGTTTCACGACGGAGCAGGGGCACATCCCCGTACAGGATGAGGACCCGGCCGGAGAACCCCTTCAGGGCCTCTTCCGCAGAGCGCACCGCGTCCGCCGTCCCGCGCTGCTCACGCTGGAGCGCGAAGCGCAGGGGCGCGTCCGGAAACAACGCCCGGACTTCCTTCTCCACGCTCTCCGATTGATGGCCCACGACGGGCACCACCGTGGAGGCGCCAAGCTCGAGCGCTCGCTTGAGGGGATATGCGCACAGGGGCTTTCCGAGGATGGCGTGAAGGACTTTCGCCTTCTTCGACTTCATCCGCGTGCCCTTGCCCGCACACAACACCACCGCCGACAGAGCTGTCATGCGGCGGAGAATTAGGGACAGGGAATCGAGTCGTCAACCGCGCGAGGCTCCGAAGTCTCGGAGGTGTTGTCAGGTCGCGGCTTCGCGCTCACGGCCACGCACAGCGCGTTGCTCTTCACCGTGATTCCGAAGCTCGGCTTGAGAAAGAGCGTGACCCGCCCCGAGGGCGGAACAGACCCGGACCGGGTCGGTTTCTCAGGTGTGACCGGTGCGCTCATTTGCTCCCCCAGTCGCGACTCATGACCGGGGAAGGATGCACCCTCTTGAAAAACAATCCAAGAGGAAAATTGTTGCTGAGTTGAAATCATGGTCCGGTGCGGACAGTTCGTGCATACCGGGAGAGGTGTAGTCGGTGCGGCGCCCCCGAGTCCCGGCCCCCAGGTGTGGGTGAGTGTCCGCCGGGTAACACAACATCCGCGACGAAGGCCAGCCACAAGGTATTGATTGCGCCCCCAGGAGGGGACTTTCCCGTGAACGACACGAGCTTCGAGAAGCAAGCCCCGCGCACGAGCGCGAGGGTGCTGGAGGCGACGGTGCGAGGGCTGGCGGTGGCGCTCGTATTGATGGCGTGTGTGGCGCACGCGGCGCGGCCGTACCGGGGTGGCGCGGTGGCCACGGCGTATCCGCCGGCCAGCGAAGCGGCCTTGAAGATGCTCGACAAGGGCGGCAACGCGGTGGACGCGGCGGTGGCGGCGGCCTTCGTGGCGGCGGTCGTCGGGCCGTACCACTCGGGGGTGGGCGGCGGCGGCTTCGCGCTGGTGCACGACGCGAAGTCCGGCGCGACGCGGGTGCTGGACTTCCGCGAGGTGGCGCCCAAGGCGGCCACGCGGGACATGTTCCTGAAGGACGGCAAGGTGGTGCCGGGGCTGTCCACGGACGGCGTGCTGGCCGTCGCCGTGCCGGGCGCGGTGGCGGGATATCTGGAGCTGCTCAAGACGCACGGCACTCTGCCCCCGTCCGTTGTCCTGGCGCCGGCCATCGAAGCGGCGCGCAAGGGCCTGTGGGTGACGCCGCGCTACCGCAGCATGGCCGAGGGCCGGCTGGAGTGTCTGCGCAAGGACCCGGAGGCGACCCGCGTCTTCCTCGTCAAGAACGAGCAGGGCGAACACGTCGTCCCGCCCATCGGCCACCTGCTGCGCCAGCCGGACCTGGCGCGCACGCTCACGAGCATCGCCAAGAGCGGCCCCAAGGGCTTCTACTCGGGCGCGGTGGCCAAGGGCATCGTCGACACGGTGCAGGCGGGCGGCGGCGTGCTCACGCTGGAGGACCTGGCGTCCTACAAGACGCGCAAGCGCGAGCCGCTGGAGGGCAGCTACCGCGGCCACCGCATCCTCACCATGCCTCCGCCGAGCGCGGGCGGCGTGGCGGTGCTCCAGGTGCTGGGCGCCATGGAGCAACTGCGGCCCCAGGGCTTCGGCTTCAGGGACCCGGAGGCCCTGCACCTGTACGTGGAGGCGCTGCGGCGCGCGTACGTGGACCGCGCCAAATACCTGGGGGACCCGGACTTCGCCGACGTGCCCACCGCGCGGCTCATCTCCAAGGGGCACATCGCGGACCTGGCGGGCTCCATCGACCCGAAGAAGGTGACGTCCAGCCTGGCGCTCCTGCCCCAGACGGCGGGCACGCAGGGCTCCACGCTGACGGACAAGCCCGTGACGCTGACGCCGGAGCCGGAGCGCAAGAACACCACGCACATCTCCGTCGTGGACAAGCAGGGCAACGCGGTGGCGCTGACGGCCACGGTGAACTACGGCTTCGGCTCGTGCGTCGTCGCCAAGGGCACCGGCGTGCTGCTGAACGACGAGATGGACGACTTCGCCGCGCAGCCCGGCGTGCCCAACGCGTACGGACTCGTCACCGGCGAGCCCAACGCGATTCAGCCCGGCAAGGTGCCCCAGTCCTCCATGTCGCCCACGCTGGTGTTCTCCAAGGAGGACCCCAAGCGCGTCATGCTCGCGGTGGGCAGCCCGGGCGGGTCCACCATCCCCACCACCGTCATCCAGGTCATCAGCAACATGGTGGACAGCGGCATGGACGTGGCGCGCGCGGTGAATGAAGGCCGCGTCCACCATCAGTACCTGCCGGACGAGTTGTGGGTGGACAAGTGGGGCCTGGAGCCGGCCACACTGTCGGCACTGGAGGCCAAGGGGCACAAGGTGCGACGCGTGGACCAGTGGGGCGACGCGGAGGCGGTGTTCATCGACCCGAAGACAGGACTGCGCTTCTCCGCGAGCGACCCGCGCAACGAGGGCCTCTCCCTGGGACAGGATTGAGACCGTGCCCGAGCCCCTGCCCATCTTCGACGCGCACCTGCACCCGGAAGGCCTGAGCGATCAGGACCTCGAGTCGATGCGTTTCTTCGGAGTGGAGCGGGCGCTCGTGGTGGCGCACCACTTCCCGGAGCCCACATCCAAGGCCCTGCTGCGCCACTTCGACGACGTGGTGGAGCGGCAGCTTCCCCGGCTGGAGAAGGTGGGCATCCGCGCCTACGCCGCGCTGGGTGTCCACCCGCGCTGCATCCCCCGGCGCGGCCTGTCGGAGGTGCTCTCCGCGCTGCCCGACTACTTCCAGGGCGGCCGCGTCGTCGCCCTGGGAGAGACGGGGCTGCACGCGGGCGGAGAGGAAGAAGAAGAGGCCTTCCTGGAGCAGCTCGCGCTGGCGCGAAGCCTCAAGCTGCGCGTCGTCGTGCACACGCCCCTGGCGGACAAGGAGCGCCACACGCGCCGCATCCTGATTCTGCTGCGCCAGTCCGGCGTGCTGCCCTCGCGCGTGCTGGTGGACCACGCCACCGCGCGTACCGTGCGCACCATCCTGGAAGTGGGCCACTGGGCCGGTCTCACGCTGCATCCGGAGGCACTCGCCGCCGAGCGCGCCGTCGCGCTGGTGCGCAAGCTGGGCAGCGAACGGCTGGTGCTCAACTCCGACGCCGGTGACGGCGCCGGTGACATCCTGGGCCTGGCCCGCGTGGCCAACCTGCTCTCCAAGGCCCGCCTCTCCGAACGCGTCGTGCGCCGCGTCGCCCGGGACAACGCCGCCCGCTTCTTCCAGGTGGGCACCTGAGCCACACACGTCTGTGCCGCCCTTCACACCGACTCACACTTCAGGGCAGGTCGATTCACTTCCTGACTCCAGTCGGGTTGAATTTTTGCAACAAAAGACACCCCAATCCGTCCTCATTGGCGAGAGCGCATACGGGGAAGCCCCAGGCTCCGCCGCTGCTTTCACACTCCGGTTCGGGAGGGCCCTTTGCGTTCCACGTTCGTCATCGTCGCCGCCGTCATGTTCGTGGGGTGCGGGGGTGCGTCGACCCGGCCCTCCGTTCGCACGGGCGACACGCGGGGGGCGCCCGCGCCGGAAGCCGGCCGTCTGCTCGCCGCCACACCCGAGCGCTTCATGGAAGCGTGTCGGCGCGACATCCAGGAGGCCCGTGGCGCGGTGGCGCGACTGACGGCGCCCGGCGCCCGGCGACTGGCGACCCAGGCCCTGCTCACCACCTATGACGACGCGGTGGCGCTCCTGGACGACGCCGTCGGCCGGTCTGGCATCGGCGCCAACGTGCACCCGGACGGCGCCTTCCGGGCCGCCGCGGAGCGGTGCGAGCAGGCCGTGGAGCGGGTGCGCACGGACATCTCGTTGGACCGCCGCGTCTACGACGTGCTGGCCTCGTTGGAGTTGGAGGGTCAGGACGCGCTGACCCGTCGCTGGGTGGCGCGGGTGCTCAAGGGCTTCCAGCGCGCGGGCGTGGACCGGGACGAAGCCACGCGGGAGCGGGTGCGCGTGCTCCAGGAGGAGCTCATCGTCCTGGGCCAGGAGTTCAGCCGCCACATCCACGAGGACGTGCGACACCTGGACGTGGCCCCGTCGGCGCTGGCGGGCCTGCCGGAGGACTACGTCCGCGCCCACCCGCCCGGCCCTGATGGCCGCGTGCGCCTGGCCACGGACTCCTCGGACCTGGGGCCCTTCATGACGTATGCGCGCGACACGGCCGCGCGCGAGGCGCTGTGGCGCCTGGGACGGCGCCGGGGCCATCCGCGCAACCTGGACACGCTCGCGCGGATGCTCCAGGCGCGCCACGCGCTGGCCACGCTGCTGGGCTACCCGAGCTGGGCGGCCTACGCGGCCGAGGACAAGATGGTGCGCCGACAGCAGGTGGCGGCGGACTTCATCGAGGAGCTGGCCGCCGCCGTCGACGGCCGCATGCGCGGGGAGTACGCCACGCTGCTCGCGCGCAAGCGCGAGCAGGTGCCCGACGCCATCCGCGTGGAGCCCTGGGAGCAGGCGTGGCTGGAGGACCGCGTGCGCGCCGAGCAGTACCGCTTCGACTCGCGCGAGTTGCGGCCCTACTTCGAATACACGCGCGTGAAGCAGGGCGTGCTGGACCTCACCGCCAGCCTCTTCGGGCTCACCTACCGACGCGTGCCGGACGCCCCCGTCTGGCACCCGGACGTGGAGGTCTGGGACGTCTACGAGGGCACCGAGCGCCGGGGCCGCTTCTACCTGGACATGCACCCGCGCCCCGGCAAGTACACCCACGCCGCGCAGTGGGACCTGGCCATCGGCCGCGCGGGCAAGGCCCTGCCGGAGGGCGTGCTGACGTGCAACTTCCCCCGCCCCGGCACGCGGCCCGCGCTGCTCCAGCACTCCGAGGTGCGCACCTTCTTCCACGAGTTCGGCCACCTGCTGCACCACCTGCTGGGCGGCCGCGCCCGCTGGGCCGGGCTGTCCGGCACGCGCACCGAGGTCGACTTCGTGGAGGCCCCCGCGCAGGTGCTGGAGGAGTGGGCCTGGAGCGTGGAGTCACTCCAGCGCTTCGCCCGCCACGTCGACACGGACGCGCCGCTGCCCGCCGACCTCATCTCCCGCATGCGCCGCGCGGACTCCTTCGGCAAGGGGCTCTGGGTGCGCCAGCAGCTCTTCTACGCCGCCGTCAGCCTCAACCTGCACGCCGGCAACCCCGAGGGCACCGACTCCACCGCGAGCGTCCTGGCGCTCCAGGAGCGCTACCTGCCCTTCCGCGCCGTCAACGGCACGTACGCCCACCTCGCCTTCACCCAGTTGGATGGCGACTACTCGGCGCTCTACTACGCGTACCTCTGGTCGCTCGTCATCGCGAGGGACCTGCTCACGCCCTTCGAGGAGCACGGGCTGATGGACGTGGAGACCGCCCACCGCTACCGCGACACCGTGCTGGCGCCGGGGGGCTCCAAGGACGCCGCGGACCTGGTCCGGGACTTCCTCGGCCGGGGCTACGACTTCGGGGCGTACTCGCGCTGGCTGGAGGGTCGCTGACGCAGCCCGCCGGGGGCTGTAAATTCAAAGGGCCCCGCGATGTGAATCGCGAGGCCCCTTGTGTTGTGAATCCGTCAAACCCGCACCGGCGCGCTCACGGGGAGCGCGGCATCAGTGCACGGCGGGTACGGATGCGGCCACTTCCGGCTGAAGGGTGATGGCCTGCGCGTCCGGATCCAACCGGACCTGCACGGGCACGCCCTGGTAGCGGTACTGGGCCAGGGAATCCGCCGCCCCGTCGAGGAGGAGCTGGTAGCGCTCCTCGAGCTCCACGGCGATCAGCAGCATCGTCTCGCCCGCGTCCGCCACACCCGGGCGGTACACCTGGCACCGCTGGAACCGCGCCCAGCGACCGTTCTCCATCTTCACCAGCTCGCCGTCGTAAGCCATGCGCGTCTCCTCCGCAGCAATGAGACGAGAAGCAATGTAGGGACGAATTAACTCGATGTCATCCCCCCACTTGAAAATTCGTTAAGCCCTTTGAATTCCCGTGGGTTACACGACAGTTCCGGGGCTGGAGAGGGTGTCGCCGGCGAGGTCTGCTCAAAAATGTAAATTTGCCAGCCGGTCAATCCTGTCAAGGGAGCGAGGTGGCGCCGAGTCCGAGGCCGGGACAGGTCCCTGGGGGGCGGAAGGGGCCCCAAGGGCGGTGGCGCCTGACGGCGGGGTCTCCTAGATTCGGAGGGATGAAGTTGCCAGGGCTGTTCCGCAAAGAGCGAACCACCATCGCCGCCGCCGACGCCCAGGACCACGCCGAGAAGCTGCTGGCGGAGTCCTTGCGCCTGCTGGGACAGGTGTGCACGAAGGTCGCGGACGCCATCGAGTCGCAGCGGTTGTCGCGCCAGGGCTATGCGCACAACACGTATCTGCGGCGGACGGACCACGGGGCAGACGGGTCCGGAGACCTGGAGAAGAAGCCCCAGGAGTAGCCGCGAAGCGGGTTGCATCGCGAGGGTGGTTGGCTGTTGAAAAGTGGGGCGCCCCCTTCCGGAATGAACTCCCCGTTCCCATCTTGCCGCCCATAGAATCCCGCGGTCCGAGACGCCGCAGCTCCCCTCTGAGGCCCTGCCATGTCCCACATCCTGGTCGTCGATGACGACGCGAGTCACCGCACGCTCATCTGCGATGCCCTCGAGGAGATGGGTTACCGAACCGTTCAGGCCGCCAACGGCCGCGAAGCGCTGGACCATCTGGAGGGCGACATGCCCGCCGCCGTGTTGCTCGACCTGCGCATGCCGGTGATGAGCGGATGGGGACTCCTGGACGCGCTGAAGAAGATGCCGCGTGCCCGGGGGCTGCCCATCATCATCATCTCCGGCTACGGCTTCGAGTGGGAGGCGGAGCTGGTGGGCGCGGCCGGCTACATCTCCAAGCCCGTGGACCTGGACAAGGTGCGGATGACGGTGCAGCAGATTGTCGGCCCGCCGGAGATGGCCTTCGTCCACTGAGGATTCCGTGCCCGGCGCGCCGGGTGGGGATTGTCGCCGGGGGCCGGGCTCGGGTGTGATGGCGTCACTTCATGACGCCCTCCCCTTCCGATGACCTCGCCGTCGACGCGCGCGGGCTGATCAAGCGCTTTGGTGGCTTCACCGCGCTCAACGGCCTGGACCTCCAGATACCCAAGGGGGCCTTCTATGCGTACCTGGGCCCCAACGGCGCCGGGAAGTCCACCAGCATCGCGCTCCTGACAGGCGTGTACGGCCCCGACGCGGGCTCCATCCGCATGCTCGGCGTGGACGCGGTGCAAAAGCCCATGGAGGTGAAGCGCCGCGTGGGCGTGGTGCCGGAGGAGCTGAGCCTCTTCGAGCGGCTCACCGGCAGGCAGTACCTCACCTTCTGCGCGCGCATGTACGGCCTGGACGGCGACGAGGCCGGGGCGCGGGCCACGGAGCTCCTGGAGCTGACGGAGCTGACGTACAAGGCGGGCTCGCTCGTCTCCGAGTACTCCAAGGGCATGCGGCGGCGGCTCGCCATCGCCGCGGCGTTGATCCACGCACCGGAGCTGGTGTTGCTGGACGAACCCTTCGAGGGCATCGACGTGCTGGCGGCGGGCGTCATCCGCGAACTCTTGCGCGAGCTGAGCCGGCGCGGCGTCACGCTGCTGCTCACCACGCATGTGCTGGAGATCGCGGACCGGCTGGCCACCCACGCGGGCATCATCCAGGCCGGACGCATGCTGGACCAGGGACCGGTGTCCTCCCTGCTCCAGCGCTACGACTGTTCTTCGCTGGAGGCGGTGTTCGAGAAGCTCATCGCCGTGCCGTCGTCGCGCAACGCGCGGCTGTCGTTCTACGGCGAGGCCCCCGCTCCCGTCGTCCCGCTGCGGGAGCCGGCATGAGCCGCCCCGCCGTTCCCGGTTTCTTCCGGCACCTGTGGCTGTTGTGGGGGCTGCGCTTCAACATCGGGTTGAACCAGGGGCCGGGCAAGAGCCGCCTGCTCGCGGTGGGCTCGTTCGTCGCGTCGAGCGCGCCGGGCCTGTTCTTCGGCCTGTTCTTCTTCGCACTGATGCGGCTCAAGCCCGTCGTGGAGAGCGACGTCTGGCCCTACTTCATCCTCAACCTGCTGTGCTTCGTCACCTTCTCCGTGTGGGTGACCTGGCCGCTGTTGTCCGCTGGCGTGGATGACCACTCGGAGCTGAGCCGGTACGCGGCGTTTCCGATTTCGCCCTTCCGCCTGCTCATCGCCTCCACGGTGGCCAGCCTCTTCGAGCCGCGCGCGCTGGTGTTCTACGCACCGCTCACGGGCGCCGCGCTGGGCTTCGCGTCCGTCTATCCCTTGTGGGCACCGTGGCTGGCGGTGGTGCTCTACGTGTTGTTCGCGTTCCTCTGCGCCGCGTGGAGCCGCGTGGCGCTGTACGCCGTCATCAACGTGCTGCGAGAGAAGCGCAGCGCGGAAATCATGGGCGGCGGCCTGCTGGCGTTCCTCATCGCCGCGTCGTTCATTCCGCCCATCGACACCTCGTGGCTGACGGCGGTGGGCGAGGACGGCGTGGACGCGCTGGACATGTCGCTCATCATCAACGCGGCGGTGGCGCTGGGCCGCGTGCCTCCGGGCTTCTTCGGAGATGGCCTGGGACAGCTCGCCTGGTTCCGCCCGCGCGTGGCGATGGCGGAGGCGTTGGGCCTGCTGTTCTTCGCGGCCGTGGGCATGGCGGTGGCATACGCGCTGCTGATGCGCTTCCACCGGCAGTCGGGACGCGCGGGGCCGCAGATGAAGGACGCGAAGGACAGCAACCCGTTCGAGCGCACGCGCACGCGCTTCTCCACGCTGGTGACGCGCGAGGCGCTGGACTTGTGGCGCAACCCGCGCGCGCGCCTGCTCGCGTCGGTGCCCTTCATCCTGGCCATCCTCCTGAAGCTCCTGTCCGGGCGGGACTTGTTCGTCTTCCTGCTGGGTCGCTCCGCGGACGCGTGGCTGATGGGCGGCCTGTGCATCTACGGCGCGGTGGTGATTGCGTCGACGTTCTCCCAGAACACCTTCGCCTATGACGGACAGGGCTTCGCGGCGTTCCTCGCGGCGCCGTTGGACCTGGCGGACGTGCTGCGCGCGAAGAACCAGGTGCAGGCGGCGGCGGCGCTCGGCATGGCGCTGATGGTGGCCGTCTTCTACCGGGTGTACTTCGGCTTCGGGACGGCGGTGGACATCGCGTGCGCCCTGGCCGCGGTGCTGGGCGTCGTGCCGGTGCTGATGGCCGCCGGCAACTTCCTCTCGCTCTACTTCCCGGTGAAGTTCCACGCGAGCCTCAAGCGGCGCGACAAGGTGCCGCTGACGGCGTCCATGCTGGGCATCGTCGCGGCGAGCGTCGGCTGCATGCCCTTTGGCTGGGCGTTGAAGCTGGCGGGGAAGGACGGCCCTTCCTGGCAGTCCGCGGCGATGATTACCCTGTGCGCGGGCCTCAACCTGGTCATCTACCGGGGCTCGCTGCCCCTGGCGCTGCGCCTGCTGGACCGGCGCCGCGAAGTCATCCTCCAGGCGGTGACGCGCGAATAGCGAAAAGGGCCGTGGCCGCCTGGAAAGGCGAACCACGGCCCCTGGGTGTCTCGAGCGAAGCGCGGCTCAGTACGCCACGCCGTGCTTGGCGGCCTGGGCCTTGACGCCCTTCATCACGTTGGCGTCGAAGGCGTCCTCCTTCTCCGGACGGTTCTTCGCGAGCCACGCCTCGCGCTCGGCGGCGAGCTTGGACGCCTGCGTCTCCAGGTCCTTCTTCTCGTCGGCGAGCTGCTTCACCTTCTTCGCCCGCCCCTCCACGCTCAGGCCCTTCAGCTCCGAGGGCAGTTCGTCGTCACGCACGCTCGCCAGCGCCGCGGGCGCGGAGACCAGGTCCACCGCTCCGCCCACGGCCTTGGGCGCGCTGCTCGGCGCGGGCGCACCAGGCGAGCCGCTGCCGCTCGTCTTGCGCATGTAGCTGATGCGCTCGGCCGCGGCCTCCGGAGCCAGCTCCGCCATGGCCTCGGCGCGGGCCTTGTTCGCCGTCTGCACCTCCGCCTTGCCCGTGTAGAGCGTCTTCGACGCCAGCGCCGAGTTCACCTTCGCCAGCTCCGCGTCATACGGCGTCGCCACCGCCACCATGCCGCCCGACTGGTCGATGGAGTCGAACGTGCCGTCCGTCAGCTTCGCCACGTACTTCCACGCCGTCTGCGTCTCCTCGTCCGAGCCGCAACGCACGGTGTTCACCACGATGTGCTGCTCGCGGGCGCGCTTGGCCCAGTGCTTGAAGTCCCAGTCGTCGTTGTGCTTCGCCGGAGGCGCGTCGCCCACCAGGAAGATGGCCTTCATCACCGACCGGTCCTGGTTCCACGACAGCTTCGACACCGCCTCGCCCAGACCCCGGCCCACGTGCTCGGGCGTGTCGCCTCCGCCGCCCGCCTCGAAGCGCCGCAGGTTCGCGAACACCGTGTCCAGGTCGTCGCTCAGGTCGAACCGCTTCGTCACATAGTCGTCCCCCACGTCGCGGTACGCCACCAGGCCGACCTTCAGGTGCGGCGTGGGCCGGCCCTGCGCGATGCGAGACGCGATGGAGTAGATTTTCGCCTTCGCGCCCTCCAGCAGGCCGCTCATCGAGCCCGTGGTGTCGAGCACGAAGACCACCTCGATTTCAGGGCGGGGCGCCTTCACCTTCGCGTCCTGGGGCGGCGCCTCCTGGATGGGCTTCACCGCCGGGGGCTGCTCCTGGGAAGGCTTCACCGCTGGGGGCGCCTTGGGAGCCACGGCGCCAGGCCGCACGGGGACGGCGGACTCGGCCAGGGCGGGGGCAGCGGACAAGCTGGTGGCGAGCGCGGCCGACAGCACGGCCCGCGACAGGGACTTGAGGTCCATGAAGTACTCCGGGAATGGAAGGGGTCTGTTCGTCTCAGTGAACGAACCACCCCGCCCGAAGTTCTACGTCCCCGACACGAGTCCTCCGGTCCCCACACCTCGCCCCAAGGAATGTCCGGCCCCAGCGAGGGTTGGACGTCGTCACTTTCCCCACGAAGCCCCTCACGTCTTTTCCAGAGCGCACGGCCGGTGTCGCTCCGCGCACGCTGGCCTTCCAGCCGGCTTGCCCGACGGAGACGGGGGTTTCATGCTGCGACGACCCCGGGAGACCCACGACCATGATGCCCGTCATCCGCCGAAGCCTCTTCATCCTCGGCTGCCTGTTCGCCGCCTCCTGCAACAGCAACTCGCCTTACTACCGGGTCCAAATCACCGCGCCTGAAGCGGTCAGCCTCATGCCAGGTGAGTCCGCGCAGTTCGACCTGACGCTGGACCGCGTGGGAGACCAGCCCGGAGAGCTCCGGGTGAATCTGGAGTCCCAACCCGACGGCATCACCCTCACGCCCGAGGTCGTGCTCCCCGAGGGCGAGACGACCATCACCACGCCCGTCACCGTCGCCGTCGCCCAGGACATCCAGGTCACCGGCACCCAGCGGATGCTGCTGCTGGCGACGGACAGCGTGAAGGACTTCGCGTCGGGCGCCACGTTCTACGTCGTCGTCCTTCCGCCGACCGTGGCGCAGCCAGATTTCTCCATCACCCTGGAGCCCCGGCAGATCACCGTGCTCGCGGGCGCGAACGAGTTCGTCGGAGTCACGGTGAACCGGATTGCCCCGTTCGCCGGTCCGGTGACGCTCACCGTCGAGTCGCCCACCCGGAGAATCTCCGCCCAGCCCGTGGTCGTCGCCGCGGACCAGACCACCGTCAACTTCCTCATCTACACGCAGAGCAGCCTCACGCGACTCCCCGTACCCATCACCGTCATCGCCACCAGCGAGGACGGACGCCAGGCCAAGACGGGCCTCACGCTCAACATCCGCTAGTCGGGACGACACGCCCGCCCCTCGAAACGCACGAGGGCCGGGGAGCAGGGGCCTCTCAGCCCTCGCCACCCGGCCCAGATTCGTACGCTCAGGCCATGTCGAACAGCAGGGCCTCCACCGGCGCCTCGGCGGTGAGCACCAGTTTGTCCTCGGCCGACACCGCCACCCCGTCGCCCGCCTTCACCTTCACCCCGTTGAGGGTGCCCGAACCCCGCGCCACCTGCAGCCACGCGTGCCGTCCCGGAGCGAGCGCGTACTCCGCCTTCTCACCCGCGCCCAGCAGCGTGCCGTGCAGCACCAGGTCCTGGTGCACCGTCAGCGAGCCCTCCCGCCCATCCGGCGACGCCACCACCCGGAAGCGGCCCTGGCGCTCCTTCACGTCGAACGCCTTCTGCTCGTAACCCGGCTTCAGGCCCTTCTCGCTCGGGACGACCCAGATCTGCAGCATGTGCAGCGGCTCCGAGAAGTTGTTCATCTCGCTGTGCACCACGCCCGTCCCCGCGCTCATCCGCTGCACCTCGCCGGGCTTGATGACCGCCTCGGTCCCCATGCTGTCGCGGTGCTCCACCTGGCCGCCCAGCACGTAGGTGATGATCTCCATGTCCCGGTGCGGGTGCATCCCGAACCCGCGGTTGGGCGCCACCGTGTCCTCGTTGATGACCCTCAGCGTCCTGTACCCCATGAAGTCCGGGTCGTAGTAGTCCGCGAAGGAGAACGTGTGGTGCGTGTCCAACCAGCCGTGGTTGGCATGGCCTCTTTCCTCTGCATTTCGAACGAAGATCATCGCCTGCCTCCCTTTCCTTTAAAACTGCAACTCAGATGCATCAACCCCACCCCGCGTTGCGGGGCGCGACAGGAGCCCGCCACCCACGAGGCCCGAAGCACCGACCACCAACCCGCCCGCCACGGACCTTCGGGTGAGCGGGCGTCCCGCCGTCGGCTTCTTCACGCCGCCTTCTCCGCCGCCACCGCCACCGCCTGCACGTCCAGGGTGATATCCACACGCTCACCCACCAGCAGCCCGCCTGCCTCCAGCGCCTGGTTCCATGAGAGGCCGAAGTCCTTGCGGTCGATGCTGGTGCTCGCCTGGAAGGCCAGTCGCTCGTTGCCCCACGGGTCCTTCACCTTCCCGAGCAGCTCCGTCTCCAGCACCACTTCGCGCGTGACGTCGCGAATCGTCAGGTCACCCACCACGCGGTAGTGGCCCTTGCCCGCGTCCTGCACGCGCTTGCTGCGGAAGATGAGCTTGGGGAAGGCCGCCGCGTCGAAGAAGTCCGGCGAGCGCAGGTGGTTGTCACGCTGCTCCACGCCCGTGTCGATGCTCGACACGTCGATCTTCACCTCGGCCGAGCCCTGCGCCAGGTCATCCCCATTCACCTCCACCTTGCCCTCGAACCGCGTGAAGCGGCCGTGCACCTTCGCCACCACCATGTGGCGAACCATGAAACCCACCGTCGTGTGCGTCGTATCCAGCTGCCAGGTCTTGATGGCCATGTTCGTTTCTCCTGTGCTTACCGCGTCTGGCCACCCATAGAGCAACAGCCGGGCCACACCCCAACCCACTGGAATTACTTAAGAACGCCTCGGGAACGCCCACCATCCATATCAATTTGATACAATCACCCTCTCAAGAAGAGAGCGCCCCCGGAAGGATGGAAACCAGGGGGCCTCCGAGGGCCCGCGTACGCGCCGGGCGGGAGCAGTCAGTCGGTGCACGGCACGGGCGTCGAGGGCTACTTTGAGAGACGCCATGACCACCTCACCGATACGCCGACAAGCCGCGCTGGACGCCCTGGCGCTCGATGACGAGGCCCTGCTGAAGGCGTGCGAGGTGGACTACTTCATCGCCTCCGGTCCGGGCGGCCAGCACCGCAACACCACCGCCAGCGGCGTGCGCCTCACCCACGGCGCCACGGAGCTCTCCGTCACCGCCACCGAGCGCCGAAGCCAGACCCAGAACAAGGGCGTCGCGCTGGACCGACTCCGAGAGGGCCTGCGCGCCCTCACCTTCGTGCCCAAGGTCCGCAGGGCCACGCGCCCCACCGCGGGCGCCAAGCGCCGACGCCTGGAAGGCAAGAAGCGCACGTCGGAGAAGAAGACGCTGCGGGGCAAGTCGGACTGGTGAAACCAGCCCCGCACCCCTGAAGGCGCTGCTACGCAAACGATTGCGGACTCGCAAACTTTGCATAGCCGCACACCTCCCAGGCGTACAGGCGCACTGGCAATTTTTCGAGGCGGTCCTCGGGGCGAGCGCGCGGCGCACCCGGGCATATGGCGTGCAGAGAGGTGGCGAAGCTGACCCGGATTGGGTCGGTTCACCCCCGGTGGGAGCACCCCATGACTCCTCGGCCCCCTTCTTCCACGCTGTGGCGCGCGCTCGTCGCCATGTCCTTGCTGGTGGCACTGCCCGCCTCGGCGACGGACCTCGTCACCTTCAGTCGCGGCGCGCTCATCATTCCCGAGCAGGCCACCTTCCAGCGGGGCTGCGGCTCGCTGTCCGCGTACGGACTGGTGTGGCGCATCCTCCAGTCGAACCAGCCAGGAGGCGCCAACGCCAGCCACCCGGTGACGGTGTATCTGGCCATCAATGATTTGAAGGCGTCGCCCAACCGGTGCGTGCCCACCAACCGCCACACACCGCCGGCGCCCGTCAACGACACGCGGTGGAACGACGGCTGCGACTTCACCATCACCAACACCGCGGAGCAGCCCGTGGTGCCGGTGAACTACGGCAGCGCGCTCCCCGCCACCGGCATCTATCCGTACGGCGCCATCGAGAACTTCACCACCACGGCCGCCAACGCCCGCCCGTTCTTCACCGCCGCGACGCTGAACAACACCGTCACCGGCCCGCGCTTCAGCACGGTGCGGTACATGGGCGGCGCCTTCATCATCGACGCGGCGGATGCCAAGTACGTCATCGACTTCATCCGCGACGGCACCGGCGACCTGTCCCCGGAGAAGTTCCGCACCGCGTGCGCGAACGACTGCGCCACCTTCAAGAACAACAGCGGCTGCCACCACGTGCGCATGCACCAGGCCACCATCGAGTTCACCGCGCCAGTGGCCCGCCGCATCAACCGCGTCCCGCCCAGAATCGCCCTGCTGGACTTGTCCGACGGCAAGAACAGCAACGGAGACCCCCTGGTGAAGGGCGGCATGTTGGACGACTACCTGCGCAACGCGGGCCTGGACTTCCCGGGAGCCGGTGGTTGCCCCGAGGGGACGACGTCGGGCTGCACGCTCAACAACAAGAAGCCCGGCCTCATCTACGACGCGCTCCACGCCAACGTGGACCTCATCTCCACGGCCACCTTCACCAAGGGGCTGCTCAACGCGGTGGACCCCGTCACCCAGAAGCCTCGCTACAAGGTGTTCTGGGCGCCCCACTGGGAAATCGGAAACGAAGCCCGCAATGAGTACGTGGCCAACGGCGACGGCGCGACGACGCAGCGCGAGAACGCCCTCAACAACATCGCGCACTTCACCAACCAGCGCGGCAACGGCCTGTTCGCCGAGTGCGCGAGCATCTGGTCCTACGAGACGACGAGGCGCCCGGACAACACGCCGGTGCTCAGCTCCCGGTTCCAGGGGGCGAGCAACTTCCAGTACAACAAGCTCAGCGATGGCGATGACTGGGACGGGCGCAACTGCACGGACCCGGACTACATGGCCCAGCCGCTGGCCAACCGGCAGGAATGCATCCTCTACCCCAACGCCGGAGACCCGTTCTCCCAGATGGGAGACTTCCGCTTCAACAGCGTGGTGGGCCACACGGAGAACTACCGCGTGACTTACAAGGACGGGGTGCGCCGTCTGGCGGTGAGCTGGTACGGCCACAAGGACGAGCACGTCTTCGACAACGCCGCCCAGGTCGCGGAGGACAACCGGCGCGGGCACGACTTCTTCAGCTTCAACCAGAAGGACAATGACCCGAAGAAGGCGACCATCGTCTATCTCGCGGGCCACGACTTCAAGTCGAGCGTCCCCGGCACGCGCATCGTGCTCAACACGCTGCTCAACCTCGGCTCCGAGCCCCTGAGCAGCGAGCGCGCCCTCTCCGCGCCCGTCGCCTTCGACGACACCAACGGCAGCGACTCCGACGGGTCTCGCGCCCTGGTGTTCGCGGCCACCTACGACGCGGTGTCGGGTTATCCGCCCGGCGTGGACACGTACGTGCACGCCCAGGGTTCGCAGTGGGTGTTCCCATACTTCCCGGGCCACCTGCGCGCCCACTCGCTCATCGGCGGCGACGCGCTCGCCACGGGCGAGAGCAACCTGGACTCCTCCACCCTGTGGGACGCGGACACCGCGCTGCCCCGCCCCGGCGAGCGCAACCTCTTCACCTACTTCGGTGGACAGGTGCGGACCAATCCCTCGCTGGGCGCTGGCCTGCGCGCTCCGCGCGGGGTGCTCCAGGTGGGCTGGAAGCCGCAAAACGTGGACGGCACCGACATCAACGCCAACTACGGCACCGCCCCCAACTCGGGCTGCGTGGACGTGCTGAAGCTGGGCGAGGCCCAGAACCCCGACGGCACGTCGCGCTTCGACTTCATCACCACCCCGACGGGCGATGGCGTGTGCGACTTGCAGCAGGCGGTGCAGTACTCCCCGCAGCTGCCGGGCACCGACTTCGGGCAGAGCACGGAGGCCGTCAACAAGGCGAAGCACACCGCGGACTTCGACGCGGTGGCGCAGCTGCTCCAGCGCGTGCGCGGCTTCTGCATCGCCACCAGCTCGGGGAACGACGCCTCGGGCACGCCCATCCTCGAGCCCTCCGACAGCCAGTGCAACAACGACGAGGCGGACAACCGCGCGCACCTGGGCGGCTTCGTCCACTCCGCGCCCGCGGTGGTGAAGGCCAGCGCGAACATCCCGGACCAGGGCGCGCCCCGCCCCACCGTGGCGTACGCGGCGGGCCTGGACGGCCAGCTCCACGCCTTCTACGTGTCGGGCGGCGCTGGCTACGACGGCCCGGCGGAGACGCTGTCCTTCCCGAACGTCAGCCCCGCGGCCTCCGCCTTCCCGAAGAACTGGAGCCAGAGCTTCCTCGGCGGCGCGACGCCGGCTCGGGGCACGGAGCTGTGGAGCTTCCTGCCGGCCACGCAGATTCCGTGGCTGCGCAGCAACAACGCGCGCGTCAACAGCGCGCCGGTGGTGATGGACGTCTTCGCGGACTTCGTGGGCAGCGGCAAGCGCGAGTGGCACACGGTGCTCGTGGCCAACGTGGGCAACCCGGGCCGGGACTTGTTCGCCATGGACATCACGAACCCGTTGCGCCCGGTGCTGCTGTGGCACCTGGTGGGCAGCCACGCGCAGACGGGCGCCGTCCCGGCGTTCGCGCCGGTGGAGCTGGCGGACCGCGACACGGGCGGCACGCAGTGGGCGGTGAAGTGGAAGGAGAAGGACGCGCGCTTCCTCATGGCGCCCCAGGCGGACCCGGGCCGTGAGCCCTCCGGCCTCTACAACTACGGGGGCCTGGGCGGCACGCGCGGTCTGTCCGTGGGCGTGGTGCGCCAGGGCCTGGAGCCCGTCTATGCCGTGTTCGTCGCCTCCAGCAGCTCGGGCGCCTCCGGCGCGCCCGCGTTCGGCATGGAGGTCTTCGCCATCGACGCCGCCACCGGCCAGAAGCTGTGGCAGTGGGAGCAGGACTACACGCAGAGCTGGGTGGACAACACCTCGCCCACCGCGCCCACCGTGCTGACGGACACAGGCGGCGCCTCGCGCCTGTACGTGGGCGACATGGAGGGACGGCTGTGGGAGCTGGACGGCGCCACCGGGCAGAACTCCAACGTGCTGCGCCTGGGCCCCTCGTGCTCGGAGACATCGCCGTGCAAGTACTCCGCGCTGGACACCGACTCCACCGACACCGAGCGCCGGCCCATCACCACCAACGTGGCGCTGGCGCGGCTGCCGCAGGACATCACCACCGGCACCGCCCTGAAGGGCTACGAGGGTGAGCTCATCGCCATGGTGGGCACGGGCGGCGTGGACTGGGTGCAGCCGGGTGCCGCGGGCCAGGTGCACCTGGCGATGCTGGACCGCAAGCGGCGGCTGCCCATGGGCGTGGACGGCTTCAAGCTGAACAACGCCCCGATTACGGCCTCGAGCGCGCACACCCTGGCCGAGAACCAGGGCGTGCTCCAGGAGCCCGCCCCCTTCCCCCTGTCCTTCGCGGGTCCCCGACACATCTACGGCAACATCACCGTTGCGGGACGCACCGCGTACTTCAGCACGGCCAACGGGAAGCTGGGCGACCTGATGGCGCTCGACGGGATGATGTCCGGCAACACCTGGAAGCTGGATTTGGGCAACACCGCCACCTCGGCCAGCGCCGCGGCCACGAACCTGTCCGGCCTGAACCTGGCCAACTTCGGAGGCGTGACGGTGTACCACCGCGAGAACGGCGCCTCGTCGCAGGACTACGTGGTGGGGCTGGAGGTCAGCCGCATCACCAACACGCGCATCGACAACTCCGGCGCCAAGGGCCCCTCCAGCCCGAACGAGGAACTGCGCGTCAATGGCCAGGGTGGCTTCATCTTCCGGCTGCTCAACTGGAGCCAGAGGTTCTTCGAATGAACTCACATCCTCGCGCCCCTCGGGGCTCCAGTCTCATCGAAGTGCTCATCGCGATGATGGTGTTGGCGCTCGCCGCCACCGGCGCGGTGGGCGGGATGGTGTTCGCCTCGCGCGACGTGCACGACGGGCAGTTGCTCCAGGTGAAGCGACACCTGCTCGAGGCGAGCACGCAGCGGCTGTGGCTGGCCGCCAAGGGCCCGCTGCTCGCGCAGGCGGTAGCGCGTCCCACGCTGGCCCCCACCAAGATTGCTCCCGGCACCGCGCCGTGGCGGGCGGACCCGAGCGTGCCCGTGGCCGGTGACCCCAGCTCCGGGGCGTACTTCAAGCTGTCCGCCACCGGCCAGGTGGAGCCGCTCGCGGGCATCCCCGCCAACACGGCGTGCAACGACGCCTCGCTGCCGGACGGCACGTATTGCCGGGAGATTCTCGTGACGACCGGCCTGCCGCTCGACGTGCCCACCGCGGCCTCCGCGCTCCTTCCCGCGGGCTCGCGGCCCGTGACGGTGTGGACCCGCGTCGTGCGCAAGGGCGACACCGCGGAGCGCGCCCAGTTCCACAACGAGGTGTTCGTCCAATGAGAGCCCGGCGAGGAATGACCCTGCTGGAGACGATGGTCGCCCTGGCCCTCACGGCCATCATCATCGCGGCCGCGGCGGCGCTGATGATGGCGGGCAGCCGCATCGTCCACAACACGGAGCACACGGCCGACAGCCATGACGCCTCCCGGTTCGCCGGCGAGGCCATCATGAGCATGGTGCGCCAGGCCGGAGCGGGCGCGCCCGGCGGCATCTGGGTGCGGCAGGCCGGTGTGCCCGTGCGTGTCAGCGCCATCTTCGGCCGCGACGGCACCACCGGCCTGGGCACCACTCCCAACACGCCCACCGCCAACGGCAGCGACGACTTGTGGCTGGTGGTGCCGGACCGCGACTACCTGGGCGAGCCCTGCGTCACGCCCGGCGCCGCGGTCTCCGTGGTGCGCCCCGGCACGGGCGCGCTCCAGGTGACGTGCACGCAGAGCCTCAAGCCGACCTCGCTCCACCTGGTCAGCAACATGACGAGCGCCGCGCTCATCTCCAACATCGTCGTCACCCCGCCGTCTCCAGGCGTGCCGGGCCAGGTGAACTACGCCGAGGCGGGGACGGTGGGCTTCTCCAACGCGCCGGAGAAGGGCGGCTACCAGAGCGGGGACCTCGTCTATCCGGTGCGGCTGGTGCACTTCTTCATCGGCCCCCACCCCACGTCGGGCCGGCCGTCGCTCTTGCGCACGGAAGGCACGCTGGTGGCGGATGCGCTGGGCAGGCCCTTCTCGGAGCCGGCGGCGACTCCGCCCTTCGTCGTGCAGGAGAACGTGGAGGACCTGCAGGTGGCCTTCGGCTTCGACGCCTCGGGCCAGGAGGATCCGTCCCAGTACACGTGGCGGCACGGGCTGGGCTCCGGCTTCGAGCCGGGCCTGCGCACGGTGCGCGTCAGCGTGGTGGCCACCGGCCGCAACCCGCGCCGCAACACGCAGAGCACCGCGGTGCTGGCGGACGACAAGCCCATCACCACGGAGAACCACGTGCCGCCGGCCGCCGTCGCCGCGGATGGCTTCTACCGCAGCCTCTACACCCGCCGTCTGGAGCTGCCCAACCTGGCGGCCGCCAACCTGTGAGCGCCATGAGCCCCAAGTCGCGCAAGCCCTTCCACCGCGCCGCTCGCGGCGCCACGTTGATTGTCGTGGTCATGCTCGTCACCGTGCTGCTGGGCCTGGTCGCCAGCCTCATGGTGTACGCGGGCGGTGAGCGCGTGCGCGCCGTCGCCAGCAGCCGCACCGGCCAGCGGCAGAGCTGCGCGGAGAGCGGTCTCCAGCTCGCGCGCAGCTACTACGGGCGCAACTACTCGAACTGGAACACCTACCTGGCCGCGCCGACCATCCACGACCCGGTGCGCTCCACGTTCAACCCGACGCCCGCGGACCCGTTCTCCACCGCGCTGCGCACCGCGAAGCGCGCCCTCTTCGCCGACGTGGACGGTGACGGCGAGGACGACGTGTACCTCTACATCCGCGACAACGAGGACGAGTTCGACCCCGTCGCCCCCAACTGGCGGCGCGACAATGACCAGGTGGTCGTCGTTGGCGCGGTGTGCATCTCCAAGACGCTGCGCCCCCGCCGCAGCGACGGGACGCAGAGCCCCACCACCCTCGCGCTCGAGGGACTGCTCAGCTACAACGGCGGAGGCGGCGCCAACACGTCCCAGGGCACCACGGGAACGGGCTCCGGCAACCACAACTGACGCGGCCCTGACTTCCGCCGACCTCGACGCCGCGCCTCACGAAGGACACCTGGAATGCCCACCCTCGAAGACGCGATTGCCCTCGCCGTGGAGGCGCACCGCGGCCAGCGGGACAAGGCGGGCCAGCCCTACATCCTGCACCCGCTGCGGCTGATGATGCGGCTGGAGACGGAGGAGGAGCGCACCGTCGCAATCCTTCACGACGTGGTGGAGGACACGCCCTGGACGCTGGAGCGGCTGCGGGAGCAGGGATATCCGGAGCAAGTGCTGCGCGCGCTGGAGGGCCTCACGCGGCGGGAGCACGAGACGTACGAGGCCTTCATCGAGCGCCTGCGTCCGGACGCGCTGGCGCGGCGGGTGAAGCTCGCGGACCTGGAAGACAACATGGACGTGCGCCGGCTCACCGCGGTGACGGCCAAGGACACGGAGCGGCTGGCCCGCTACCGCGCCGCCTGGGCCCGGCTCAAGGAGCTCTGAGACACGACGGCCCGGAGCGCCACATGGGCACTCCGGGCCGCTGTGCGAGTCCCGCACCCGCCGAGGAAAGCGGGTGCCGGTCTCTGTCTTCCGGGACTACGCCTTCGCGAGCTGGCGCAGCACGTACTGGAGGATGCCGCCGTGCCGGTAGTAGTCGAGCTCGTTCGGCGTGTCGATGCGGCACACCGCGGTGAACTCCTTGGTGCCGCCCTCACCCGTGGCCTTCACGGTGAGCTTCTTCTGCGGCGCCAAATCCTGCGCGATGCCCGTGATTTCGAACGTCTCGTGGCCGGTGAGGCCGAGCGACTGCGCGTCCTGGCCCGCCTCGAACTGCAGGGGCAACACGCCCATGCCCACGAGGTTGGAGCGGTGGATGCGCTCGAAGCTCTTGGCGATGACGGCCTTCACGCCCAGAAGCTGCGTGCCCTTGGCGGCCCAGTCACGGCTGGAGCCCGTGCCGTACTCGGCGCCGGCCAGCACCACCAGCGCGGTGCCGTCCGCCTGGTACTTCATGGAGGCGTCGTAGATGCTCATCCGCTCGCGGGTGGGGATGTGCACGGTGACGCCACCCTCCACGCCGGGCACGAGCAGGTTCTTCAGGCGGATGTTGGCGAAGGTGCCGCGCACCATCACCTCGTGGTTGCCGCGACGCGCGCCGTAGGAGTTGAAGTCCTTGGGCTCCACGCCCTCCGCCATCAGGTACTTGGCGGCCGGGCTCGTCTTGGCGATGTTGCCAGCGGGCGAGATGTGGTCCGTCGTCACGGAGTCACCCAGGAGCGCCAGCACGCGCGCGCCCTTGATGTCCTGCGTGGCCTTGGGCTCCTTCGGGAGGTTCTCGAAGAAGGGCGGCTTGCGCACGTAGGTGGACTTGATGTCCCACTGGAACGTGGAGCCCTTGCCCACGGGCAGCTGCTGCCAGAGCGCGTCGCCGTCCATGGCGTTGGCGTACTGGCTGCGGAACTGCTCGGGCTTCACCGACGCGCGGATGACCGTCTTGATTTCCTCGTTGGTGGGCCAGATGTCCTTGAGGAACACGGGGCGACCATTGGGGTCCAGGCCCAGCGGCTCCTTGTCCATGTCCAGCCCCACCTCGCCGGCGAGCGCGTAGGCCACCACCAGCGGAGGGCTGGCCAGGTAGTTCATGCGCACGTGCGGGTTGATGCGGCCCTCGAAGTTGCGGTTGCCGGAGAGCACCGCGGCGACGACGAGGTCTCCCTCGACGACGGCGTTGGCGACGGGCTCCGTCAGCGGACCGGAGTTGCCGATGCACGTGGTGCAGCCGTAGCCCACCACGTGGAAGCCGACGGCCTCCAGGTAGGGCAACAGGCCCGAGTCACGCAGGTACTCGGTGACGACGCGGCTGCCAGGCGCCAGGCTCGTCTTCACCCAGGGCTTGGGGTTGAGGCCCTTCTCCACGGCCTTCTTCGCGAGCAGGCCCGCGCCCACCAGCACCGCCGGGTTGGACGTGTTGGTGCAGGACGTAATCGACGCAATCACCACCGCGCCGTGGCCCAGCTGGTAGCTCTCCCGGCCCTGCTTCACGGTGACGGTCTGCGCCAGCCGCTCAGGAGGGACCTGGGCCGCGGGGGCCTTGGCCTTGCCGCCACCCTCGTCGTCCTCGCCCTTGCTCTTGCCGGCCGCGAGCATCTCCACGAGTGACTTCTCGTAGCCGGACTTCATGTCCGTCAGCGGGACGCGGTCCTGCGGACGCTTGGGGCCCGCGAGGCTGGGCACCACCGTGGCCAGGTCCAGCTCCAGCGTGTCGGTGAAGAGCGGCTCCGGCGCGTCATCCTTGCGCCACAGGCCCTGCTCCTTGGCGTAGGACTCCGTGAGGGCGACGACGGCGTCGGGACGGCCGGTGAAGCGCAGGTAGTTGAGGCTCTCCTCGTCCACGGGGAAGAAGCCGATGGTCGCCCCGTACTCGGGCGCCATGTTCGCGATGGTGGCGCGGTCCGGGAGGGACAGGCCCTTGAGGCCGGTGCCGAAGAACTCCACGAACTTGCCGACCACGCCCTTCTTGCGAAGCATCTGCGTGACGGTGAGCACCAGGTCCGTCGCGGTGGCGCCCGCGGGCAGCGCGCCGGTGAGCTTGAAGCCCACCACCTGGGGGATGAGCATCGTAATCGGCTGGCCGAGCAGCGCGGCCTCCGCCTCGATGCCGCCCACGCCCCAGCCCACCACGCCCAGGCCGTTGATCATCGTCGTGTGGCTGTCGGTGCCCACCAGCGTGTCCGGGTACACCGTGGTCCCCTGACGGAACGTCACCTGCGCCAGGAACTCCAGATTGACCTGGTGGCAGATGCCGATGTCCGGCGGGACGACGCCAAAGCCCTTGAACGCGCTCTGTCCCCAGCGCAGGAAGGCGTAGCGCTCGCGGTTGCGCTCGAACTCCAGCTCCGCGTTCTCCTTGAAGGCCGCCGTCGTGGCGAAGGAGTCGATCTGCACCGAGTGGTCGATGACCAGGTCGGCGGGGTTGCGCGGATTGATTTTGGCGGGGTCGCCACCCATGGTGGCCAGGGCCTCGCGCATCGCCGCCATGTCCACCACGGCGGGCACGCCGGTGAAGTCCTGGAGGAGCACGCGCGCGGGGTGGAAGGAAATCTCCACGTCCGGGGTGGCCTTGGGGTCCCACGCCAGCATCTTCTCGACGTGCTCACGCTTGACGACGCGACCATCCTCGTTGCGCAGCAGGTTCTCCAGCAGCACCTTCAACGAGAAGGGAAGGCGATCCACCGAGGGATGTGCCTTGGCCAGCTTGCTCAGGCTGAAGTAGTCATAGGTGGCCGAGCCCACCTGGAGCTTGGACTTCGTGCCGAAACTGTCGGTCATGTGCGGTGCCCTTCCGTGCGCAGGATGTGGGGACTTCTAGGATCGCCTTTGACGCGTTGCAAAGGGTTCCTGCACGCGCATCCGGCGATGGACTGTTGACCCAGCAAGAGTCCAGCCCCGCTCATCGGAACCATGCGTCCCCCTGGGGAATGTCGTCTGAGACACCCTGTCCGTAACGGCGCGGCGGGCTGGGGACAAGACCGCGTCCCTCAGAACACCTTGCGCAGGCTGTACAGGGCGCGCTCCAGCAGCTTGCGCCAGAGGGGCCGGCGGCGGAATTCCGCCAGCGTCACCTCGCGGCAATCACCGCAGTCCGCTCGGAAGGAGTCCTCCAGTTCCTGGCCCAGCTTGGGGTCGGCGAACACGGCGTTCACCTCGTGGTTGAAGGCCAGGCTCAGCCGCTCCAGGTTGAAGGAGCCGATGGTGCCCCAGGCCCCGTCCACCACGGCCGTCTTCGCGTGGAGCACACCGCGCTGCCACTCGAAGATGCGCACCCCCGCCCCCAGGAGCTTCTCGTAGAAGGCCCGGGTGACGAACTCCAGCAAGGGGTGGTCGCTGCGGGCGTTGAGGAGCAGGCTCACCTCCACGCCCCGCCGGGCCGCGTCGCGCAGGGCGGCGACGAGCTTGCGGTCCGGCACGAAGTACGCCGCGGCGATGAGCACGCTGCGCCGGGAGCGCTGGATGGCGTGCAGATAGGCGCGGTGGATGCTCCGCCGGCTGGACAGCACCGCCAGCCCCGTGGCGCCTCGCGGGGACGCGGCCCGACGCCGGCGCAGGCGGTGCTGCAGCCCGGACGCCCAGCGGTGGATGCGGTTCTGGAACATCATCCGCCAGGTGGCCAGGAAGCGCCGCTCCAGGGCGTGCACCGCGGGGCCTTCGATTCGCAGCACGTCGTCGCGCCACCCGGCGCCCTCCCCTTCCGGGGCCCAGTGCGCGGAGATGTTCACCCCGCCGGTGAAGGCGACCTCGCCGTCCACGACGAGGATTTTGCGGTGGTCCCGGCGCAGCAGGTGTCGCCAGCCGTGCGACAGGTTGAAGGGCTTGAAGGGGCGGATGTCCACGCCGCGCTGGCGCAGCTCCTCGAAGTAGCCCTTCCGGCTCGTCCAGGAGCCCACCGCGTCGTAGAGCACCTTCACGTGCACGCCGCGCTCGGCGGCCTCCGCGAGCGCCGTGCCGAACAGCTCACCGACGGCGTCGGTGATGAACATGTACGTCTCCAGGCGGATATAGCGCCGGGCCCGCCGGATGGCCTCCAGCATCGCCGGATACGCCTCCACGCCGTCGCGCAGGAGCACGCACGCGTTGCCCCGAGTCACCGCGTGGCCGCGCGGCAGGTAGTAGCGCGCCAGGAGCAGGCCGGAGACACCGGGGCTCCAGACGGGCGCTCGCTCTGGCAGGGGGCTCTGGGCACAGCCGGGCTCGGGAAGCGCCTCTCCCGACACTCCCGTCCTCTCGCTCATCACCTCCAGGTCGCGCATGGTCCTCACGGTGAGGACGGCGCCACGGAGCGGCAACCCGAAGGGCCGCCTGAACGGCCCTCCAGGGTGATGCACCGTCCGGTGCGGGACGGTGCAAGCTCGCGAAAGCTGGGGGGCGGCTACAGCCCGTACTCTCCGCGCTTGTTCTCGGCGCGGGTGGCACACGGCTGGTCAAACTCCGGGAAGTACTGCTTCACGTGGTCCAGGGTGGCGGAAGCGGCCTTGTAGTTGCCCTGGTTGTAGTAGCCCTCCACCTCCAGCAGCAGCTTGGCGCAGGTCCGGTCCAGCTCCTGCTGCGCCACCTTCATGCGCTCCTGGGCCTCGTAGTAGAGGTCCGGCTTGGGCTCCGGGTGGGCCTCCAGCATCAGCCACGCCTCGCGGAAGGACTTCCACGCCTCGTAGCGGTTGCGGGCGCCAATGTCCGGCGTGTCGTTGTTCTTCCGGCCGCGCTTGTAGGACTCGGTGGCCTGACGCAGCAGCTCCTCGGGCAGCAGGTCCGGCAACAGCGCGCGCTCGACCCACACGTTCCAGATACGCCAGGGGTCCTCGCCCGGCGGATTCTTGGTGTTGTCGAAGACGATGCGGTTGGGCTCGCCCTTCTTCAGGTGCTGGGACGGAATCATCAGCTCCAGCGAGCGGTCCTGGCTGGCCAGCGTGTCCGGGGGCACCTTGCCCACGTCCACGCCGTTGACGCTGACCATCACCTCGTCCTTGGAGATGCCCTGCGACTGGTAGTGGAGGATGACCACGGCCTTGGTGGCGGCGGTGTACTCCCACTCGAAAATCTTCATGTCCGCCCGGGCCCACGTCACGTCGGGCCCCAGGCCGAACGAGTCGCGGATGGGCTGCTGGGTGAGCACCGAGGGCTCCTCGCCCACCGGTCCCGTGTCCGCGCCGCTGAGCACCAGCCAGTACAACAGGCCGAAGAGTCCCAGCACCACGGTGACAGCGCCGCCCACCAGGCCGCCGCGCACCATGTTGCTCGCGTCCGCCCAGAACAGCTTCGCGCTCGCCACCAGGCCCGGAGACTCACGGCGGATGCGGGCGCGCTCGGCGGCGGACAGGCCGCTGCCCGCACCGGCATTGGAGGACGGCCGCGCGCGCACGGGCGCGGAGGTCGCAGGAGGACGGCGAGGCACGGGGGCCGACGAGGGTGCCTTCTCGATGGCCGCGGGCTCCGACGACGCGGCCAGCGCCGCGCGTGCACCACTCTGCCCCGCGGGCCGCAGCGCTCTCAGGTTGTTGCGCGTGGCGCCCTGGCGCATCTCCTCCAGGGCCTCCTCGTCAGCGCCCTCGGGAGCCAGGGCCACGCCCTTGTTGCGCTGACGCTTCAGCGCGTCCACTGAGACGATGCGGGTGCTGTTCGCGCCGTCCTCCGCCCCCGCGGGCACTTCCTCCTCGCCGGTGGAGGGCTCATCCGTCATCAGGGCGAAGACGAACGTCACCGGCCCCAGGGTCAGCTTGTCGCCGTCCTCCAGGGCCTGCGTCTGCACCGCGGTGCCATTGAGCAAGGTGCCGTTGGCGCTGCCCTGGTCCTCGACGCTGTAGGCGTCGCCATCGAGGAACAGGCGGCAATGTTTGCGGGACACGCCCGGGTCGTACAGCACGACGTCACATTCGGACGTACGACCGATGAGCACGGAGTCCTGGTCGAAGACGAACTCCTTGCCGGCGTCTTTTCCCTCGGAGATCGTCAGCTGGAAAGGCATGGGGGCCCTACAATCCTATCGAGGCACGCGCCGCTCGGGCAACGGCCGCTCGCGCGGAGACCGGTTCCATCACCTCCGCCTCGCCGCCAAACGACAGCACCCACTGCGTGAGCCAGCGCTCGCTGTCACCGGCCACGAGGACTTCCACGCCCCCATCGGCCAGCGGGCGAGCGTCCTGGCCGAAGCGCTCCTTCACATAGGGCGCCGCCACGGGCGAGAACCGCACGCGCACGGACGCCTCGGAGCTGCTCCGGGCCGGGTTGGGAACGTCCGCCCGGGCGTCGGGCGGGGGGAGAAATGGCGTTTCAGTAACGGTGAGGTCTTCCATCCGGTCCAGCCGGAACAGGCGAGCGTCCTGCCGGGTGTGGCAGAAGCCCTGGAGATACCACTGTCCCCGGTGGCTGAGCAGCTCATACGGACGCACCCGGCGCGGCTCGGCGGCCCGGCCCGGGCTGGCATAACCGAACGTGACTTCTCGTCTTTCGAGAATGGCGCGGGTGAGCGGCCCCAGCGCCTGGGGCGCCTCCGTGGAGGCGTCAATCTTCCGGTACATCTCCCGGTAGCGCTCACGCACCTGGGGTGGGAGCACATGCTCCAGCTTCTGGAGGGCGCTCTGGAGCGCGTCACCGGAGGCCGGGCGCAACAGCTCCGCCGAGGCGGCCAGCGCGGCGGCCTCTCCCGCGGTCAGCCGGGGCGGCGCGAACAGGCGCTGGTCCAGGTCCACGTAGACGCGGTCATTGTCCACGTAGATGTCGATGTAGTCGTCCGGGTTGAAGGGTGGCCGGCCCACGCACGTGAGCAGGTCCAGCTCCTCCAGCAGGTCCTCGCGGCTGATGTTGAGGGCTCGCGCGAGCGCCTCCACCGTGACGCCGGGGTGCTTGGACACATACGGGACGAGGAACAGCAGGCGGCGAAGCCGCTCGTGGACGTTGCTCATGCGCTCACCTTGTCTTCCAGCGCGTCCGCGTGACGGTTGGCGACGCGCGCGGCCATCTCCCGCAGCCGCGACCGGGCACTCTCCGGCCCCTCCACGACACAGTCCGCCCCCAGCGAGAGGCAGAAGCGCGTGAGCCCATCCAGGAAGCTCACCTTCAGTCGCGCGAGCGTGACACCGCCCTCCGCCACCGGCTCCAGCACCGCGCCCGGGAACAGGCCCGAGGCACGCGACGCCAGCGCACCCGACAGCCGCAGCACGACCTCCAGCGGCTCGTGGAAGCGGTGCTGCCACGGGAAGTACGCCACGTGGTTGTCGAGCGAGAAGTCCTCCGGCACCTGGAAGTCCGGCGTGCGAGGACGCGCGGTGTTCGCCTTCAGCTCGCGCACGCGGTGGACATGGAACGTGCGCAGGCCGCCGCGCAGGTGGCAGTGGCCCACGAGCGTCCAGACGCCCCGCCGCAACGCGAGCCCGTAGGGGTCCACCTTGCGCTGCGTGGTGCCTGGGTGCTTGGGGCTGGCGTAGGACATCTCCACCCACTTGCGCGAGGCGCAGGCGTCCCAGAGCTGCTCGAGGCGGGCGGAGACCTCCTTCTCCTGTCCCGCCTGGGTGGCGCCCAGCTCCATGCGGACCCTGGGCGTGGGCAGCGACTCGCCCGCGAAGAAGCCAATCTTGCGCAGCGCGTGCGCCAGGTCATCCCTGCCGGGGAAGACGCCGGACGCGAGCGCCGCGGAGCCGGCGGCGTAGAGCACGGCCAGCTCCTCCTTCGTCAGGTCCGCCTCCGGCAGGTAGTAGGCGTCACGGTCCACGATGTAGCCATCGCGGCGCTCGTCATCGCCCTGGACGTAGGTGAGCGGAAAGCCCAGTTCCACCAGCTCCGCCTTGTCGCGCTCGAACTTGCGCTCGGCGGCGTCGTCCGAACCTCCGTAGTCAGCGGGGAAGTGCTCGCGCAGCTCCGCCCATGAGATGGGCTCGCGGGCGTCGAGCAAGAGGGCTACGAGGTCGAGGATGCGTTCGGTGCGGTCCATTCGGGAAGATCGGCGACGATGCCGGGCGGACCCCGGGGGGTCAAGGAAGGGGTACGTGACAGTGGGAAACAGCGGCCCGGTCGGCGAGGGGGGCAGGCAGTTAGCCGGCCTTGACTGAACAGGCAAGCAGGTATTCATCTGTGTGATATTTGTCATTCGGGTAGGAACCCGAAGACCTCCCAAGGAGGGCTCGCACTACGGGCGCGACTTGGGATATTCCTGCGCCAGCTTCAGAAGGGACCTCACCATGTACCGCACCTTCCGTAACGTGGTTGCCGGGCTGGCACTGCTGTTGGGGCTGGCCTGTGGGGTGATGCCTTCGTCCGCTGGAGCCGAGCCTCTCTACTTCGCCGTGGAAGTCTGGCGCGAAGGCCGACTGGTGGCCCAACCCAAGCTCCTGGGAGAGACGGGTCGCACGCTGCGCGCCGAGCGCCGCCGGCCCGGAGCTCCGCTCGCCGACTACCGACTGGTGCTGATGCCCCGCGCGGACGGCGAATCGTTCCTCCTCCAGTTGGACCTGCTCCTGCCAGAAGCCAAGGGCCACTCCGAGCTCGCGCTCCTCCACGGGCAGCAGCGCAAGCTGCAGCTCGGCCGCGTGCCCGGGGAGCTGGAAGTGTCCCTGCTCCTGATGAAGGTGGACTCTCCGGAGTTCCGCGCGCTGATGCAGCTGGGCACGGATGGCGGCAACGGCTCCTCCGCCTGCTCCATCTGACCCGCGTCCCTCCCGTCCAGCAGCGCTAGAGCACCGCCAGGTCGTCGCGGTGCACGGCTTCGTCCAGGTAGCGGTAGCCCAGCACCGACTCGATGTCGGACGTCCGCCGTCCGGCGATGCGCCTCAGCTCCAGGGCGTCGTACGAGGCGAGGCCCCGCGCGAACACCGCTCCCGACTCGTCCGCCAGATCCACCGGGTCGCCCCGGTCGAAGTCCCCCTCCACGCCGCGCACCCCGCTGGGCAGCAGGCTGCGCTTGCCCTGGACGATGGCCTCGCGTGCCCCGGCATCCACGGTGAGTGTGCCCAACGGGCGCAGCGCATGGGCAATCCACGCGGCACGCGAACCCCTGCGCGCTCCCGTGGGTTCGAAGAGGGTGCCCACGGGCTCGCCCTCCAGCACGGCGCGCAGGCGGCCGGGCACGGAGCCGGAGGTGATGACGCCCCGGATGCCCTGCTCCGCGGCGCTCGCGACGGCGCGGACCTTGGTCGCCATGCCGCCCGTGCCCACGCCACTGGAGGTGCCTCCGGCGAGTGCCAGGACCTCGGGAGTCACCGCCTCCACCGTCTCCAGCAGGCGGGCCCCCGCGTCCCGTCGCGGGTCGGCGGTGTGCAGGCCATCCACGTCGGAGAGGAGCACGAGGGCATCGGCCTCCACCACGCCCGCGACCAGTCCCGCGAGCGTGTCGTTGTCGCCGAACTTCAGCTCATCCACGGAGACGGTGTCGTTCTCGTTGATGACGGGCACCACACTGGCGGACAGCAGGCGCTCCAGCGTGTGCTTCACGTTGAGGTAGCGCCGCCTGTCGCGCATGTCCTCGTGGGTGAGGAGCACCTGAGCCACCACCTGCCCCTGCCCCCCGAAGACGTCCTCGTAGGCCTGCATGAGCCGGCTCTGTCCCACCGCGGCGCACGCCTGCTTGCCTGGGATGTCCCTTGGCCGAGCGGACAGGCCCAGTCGCTCCACGCCCAGGGCGATGGCGCCGCTGGACACCACCACCAGCTCGCGGCCCTGGGCCGCCCACAGCAAATCCCTGCCCAGCGCCACGAAGTGCTCGCGGTTGAAGCGGCCGGTGGCATGGGTGAGGGCGTTGGTGCCGATCTTCACGACCACGCGCTTCGCGGCGCGCAGGGCGTTACGTCCCGAGTGACTCACGCACGGCAGCCTAGGACGGAAATGGAAACAGCGCGCAAGGGCCGTGTGTTCACTACGGTTCCGGCAATCCGGCCGGCAACGGCGGTGTCAGCCACCCGGACGCGGCGCCGTATACAGTGCCGGGAAGGACGAGGACGGCCGGTCCTCGTCAGAGGAGCAAGCGTTTGAAGGAAATCTTCGGCAACACCCTGGGCCTCAAGGCGAACGAGCAACACCGGCTGCGCAACACCTTCCGCCGGCGCGTGTCTCCACACGAAATCGTGTCGCCCGAGCTCGCCCGCCACCTCACCGAGCTGTCCCACGAGACGAACCGCCAGGTGGGCGTGCTCATCAACCGCAAGGGTGAAATCGAGCACGTGGTGGTGGGCAACGCCCACAAGCTCGAGTTGCCCGACATTGGCCGTGCCCGCGCGGGCCAGGTGCGTCTGCGTGGCCTGCGGCTGGTGCATACGCACCTCAAGAGCGAACCGCTCACCAAGGACGACCTGACGGACCTCGCGCTCCTGCGCCTGGACTGCGTGGCCGCCGTGGGCGTGGGCCAGGAGGGCCTGCCGGGCGTGCTGCACTACGCCTATCTGGTGCCGGAGAACGGCACCGGCGAGTTCTGGCACGTCTCCACCCTGCCCTCCGTACACGGCGAGCAGCCGGACCTGACGGACACGCTGGGCGCGCTGGAGGAGGAGTTCAGCCGCAAGGCTGCGGCGCGCGCGGTGGGCGGGAGGGAGAAGGCCATCCTCGTCGCGGTGTGCCTGGACGGGAACCGGGGGCGGGCGGAAGCGAGCCTCGCGGAGCTGCGGGAGCTGGCCCGCACCGCGGGGGTGGAGGTCGTCGACAGCGTGCTCCAGGTGAAGCGCGAGGCGGACCCTCGCTACCTCATCGGTCGGGGCAAGTTGGAGGACCTCAACCTGCGCTCCATGCAGTCCATGGTGGACCTGCTCATCTTCGACAAGGACCTCACCCCCTCGCAGGGGCGCCACATCGGCGAGGCCACCAGCCTCAAGATTCTGGACCGCACGCAGCTCATCCTCGACATCTTCGCGCAGCGGGCACAGAGCGCGGAGGGCAAGCTCCAGGTGGAGCTGGCGCAGCTGAAGTACCGGCTGCCCCGGCTGGTGCAGAGCGACGACTCGCTCAGCCGGCTCGCGGGTGGAATCGGCGGACGAGGCCCTGGCGAGACGAAGCTCGAAATCGACCGACGCCGGGTGCGCGAGCGCATCACCCATCTGGAGAAGCGCATCGACGCGATTGGCAAGGAGCGCAGCGTGCGGCGTGCACAGCGCAACCGGCGCGAGCTGCCCGTCATCTCCATCGTCGGCTACACCAACGCGGGCAAGTCCACGCTGCTCAACGCGATTACCAACGCGCAGGTGCTGGCGGAGAACAAGCTGTTCGCCACGCTGGACCCGACGAGCCGCCGGCTGCGCTTCCCTCAGGAGCGCGAGGTCATCATCACCGACACGGTGGGCTTCATCAGGGACCTGCCCAAGGACCTGGTGGCGGCCTTCCGCGCCACGCTGGAAGAGCTGTACGACGCGACGCTGCTGTTGCACGTGGTGGACGCGGCGGACCCGGCGAGGGACGAGCAGGTGGAGGCGGTGGAGAAGATCCTCTCGTCGCTGGATTTGATGGAGAAGCCCCGGTTGATGGTCTGGAACAAGGCGGACCTGATGCCGGCGGAGGAAGTGGAGGCGCTGCTGCGCTCGCGGGGCGGGGTGGCCATCAGCGCCCAGTCGCGCGAGGGGCTCGCCACATTGTTGGCCAAGGCGGACACGACGCTGTTCGCCGAGGGCGCCTCCGAGGCCATGGGCGTCATCTGACGCGGCGTGCGAGTTGCGGGGCAGGCGCGGCTCCCCCTAGAGTTGGGGAGCCGTGGCGACCTTTCCCGCATTGTCCTTGCAGCTCTCCGGCCTGCTCGCGCAGATAGTTCCGGACTACACCCGTCCTGTCTCCTCCATGTCTCCGAAGTACTTCGAGATTCTGGAGCAGAACAGTCACATCATCTACCCGCTGGTGGCGGTGCTGACGCTGGTGCTCATCACCGCGGGCGTCCTCCAGGCGTGGAAGACGCAGGACCTGGACGGCCTGCAGAAGAACGAGTTCAAGAAGGCCATCGTCAACGAGCTGCGCCGCAACATCACCGGCCTGCCCGGTGACGTGCTGGCGAAGGCCGTGGGCCTGGACCGCCTGAAGACGAACCGTCTGCTGGAGCAGATGCAGCAGGATGGCATGGTGGTGAGCCACACCAACTCGCAGCGCCTCACCGTCTGGCGCATCCGAGGCTCCGGCCCGGAGCCGAGCGTCCGTCGGTATTGAGCAGTCTGGGGTTGCTTCGAGCATCCAGCGGCGTGCCATTCGAGCCTGGGATGCAATTCCGGGGTGCCGCCATCCTCACCGCGTCGTGAGGCCCCGAGCCCGCCCGAGGTGCTCACGAAGCAGTGACGCGAGCCGTGTCACGTCGGGGCCGCGCAAGATGGAGTAGTGGTCACCGGGAATCGCGTGGACGGTGAGTTCGCCCGTCGCCACCTGCTCCCAGCCGTGCACACGCGTGGTGCCCGTGGCCTCGATGGAGAGGACAGGCCCCGAGTAGGGAGCCGGCACGTAGCTCCACGCCGCCAGGAGGTTCACCTCGAAGACCCGGCGCAGGGCTTCGAGTGACTGGACTCCGCTCGGGTTCGCCGCCGCCAGGGTGCGCATCAGCGTCTCGGGGTCCTCTCGGGCGAGTTCCTCGTCGGTCATCGCGACAGCGTTCCCCGCCGCGCGCATCAGGTCCGTGTAGAACATCGCGCCGAAACGCCGGGCCTCATCGTGCCCAGGCGCCGCGCCCTCTCCATCGAACGGACGCACGAAGCCGTCGATGAGCGCGAGCACCTCTGTCCGCTCGCCTTGCTGTTGGAGCTGGTGCGCCATCTCCCACGCGATGCTGGCCCCCATCGACCAACCTCCGAGCCGATACGGCCCGCGTGGCTGCACCTCCCTCATCGCTGAGAGATAGAGGCTCGCCATCTCCGGGATGAGCTCGCACGGAGGCACATCTCCCTCCAGCCCCCGCGACTGGAGCCCGAAGAACGGCTGCTCGGGCCCCAACGACTTCGCCAGCTCCGCGTAACTCAGGACCGTTCCGCCCACCGCGTGCACACAGAAGAAGGGCCGCTGTCCCTGTCCCTCCTGCAATCGCACCAGCGGACTCCAGGCGGACATCGAGGACTCCCGACGCAACACGGACGCGACATGTTCCACCGTCGCGCGCTGGAAGAGCGTTGCCACCGGTAGCACCCGGCCCACCGCGCCCCGGATGCGCGCGAGCAATCGAATGGCCATCAGCGAGTGGCCGCCCAGCGCGAAGAAGTCCTCTGTCACCCCCACGGGGCTCACGCCCAGCACCTCTTCCCACACGCGCACCAGCATCCGCTCCAGCTCGTCGCGCGGACCTTCGTGCGCCCTGCGTGACGCGAGCTGATGGCGTCCCGGTGCGGGCAGCGCCTTGCGGTCCACCTTGCCCGTGGGAGCCAGCGGCAGGGCCTCCAGGCGCACCAGGACACTCGGCACCAGGTACTCCGGCAGCCGTTGCTCCAGTCGCGACCTCAACGCCTCCGCGTCCCACGGCTCCGCGTGCACCACGTAGCCCACCAGTCGCTTCTCCCCACCCTCCTCCTGCCGCACCACCACCACCGCGTCCTTCACCCCCGGCAGCGCCTTCAGCGCCACCTCCACCTCGCCCAGCTCCACTCGGAAGCCGCGCACCTTCACCTGCCCGTCCACCCGCCCCAGGAACTCCAGATTCCCATCCCCCAACCACCGCGCCTTGTCCCCCGTGCGATACAGCCTCGCGCCCGGCTCGTCACTCAGCGCATCCGGAATGAACCGGTCCGCCGTCAGCTCCGCCCGCTCCCAGTAACCGTGCGCGAGACTCGCGCCCCCGACGTACACCTCTCCCACCACACCCACGGGACTCGGAGCACCCCGCTCGTCGAGCACGTACACCTTCACGTTCGAGATGGGCACGCCTACCGGAGGCAGCGCGGGCCACGTCGCGGGCGGTCCATGCGCCCTCCAGGCCGTGACGACGTGGGCCTCCGAAGGGCCGTACTGATTCTCCAGCACGCACCCCGGCAGCCGCTCGAAGAAGGACACCAGCGCGGGAGTCACCTGCAGCTGCTCACCCGCCGTCACCACTTCGCGCAGCGGCGGCAGCACGGCTTCGTGTTGCGCCACCTCGCACAACGCCTGGAGCGCCACGAAGGGCAGGTACAACCGCCCCACGCCGTGAGTCACCATGCGTCGCAGCAAGGCCACCGGGTCCCTTCGCTCCTCCTCCCCCACGAGCAGCACGGTGCCTCCCAGGCACCACGTCCCGAACAACTCCTGGAACGACACATCGAAGTTCAGCGAGGCGAACTGGAGCGTCGTCGCTCCCGCGTCCACGGTGCGCGCGAGCAACCAGCGCAGCATGTTCCCCACCGCGCGATGGGACATGAGGATGCCCTTCGGCCGCCCCGTGCTCCCCGACGTGTAGACGAAGTAACAGGGAGTCTCCGGTGAGAGCGGAACGGCCGGAGCGTGCATGGGCCGCGCCTCGATCCGTCCCGCCTCCTCTTCCAACCGGACGCGCCGTGTCCCCGTGCGCTCGGGCAACGCGCGCTCCAGCGCACCGTGCACCAGCACCACGGGCGCACCCGTGTCCTCCAACATCTGCTCCAGGCGCTGTGATGGATAGCTCGGGTCCAACGGGAGGAAGGCCGCGCCGGCCTTCAGCGTCGCCAGCACCGCCACCGGCATCTCCAGGGAGGCCCGCTCCAGGCACAGGCCCACCGTGCCTCCGGGCCGTACGCCCAACGCCAGCAGGTGATGCGCGAGCTGATTCGCACGCCGCTCCAGGCTCGCGTACGTCAGCGACGACTGTCCGTCCGTCACGGCCACGGCATCGGGCGAGCGCATCACCTGCGCCTCGACCCACGCGTGCATCAAGCCGGGCACGGCGCTCGAATCCGCGCGTCCACTCCACTCACGCAGCAACGCGCGCCGCTCCGCATCGTCCAGCAACGACACATCGCCGACGCGTCGCCCCGGGTCCGCGAGGAGTCCCTCCATCAACGTGACGTAGTGACCCGCCATCCGCCGCAGGGTCGCCTCGTCGAACAGCGCTTTGTTGTACTCCCAGATGCCGACCCAGCCCTCGGCCGTCTCTCGCAGGAAGAACGTGAGGTCGAACTTCGCCATGCCGGAGTCGAAGACCACCTGGCTCGCCGTGAGCCCGGGCAGGGACGGCAGGGCGCGCGGCCCCTCGATGACGAACATCACCTGGAACAGCGGTGAGCGACTCAAGTCCCGAACCGGCCGCATCGCCTCGACCACCGTCTCGAACGGGACGTCCTGATTCGCGTAGGCCCCCAGACACATCCGACGCACCCGTCCGAGCATCGCCCGGAATGACTCCTCCCCATCCACGTCCAGCCTCGGCGCGAGCGTGTTGACGAAGAAGCCGATGAGGCTCTCCAGCTCGCGTCGGTTCCGCCCGGAGATGGGCATCCCCACCACCACGTCCCGTTGGCCGCTGTACCGGGACAGCAGCACCTGGAAGCCCGCCAGCAACAGCATGAACGGCGTCACGCCCTCGGCGCGGCCCCGCGTCTTCACCGCTTGCGAGAGCGACGGCGAGAGGGGCATCACCACGGTGGCCCCCTGAAACGTCTGCACCGGCGGCCTCGGCCGGTCCACGGGCAGCTCCAGCGCGGGAGAGGCTCCCGACAGCAGCGCCTTCCACCACGCGAGCTGCGACTCCAGCACTTCCCCCTTCAGCCACTCGCGCTGCCACAGCGCATAGTCCGCGTACTGCACCGGCAACCCGGGCAACGTCGGCGCGCGGCCCTCGGTGAAGGCGCCATACAGCTCTCGCAGCTCGCGCTCCATCACCCCCATGGACCAGCCGTCACACGAGACGTGATGGAGCATCAACATCAGCACGTGCTCGTCTTCGCTCACCCTCAACAACCGCGCGCGCAGCATCGGCCCAGCGCTCAGGTCGAACGGGCGACGCGCCTCTGCCTCGGCGTGGCGCAGGACCTCGTCCTCTCCTGCCACGGGCTCCACGAGCAATGTCACCGCGACGTCGGGCGCGATGCGCTGCACCGGCCGCCCCGCCTCTTCACCAAACGTGGTGCGCAGGACTTCATGCCGCATCACCAGCGCCGTCAGGGCGCGCTCGAGCGCCGCTACGTCGAGCCGTCCCTTCAGGCGCGCGAAGAAGGGCACGTTGTAGGAGTAGCCACCCGCGTCCACCTGCGCGAGGAACCACAGGCGCTGCTGGGCGAAGGACAACGGCGGAGGCGAGTCCCTCGGCACGGGCACCAACGGGGGCAGGCCATGCACCTTCGTTACCTCTCGCTTCACCTCGGGCGCACTCATGGCGGACCCTCCGCAGCGACTGTTATTCCAGCTTAAATCAGTTTTATCAGCGTACGAGGCCATCCACGTTCAACTCGCGCATCCAGCCATGCTCTAGTCCGGGGATGGGTGAGAACGTGTCTCATGAGCCGCCCGGCCCGACGGCCATCGCCATCGTCGGGCTGTCGCTGCGCTTTCCGGGCGCTTCGGACGCACGGCGATTCTGGTCCAACCTCATCTCGGGCGTTGAATCCGTCACGGTGCTGGATGCCGAGCAGCGCGCGAAGGCCGGACTTCCCTCGGACGAAGGTTGGGTCGCGGCGGCGGGTGTCATCGCGGATGCCGACCTCTTCGACGCGCGCTTCTTCGGCTACTCCCCTCGCGAGGCCGAGCAGCTCGACCCCCAGCAACGCCTCTTCATGGAGTGCTGTTGGGGGGCGCTCGAGTCCGCGGGGTATGCCGCGCGGGCCCGGCCGCTGCACGTGGGCATCTATGGCGGCGCTTCGCTCAGCACCTATCTCCTGACGAACGTCCTGCCCAGCATGGAGCGGCGCTCCAGCGACTGGACGGAGAGCATCCTCGGGACGCACAGCGACTTCCTGGCGACGCGCGTGGCCTACAAGCTGAACCTCACCGGGCCCGCGATGACGGTGCAGACGGCGTGCTCCACATCGCTGACCGCGGTGCACCTCGCCTGTCAGGCGCTGCTCGCGGGGGAGTGCAACCTCGCGCTCGCGGGAGGCGCGGCCGTGCGCTCTCCGCAGCTCGTCGCGTACCCCACGCAGGAGGGAGGCATCTCCTCACCTGATGGACACTGCCGCGCCTTCGACTCCCAGGCGGCGGGCACCGTGCCGGGCAACGGTGTCGGCGTGGTGCTCCTCAAGCGACTGGAGGACGCGCTCGCGGATGGAGACCCGATTCGCGCGGTCATCCTCGGCTCCGCCGCCAACAACGATGGCAGCAGCAAGGCGGGCTTCACCGCGCCGTCCGTCTCCGGGCAGGTCGCCGCCATCAGCGATGCACTGGCCCTGGCCGGAGTCGAACCCCGCTCCATCTCCTTCATCGAAGCCCACGGCACGGGCACGCCGCTGGGAGACCCTGTCGAGGTCACCGCGCTCAAGCAGGTCTTCCAAGGCGTGGCCCCCGGCACCATCGGCCTGGGCTCGGTGAAGAGCAACCTGGGCCATCTCGACGCGGCGGCCGGAGTGTCCGGACTCATCAAGGCGGTGCTGGCGCTGGAGCACCGACAGCTTCCGCCCACCGTCCACTTCCGTCAGCCCAATCCCCTGCTGGAGCTCGCGGGCAGTCCCTTCTACGTCGTGGCCGAGCCTCGTCCCTGGAACAGCGCGGGCCCTCGACGCGCGGGGGTGAGTTCGTTCGGCATGGGCGGCACCAACGTACACGTCGTGCTCGAAGAGGCCCCCACTCCGGCGAGCGACCCGCCTCGTGCGGAACAACAACTGGTGTTGCTGTCCGCCAGGTCCGAGGCCGCGCTGGAGCGGATGACCACGGCGCTGTCCGAGCACCTGGGCCACACCCAGGCCGCGCTCGCGGACGTGGCCCACACCCTTCAAGTCGGACGCAATCGCTTCGGCTGGCGACGCTTCGTCACCGCGAGCACGCTCTCGGAGACCTCCGCGCGCTTGAGGCACCAGGGCGACCCACTTCGACCTCGCACCGCCTTCGATGAAGCAGAGCGAAGAAGCGCCGTCTTCCTGTTCCCGGGCGGAGGCACGCAGCGAGTGAACATGGGCGCGGAGCTGCTCGGTGAGCCCGCGTTCCGCGAAGCCGTGGACCGATGTGCCGCATTGCTGCGTGCCCCGCTCGGTGGTGACCTGCGCGAGGTGATGTTCGCGCCCCCGGAGCGCTACGACACGGCGGCTCGTGAGCTGGCACGTCCGGTGTGGACCCAGGCGGCGCTGTTCACCTGTGACTGGGCGCTGGCGCAGCTCTGGCTGTCCCGGGGTGTCCAGCCCGAGGCGCTGTTCGGCCATTCCCTGGGCGAGTACGTCGCGGCCTGTCTGGCCGGAGTCTTCACGCTCGAAGAGGCGTTGGAGCTGGTCGCCGCGCGCGGCAGAATCATGGAGCGGCTCCCTCCTGGCGGGATGACGGCGGTCCTCGCGCCGCTGGCCCAGGTGGAGCCCCTGCTGAATCCCCTGCTGTCCGTGGCGGCCATCAACACACCCTCCGACTGCGTCCTCTCGGGCCCGCTGGAGGCGCTCGATGCCCTGGAGACCGCGCTCGCCACGCGAGGCGTCGAGACGCGGAGACTGCGTATGAGTCGCGCGGCGCACTCGGTGATGCTCGAACCACATCTGGCGGACTTCGCACGCGTGGTCTCCCGCTTCTCCCCCCGTGCCCCCAAGTTGCCCGTGGTGTCGAGCGTCACCGGGCGCTGGCTCGGCGAGCGCGAAGCAGCGGACCCACTGTACTGGTGCCGCCATCTGCGCGAGACAGTCCGCTTCTCCGACGGACTTCACCTGCTGCTCTCCACGGGAGACCGCGCCTTCATCGAAGTTGGCCCGGGCACGGCGCTGTCTTCGCTCGCGCGGCGACATCCGACCCGCACCTCGCAGCCCGTCCTCTCCACGTTGGCGTCCGCCTCCGCCGAGCAGCCCCCGCATCCACTCGCGTCACTCGGAGAGGCCTGGCTCGCGGGCATCACCATCGACTGGGAGCGCTTCCGCGCCGGAGAGCGGCGCCGACGCGTCCCACTGCCGGGCTACAGCTTCGACCGGGAGCGACACTGGATTGAGCCCGCCACGGCTCCCACGGCGCCCTCGACCACTCGTGCCGTGGAAGCCCGCGAAGAAGTGCGGCCCGCCATGGGTCGCGACGAGGGCCCGCGCGCCTCGGCGCCTCGCGATGCCACGGAGCAGGTGTTGCTCGAGTGCTTCCGGCTCACGTTCCACCTGGAGAACATCGGCATCCATGACGACTTCTTCGCGCTGGGTGGCGACTCCCTCCTCGCCTTGCGATTGAGTGCCCGTATCGAGGACCGACTTGGAGCGCGGCTTCCACTGAAGGCCGTGCTGGAATCTCCCACCATCGCGCGACTCGCCGCGCGCATTGGAGAAGGTGCTCGCGACGCCGCGCCCACGGCCCCCAGTTGCCTCGTGCGACTCCAGGAGGGAACTTACGGGGTGCCTGTCTTCTTCGTGCATGCAGCCGGTGGACAGGTGCTCTTCTACCGTGAGCTGGCGAGACACCTCGCTCCCGAGCGGCCCATGTACGGCTTCGAGTCGGCGGGACTCAACTCGGGCACCTCGTGCCACACCACCGTGGAGCAGATGGCGGAGCACTACCTCACGGCGCTTCGCACCGTACGGCCCCGAGGTCCCTATCTGCTCGTGGGTGCATCCCTGGGTGGAACCATCGCCTACGAGATGGCGCGCCGACTGTCGGCTGAAGGCGAGAGCGTGCCCCTGTGCGCGCTCCTGGACACGCCGCCACCTGGGCACGTCTCCGCGGAGCTCGCGGACCAGGTCTCGCTGCTGACCTTCCGCGCGGGGAAGACGTTCACACCTTCCACCGAGTGGCCGAAGGACTTGTCCGTCGAAGAGCAGTTCCGCCTGCTCCAGGAGGAAGCGGCGCGGGACGGTATCGAGCCCCCCTTCTCGGAATTCGAAGCGGCCCGCAGACAACTGGACGTGCTGCGCGCGAACACGCGGGCATTGAGTCTCTACGTGCCGCCGCGCTGGAGCGGGGGCGAGTTCCAATACTTCCGCGCCCAACAGCCACCTCCCGGCTTCCCACCTCACCCGGAACTCGGCTGGTTGGACCTGGGCGCGGCGGCGCGCGTGGAGGTCGTCCCTGGCGACCACCACACGATGCTGCAAGCACCCCATGTCGAGGTGCTCGGAGCGAAGTTGGCGCGCTTGCTGCGTTAATCCGAGCCCGGTCGCCGCCGCCGCTGCTGTGCCAATCGCTGGAGGCCCTCACGCCTGTCTCCGGAAGTCGCGGGCTGGCGAGGCGCCTCCGGCTCCGGGGCGGGCCCCAACTGAGCAGCGAGCGTGCGCACGGTGGGGAACTGGAGCAGCGACACCAACGGCACCTTGCGCCCCAGTCGCTCCTCCAGCTTCATCTGCAACATCTGGAGCAGGAGTGAGTTGCCGCCCAGGTCGAAGAAGTTGTCGTCCGCGCCCACGCGGTCCAGCTTCAGCACCTCCGCCACCAGTTGGGCGATCACCTGCTCCAGGCCTTCTTGAGGCTCGACGTAGCCACCGCTCAGCTCTGGCCGGTGCGCCTCTGGCGAGGGCAGCACCTTCCAGTCCACCTTCCCATTCGGTGTGAGCGGCAACTCGCGCAGCACCACGAACACCGACGGAATCCACGGCTCCGGCAACGAGCGCTTCAACCACGCGCGCAGCACATCGGCCGTCAACGTGGCCTCCTCCGTCGGCACCACATACGCCACCAGCCGCATGTCTCCCGGCGTGTCTTCCCGGCCCATGACCACGGCGGAGCGGACCTCCGGATGCGCCGCGAGCGCGGCACTCGCCTCCGCGGGCTCGACGCGCACACCGCGCACCTTCACCTGGGCATCGGCACGGCGCAGGTACTCGAACCTTCCGTCTTCGAGCAGCCGCACCACGTCACCCGTTCGATATAGCCGTCCCCCTTCACCATACGGGTCCGGGACGAAGCGCTCGGCCGTCAGGTCCGGACGCCCCAGGTACCCTCGCGCCAGTCCCACGCCACCGAGGTACAGCTCGCCCCAGACTCCAGTGGGAGCCAGATTGCCCGCGTCATCCATCACCCGCACCACCACGTTGCGCAACGGCCTGCCAATCGTGGGACGTGTTCCCGGGAAGCACTCGCCCCAGGTCGCGGCCACCGTTCCTTCCGTCGGGCCATAGCCATTGATGAAACGTCGCCCCGGGCTCCACCGTGCCACCAGTTCCTCGGTGCAGGACTCGCCGGCGGAGAGCAGGACTCGAAGCCTGGGAAGCTCGACCACCGGCATCATCGCCAGGACCGACGGCGGCAGGGTCGCCACGGAGATTCGCTCGCGCGCGAGCAACTCCGTCAATGGCCTTCCAGGTGCCATCTGCGCGCGCCGCGCCAGGACCAGCGTCGCCCCGTTCAGCAGTGCGGGGAAGACCTCCGCCACGGAGGCATCGAAGCTCACCGTCGCGAACATCAACGTCCTGTCGCCCGGGCCAAGGCCACCGAGCACCGAGGGGAAGGACTCAGCCAGATTCGCGGCTCCCCGGTGCGTCAGCAGCGTCCCCTTCGGGCGCCCCGTGCTCCCCGACGTGTAGATGACATACGCGAGGTTTCGCGCCGTGACTTCGGGCGCCAGCGATTCCCCGCCCACCAGGTCATCGAGCTCACCGATTTCATCCAGCAACACGGTGGCCCCCGAGTAGGCGAGTTGCGACGCCTCTTCCGAGCGCGACACCAGCAGCGCGACCTTCGCGTCATCCAGCATGTACGCGAGGCGCTCCGGTGGATGCTCAGGGTCCATCGGCAGGTAGGCGCCGCCCGCCTTGAGGATGGCGAGCATCGCCACGACCCAGTCGAGGCTCGGCCCCAGGCACAGGCCCACCACCACGTCGGGCCTCACGCCCCACTTGCGCAACACCGTGGCCAACTTGTGGGCTCTCCGGTCGAGCTGGGCGTAGGTCAGCGTCTGCCCCTCCATCTCCACCGCCACTGCCTCGGGCGTTCGTGCGACCTGGGCCTCGAACAACCGGTGCAGGCACTCACCCTCGAAGGGCGCTTCGCTGCCACCCCGCGCCAGCAGCGACTGTCGTGAGGACACACTCAGAAGCGGAAGGTCTCGCAGTCGCCGGCCCGGCTCGGTCACCGCGCCTTCCAGCAGGCGCTCCAGGTGCTCTCCGAAGCGCTCCATGGTCGCGACGTCGTACAGGTCGCTGCTGAACTCGAGTCCTCCCTCGATACCGTCGGCGGTCTCTCTCAATCCCAGCGCGAGGTCGACCTTGGCGGCACGAAGCCCCAGGTCCAACGGGCGTTGCGTGAGACCGGACAACGACAGGTCTCCCGAAGGCGTGTTCAAGAGCTGGAACACCACCTGGACCAACGGCGCGCGACTCATGTCGCGCTTCAGGCTCAGAGCCTCCACCAGCTTCTCGAACGGCACTTCCTGGTGCCCAAAGGCCCCCAGCACCGACTCCTTCACACGCCCCAACATCTCCCGGAACGTCAGCTCACCCGATGCCTCCGTCCTCACCACCAGCGTGTTCACGAAGAAGCCAATCAGCCCCTCCACCGCCTTCGTCGTCCGCCCCGACACTGGCGAGCCCACCACCACGTCCCACTGTCCGCTGTAGCGCGCCAGCAGCACCTGGAAGCCCGCCAGCAGCGTCATGTACAGCGTCACGCCCTCCCGCAGGCTCAGTTGCTTCAACTTCTCGCTCAACTCAGAGGACAGCTTCACCGCCACGCTCGCGCCCTGGTACCCCTGCACCGCCGGCCTCGGCCGGTCCGTCGGCACCTCCAGCGCTTCGGGGACTCCCGCCAGCTTCGTCCTCCACCACGACAACTGCTCCTCCAGCACCTCCCCCGTCAGCCATTCCCGCTGCCACACCGCGTAGTCCACGTACTGCACGGGCAACTCCGGCAGCGTCACGGCCTCGCCCTTCACGTAGGCGCCGTAGAGCGTCTCCAATTCCTTCGTGAGCACCCACGTGGACCAGCCATCGGACACGATGTGGTGCAGCACCAGCACCAGGATGTGCTCCTGCTCGCTCAGCTTCAGCAGCGCCACTCGCAGCAGCGGGCCCGCGCTCAAGTCGAACGGACGCCGCCCTTCTTCGGCTCCCAGTCGGAGGGCCTCTTGCTCTCGGGTTTCGACGGGGAGGCCACTCAGGTCCACCACGGACAACGGCAGGGACGCGGCGGCGTGGATGCGCTGCACGGCCCCCTGCGCATGCTGATGGAAGGTCGTCCTCAGGGTCTCGTGACGACGGACCAGCTCATTGAAGGCACGCTCCAGAGCCTTCACGTCGAGCACGCCCTCCAGCTTCATCGCGAGCGCGATGTTGTAGAGCGAGCCACCCGGCTCCAGCCGGTCGAGGAACCACAAGCGCTGCTGCGCGAAGGACTGAGGCAGTGCCTCCGTCCGTTCCGTGCGGACCAACTCTGGACGACCTGTCCTGAGCCCGTCCTTCAAGAGTTCATCCAATCGAGAGGCCAGCGCGGACACCGTGGGTGCCTCGAAGAGCACCCGCACTGGCACGTCGCGGCCCAGCAGCTCGCGCAACCGCGAGGCCACCTGCATCACCAGCAGCGAGTGCCCTCCTCGCTCGAAGAAGTTGTCCTCCGCGCCAACGCGCTTCACGCCGAGCAACGGAGCCCAGATCTCCGCCACCCGCTCCTCCATCGCCGTCCTGGGCGCGATGAAGGACTCCGACATCTGCTCGGAATCCTGCCGCTCCGTGCGATGGGCGTGGATGCGAACGGACGGAGTCCTCTCCGGCACTTCAATGTGCCCAGGCATCCCGAGCGCATCCAGCCGCGCTTCGGGCATCGCCACGGCGGACTCCAGCAACCGCTCGTAGTGGATGGCCAGGCGCTCCACGGTCTCCGTGTCGAACAGGTCCGTGTTGAACACCCAGTACCCCGCCATTCCCTCCGCGTCCTCTCGCACGGACAACGCGAGGTCGAACTTCGCCACCTGCGTCCCCAGGTCCAGCGGACGCAGCGCGAGCCCTGGCAACGACAGGTCCCCCGACGGCGCACTCTGGAGCGCGAAGGACACCTGCACCAACGGCGAGCGGCTCAAGTCTCGAGACAACTGCAACGCGTCCACCAGCTTCTCGAACGGCACTTCCTGATGCGCGAAGGCGCCCAGCACCGACTCCCGGACCTGGGCCAGCAGCTCCCGGTACGTCAGCGCACGTGACGCCTCCGTCCTCACCACCAGCGTGTTCACGAAGAAGCCAATCAGCCCCTCCACTTCCTTCGTCGTCCGCCCAGACACCGGCGAACCCACCACCACGTCCCACTGTCCGCTGTAGCGCGCCAGCAGCACCTGGAACACCGCCAGCAGTGACATGTACAGCGTCACACCTTCCCGCCGGCTCAACTGCTTCAGCTTCTCGCTCAGCTCGAAGGACAGCCTCACCGCCACGCTCGCGCCACGATGCCCCTGCACCGCGGGCCTCGGTCGGTCGGTCGGCAGCTCCAGCGCTTCGGGGGCGCCCTCCAACCTCGCCCTCCACCACGACAACTGCTCCTCCAGCACCTCCCCCTTCAGCCACTCTCGCTGCCACACCGCGTAGTCCGCGTACTGCACGGGCAACTCCGGCAACGCCGCGTCCCCGCCCTTCGCATGGGCGGTGTAGAGCGCCTCCAGCTCCTTCGTGAGCACGCCCATCGACCAACCGTCGGACACGATGTGGTGCAGTACCAGCACCAGCACATGCTCCTGCTCGCTCAGCTTCAGCAGCGTCACTCGCAGCAGCGGACCCGTGCCCAGGTCGAAAGGACGCCGTTCCTCCTGCATCCCGAGCCTCAAGGCTTCATGCGCTCGGGCCTCCACGGGCAGCCCGCGCAGGTCCACCACGGGCAGCGGGACCGCCATGGAAGGACTGATGTGCTGGACCGCACCGAGCGCAACCTGTCGGACCGTCGTCCTCAGGGACTCGTGGCGGTGAACCAGCGCATGGAACGCCTTCTCCAGCGCGCCAATGTCGAGCACGCCCTCCATCGTCACGGCCAGGGCGATGTTGTAGAGCGGGCTGTTCGGCTCCAGCCGGTCGAGGAACCACAAGCGCTGCTGCGCGAAAGACAGGGGTGGTGCATCCACCCGCGATGCGGGGAGCAGCGGCGGACTCCGAACCCCGAGCCCACCCCGCGCCAACACGGACAGACTCGTGGCCAACGAGGACACCGTGGGTGCCTCGAAGAGCATGCGCACCGGAACCTCGTGCCCCAACGCCGCTCGCAGCCGCGACGCGGCTTGCATCACCAGCAGCGAGTGCCCTCCCCGCTCGAAGAAGTTGTCCTCCGCGCCCAACCGCTTCACGCCCAGCAGCGGGACCCAGGTCTCCGCCACCAGCTCCTCCATCGCGGTCCTGGGCGCGATGAAGTCCTCCAACCCCTGCTCCGGAATCACGCGCTCGCCTTGGCGTGACTGGATGCGGGAACCGACAGCCTTCTCCTGCACCTCGCGATGCCCAGGCATCGGCAGCGCACGCAGGGTCGCCTCCGGCACCTCGACGACCGCCTCCAGCAACCGCTGGTAGTGCGTCGCCATGCGCTCCACGGTCGCCGTGTCGTATAGGTCCGTGTTCAGCTCCCAGGTGCCTGACAGTCCCTCCGCGTCCTCTCCCATGGACAACGCGAGGTCGAACTTGGCGGTCCTCGTTCCCAGGTCCATCGGCTGCTGCGTGAGCCCCGGCAACGAGAGGGCCCCCGACGGCGCACTCTGGAGCGCGAAGGACACCTGCACCAACGGCGAGCGGCTCAAGTCGCGAGACAACTGCAACGCGTCCACCAGCTTCTCGAACGGCACCTCCTGGTGCGTGAGCGCGCCCAGGACCGCGTCCCGGACACGCCTCAGCATCTCCCGGAATGTCAGCTCGCTCGACGCCTCCGTCCTCACCACCAGCGTGTTCACGAAGAAGCCAATCAAGCCCTCCACTTCCTTCGTCGTCCGCCCAGACACCGGCGAACCCACCACCACGTCCCACTGTCCGCTGTAGCGCGCCAGCAGCACCTGGAAGCCCGCCAGCAACGTCATGTACAGCGTCACGCCCTCCTGCCGACTCAAGCGCTTCAGCTTCTCGCTCAGCCCCGAGGACAGCTTCACCGCCACGCTCGCACCGCGATACCCCTGCACCGCCGGCCTCGGTCGGTCCGTCGGCACCTCCAGCACCTCTGGGGCTCCCGCCAGCCTCGCCCTCCACCACGACAACTGCTCCTCCAACACCTCCCCCTTCAGCCACTCCCGCTGCCACACCGCGTAGTCCGCGTACTGCACCGGCAACTCCGGCAACGTTGCGGCCTCGCCCTTCACGAAGGAGCTGTAGAGCGTCTCCAGCTCCTTCGTGAGCACGCCCATCGACCAGCCGTCCGCGACGATGTGGTGCAGCACCAGCACCAACACGTGCTCCTGCTCGCTCAGCTTCAACAGCGTCACTCGCAGCAGCGGGCCCGTTCCCAGGTCGAACGGGCGCCGTCCTTCCTCGCCCCCCAGTCGGAGCGCCTGTTGCTCTCGGGTCTCGCTAGGGAGGCCACTCAGGTCCACCACTCGCAGCGGCACTGGCGCGAAGGGCTGGATGTGCTGCACCGCCCCTTGGTCGCCTTGCTCGAAGGTCGTCCGCAGGGACTCGTGGCGACGGACCAACGTGTGGAAGGAGCGCTCCAGGGCGGCGACGTCCATCGCCCCCGTCAGTCGTATCGCGAGGGGAATGTTGTAGAGCGGGCTGTTCGGCTCCAGCCGGTCCAGGAACCACAGGCGCTGCTGTGCGAACGACTGGGGCGGAGCCTCCGTGCGAGTCGTGGGCACCAGCGCTGGCCGTCCTTGCCCGGTACCACCGCTCTCCAGGCTCCTGGCCAGCGTGGCGACAGTGGGCGCCTCGAAGAGCGTCCGCACCGACACCTCTCGGCCCAACACCTCGCGCAGCCGCGAGGCCACCTGCATCACCAGCAGCGAGTGCCCTCCCCGCTCGAAGAAGTTGTCTTCGGCCCCCACGTGCCTCACGCCCAGCAGTGGAGCCCAGACTGCCGCCACCAGCTCCTCGATGGCCGTCCGCGGAGCAATGAACCCCTCCGGCACGACCTCCGGAGCCAGCCGGTCCAACCGCCGAGCCTGGAGACGAACAACCGGCACCTTCACCGGCACTTCTTGGTGCCCCGACATCGGAAGCGCGTTCAGCCTCGCCTCCGGATTCTCCACCGCCGCCTCCAGCACTTGCTGGAAGTGCGCCGCCATGCGCTCCACGGTCGCCGCGTCGAACAGGTCCGTGTTGAGTTCCCAGAAGCCCGTCAGGTCCTCCGCGTCCTCACGCACCGACAGCGCGAGGTCGAACTTCGCCATGCCCGGCTCGTACGTCACCTCAACCGAGGACAACCCCGGCAGCGCCGGCAACTCAGCGGGCCCGTTCAAGCCGAAGGCAATCTGGACCAGGGGCGCGCGACTCAAGTCACGGCTCGACTGCAACGCCTCCACCAGCTTCTCGAACGGCACCTCTTGGTGCCCGAAGGCTCCCAGCACCGACTCCTTCACACGCCCCAACATCTCGCGGAATGTCAGCTCGCTCGACGCCTCCGTCCTCACCACCAGCGTGTTCACGAAGAAGCCAATCAAGCCCTCCACTTCCTTCGTCGTCCGCCCAGACACCGGCGAACCCACCACCACGTCCCACTGTCCGCTGTAGCGCGCCAGCAGCACCTGGAAGCCCGCCAGCAACGTCATGTACAGCGTCACGCCCTCCTGCCGACTCAAGCGCTTCAGCTTCTCGCTCAGCCCCGAGGACAGCTTCACCGCCACGCTCGCACCGCGATACCCCTGCACCGCCGGCCTCGGTCGGTCCGTCGGCACCTCCAGCACCTCTGGGGCTCCCGCCAGCCTCGCCCTCCACCACGACAACTGCTCCTCCAACACCTCCCCCTTCAGCCACTCCCGCTGCCACACCGCGTAGTCCGCGTACTGCACCGGCAACTCCGGCA